>CALGTB010000356.1 GCA_937902285.1 uncultured Actinomycetes bacterium | reverse complement strand
CCCTGAGGTGGTCGTCGCGCATGGACGTGCGGATGGTGCGCGCGATGGCCGCGGCCTGGCTCGGATCCGCCGGGGCGTCGCCCTGCTGCGCCGTCATCGGCACAGGCCCGTCGAGGCCGAGATCGGCCGCCGTTGAGGTCCCTCCCGTCGAGGCGACGAGCATTGCGGTCACGACGGCGACAAGGGCGGCGGCAACGGGGGTGCGGCGCGCGCGGGAGGAGACACGTGGCATCCCCGGAATCTATCCCGAACGCTCTCCCGGGGCCGCGCCTGTCATCATCCTCGGGTGACAGACGAGCAGCCCGTGAGCCGGCCCAGTGCCGCCGTGCTCGCCCTCATCACCCTGCGTTTCGTGCTGGAGCTCGCACTCTGGTCATCCTTCACCGTGTCCGCCGTCCGACTGATCGACGGACCGCTCGGCTGGGTGACGGGGGTGCTGCTCAGTGCGGCGGTCATCGCGCTCTGGGCGGTGCTGCTGTCGCCGCGCCGTCCCGTTCAGTCGCCGGTCGGAGTCCGCATCGCGATTGAGCTGGCGTTGTTCGTCCTCGCCGCGGCGCTGCTGGTCATGGCCGGCCTGGCCGTGGCCGGCGTCGTGCTCCTGGCGCTCGAACTGCTCGACCTCGGTCTCCTGCAGGGTCCCGACAAGCACGCGCTGTAGACCGCCTAGCGCTGCTGTGCCTGAGTGTGCCCTGCTTCAGGAGGCGGGCCCGGTGGCGTGCCTGGGGGCGGACCGACGTCAGGAGGGCCGGGGGGCACGATAATCATCCCCGTCATGGGCCTGCTCGTCGGATTCGACGCGTGGCACTGCCGGGCACGCAACGTCCACCCCGAACGCGCGCCCCAACCAGTCCCCATCCGATGGAACCAGCCGTGAGCCCCGAGGCATGGAATCACGCCAGATCGACGAGGGGGGATTGGCATTCGGAGTGAGTCGCCAGAGGATGGAGCATGACCACAGCGCCGAGTGACCCAGAGGCTGCTCGTCCCATCCAGCTCGTGGTCGTCGCGAATCGACTCCCCGTCGAGTACGCCGACGACTCGACGGGGGCCACGTGGCATCGTGCCCCCGGGGGCCTCGTCAGCGCTCTTGAGCCTGCGTTGGCGGGCCGACCGGCCACGTGGATCGGATGGAGCGGCCGCGCCAGTGCCGAGTCTGAGCCTCCCCTGCCCGAGGAAATCGACGGGCTCGGCATTGTCGGCGTGCCCCTGACCGAGGGTCAGGTCGAGCAGTTCTACGAGGGCTTCTCCAATGGGGCGCTCTGGCCGCTGTATCACGATGCGGTCGTAACACCGTCGTATCACCGTCCCGAGTACATGGCCTACCGCGAGGTGAATGCCCTGTTCGCCGCGAAGGCGGCCGAGCTCGCGCCCGAGGGTTCGACGGTGTGGGTGCATGACTACCAGCTGCAACTGGTCCCGAAGATGCTGCGCGACGCGCGCCCGGACCTGAGGATCGGCTTCTTCCTCCACATCCCGTTCCCACCGGTCGAGCTCTTCGCCCAGCTTCCGTGGCGGCGCCAGATCCTGGAGGGCCTGCTCGGTGCCGATCTCGTGGGCTTCCAGACCCACGACGGCGCACTCAACTTCCTCGCGGCGACCCGTCGCCTGATGGCGCTCGATCCTGGTGGAGACCGGGTCAACGTGCCCGACGAGGACGGCTATCGATCAGTGCGCGTCGGCGCCTTCCCCATCGGGATCGACGCGACGTTCTTCGACGCGATGGCGCGCAACACGGCGATCCAGGCCCGGGCAGAGGAGATCCGGGCCGAGATGGGTGGATTCCGCCTGCTCTTCCTCGGTGTCGACCGCCTCGACTACACCAAGGGCATCGACGTTCGGCTCCGTGCGTTCTCCGAAGGCCTTGCCGAGGGGCTGTTGGATCCGTCCGACGTGACGATGCTCCAGGTGGCCGTCCCCTCCCGCGAGAACGTCGACGACTACCAGCACATCAGGGACGACATCGAGCTCCTCGTCGGGCGGATCAACGGGGACCTGGGTCGCGTGGGCGATCCGGCCATCCACTACCTCCACCAGTCGGTCACGCGCGAGGAGCTCGTAGCGATGTACCTAGCCGCGGACGTCCTCCTCGTCACGCCCCTGCGCGACGGCATGAACCTCGTGGCCAAGGAGTACGTGGCCTCGAGAGTCCAGGAGTCGGGCGCGGTCGTGCTGAGCGAGTTCACGGGGGCCGCCCAGCAGCTCACGGACGCGTTCATCGTCAACCCCTACGACATCGAGGGGTTGAAGCGCACACTCGCCGCTGTCGCTGCGTCACCACCAGAGGAGCTGTCGCGGCGCATGGTGGCTCTGCGCACGAACGTCTTCGAGGACGATGTGGACCGATGGGTGCGCACCTTCCTCGCCACGCTCGAGGGTCACGTGCCGTGACCGAGAGCGTGCCAGCCGATGTGAGCATCGACACCGCAATCGCCGCGCTGGCCGCAGCCGACCGCCTGCTCGTGTGCTGCGACTTCGACGGGACGCTGTCGGTCCTGGCGGACGAGCCGTCGGCCGCGCGACCCGTCGATGGCGCCGTGGCCGTGCTTGATGCCCTTGCCCGGCTTACGGACACCTGGGCGGCCATCGTCTCCGGCCGGTCGCTCATCGACCTGACGCTGCTCTCCGGCATGCCTCCGCGCGTTCACCTCGTCGGAAGCCACGGCACGGAGTTCGAGGTCGGGAAGATCCTGGCGGTGAGCCCCGGCGACAGCGCGCTCATCGAACAGCTGGCCTCGCAGTGCCGACTCATCGTCGCTGGCATCGCCGGCACCGAGTTGGAGATCAAGCCGGCCAGCGTCGCGGTGCACTTTCGTAGGGCCAGCCGAAGCGATGCGGCGCGAGTCCACGCCGCCGTGATCAAGGGACCGGGCAGTCTGCCGGGCGTCCATGTCA
>CALGTB010000355.1 GCA_937902285.1 uncultured Actinomycetes bacterium | reverse complement strand
GGTGGCAGGTCTCCGGTGTGGAGGCACGCAGGCGGGAGGCGCTCGTGCTGGACACCCTGCGCGTCGACGCCAACCTGGCGGCCCATCGCATCTCAGGGCGACCCTTTACCGCGGCGGGGATCTCCAGCTTCGTCCGCGAGCAGGGCGAGGGTGAGCCGGTCGTCCTCATGCACGGCCTGCCGATGTCGAGCTACCTCTACCGCAAGGTCATCCCGCGGCTTGCCGGTCACGGCTTCCGGGCCATCGCGTTCGACCTCCCCGGCCTGGGCCTGGCCGATCGTCCCCTCGACTTCGACTACAGCATCCGGTCGCTCGGTGAGTTCGCCTGCGCGGCCGTCGACGCCCTGGGCCTGGATCGGTTCCACCTCGTCGTCCATGACGCGGGGGGCCCGGTCGGCTTCCAGGTCGCGGTCGAGCACCCCGACCGCATCATGTCGCTCACGGTGCTGAACACGCTGCTCACGCTCCGCCATGCCCCGTTCCCCGGTGAGGTCTACGGCCGATTCTCCGACCGCTTCCGCGGGGTCCTCACGTCCCCAGCGCTCTTCCGGCAGCTCATGCTCCGTGTGGGCATCGACGATGCCTCGGCCGTCACGGCCGAGGAGATCGATGTCCACCGGCGCCTGCTTCTCGACGCCGACCAGGGTGCGGCGTACCTCAGGATCATGCGCGCCCTGCGCCAGAAGGACGTCGGGCCGTGGGACGACGTCGTGGACTGCCGATTCGCGCCGTACCCCGTCGACATCGGGTGGGGCGGCCGCGATCCGATCCTGTCCCTGCGCCGCTTCGGATACCCCATGCTGCGGGCGAGCCACCTGCCCCAGCTGCGGGTCATGCGTGCCAAGCACTACCTGCAGGAGGACCGTCCCGACGAGGTCGCCGCCCTCATCGCCTGCACCGCCCGGCGAGCCCACGATCGATCTCTCGAGGAGCACCGATGACCCGCTCGCCCCGACTGCTGGCCCTTCCCGTCGCCCTGGTGCTCGGCCTGGCGGCCTGCACGACCACGCCCTCAGGCTCGCCGGCGACCCCCGAGACGTCCAGCAGCGCCGCCGACGCCGCGTCCGCCGAAGCCGCTTCCGATGGCGCCGCGTCCAGCGTGCCCGCCGTCAGCGGCAACGAGTGCCCGCAGGTGTTCGACGCCTCCCAGGCCGACTTCTACCCGATCCAGCCGAGCTTCTCCGCGGGCTACACAGCCGCGGGGCAGCACCTCAACTCGGACACCGCCGACTGGGCGTACGTGGTCGAGGGCGACTTCCCGTACTCCAACTGGATGGCCTGGTACCTGTACAGCGCGAAGGGCGTCCCGCTCTTCAAGTTCTCCGACACCGCCATCACGCCGGACCAGGGCTCGACCAACCCCTTCGTCGACGGCAACCCGATCCTCGCCCCCGAGCGCAGCTACCACATCTACTTCATGCCGAGCAGCACGCCGGCCAGCGTGGTGACGTCGATGCAGGACGAGGGCAAGAACGTCGCCCTCCTGCCGACCTCCGAGTCGACCCCTGACGTCGTCATCGTGAGCCGCAGCTACTGGCCCTTCTCGAACGACGGCCTCGGCGACTACGACCGGTTCGGCTACGGAGGCCCGACGGACACCCCGTCTCCGACCATCACGGCCTATCTCACGGACGCCACCACGGGCGAGCTCACCGACACCCCGGTCGAGGACTGCAGCGCCCAGAGCGTCCTGCCCGAGAAGGTCTGGTACGACGCGGACACCAAGAGCCCGGTCATCACCTTCGTCGACGCCCCGGTGCCGACGCAGCAGGAGATCAGCGACCTGCCCCACTGGCTGCTGCAGACCGGATCGGTGTCGGGGAGCATGGGAGCGGAGTTCCCGCCCTCTCCCGTCGCGGAGGAGGTGCAGTTCTACCGCAACGTCGCCGCCCATGCCCCGTTCGCCGACGTGCAGTCGGCGCCGGCACCGGGCGATCCGCCGGATGCCTGCGGCGGCTACGTCATGGCCAACCTGCCGAACGACGTCGTATCCCTGGTGCACATCCCCAAGGTGCCGTCCTTCCCGGACTACTCGGGGGCGACAGCATCGACTCTCAACACGTCGAACGGCGACGACGTGCAGTTCTACAGCATCGTGATCTACGGCGGCACCAAGCAGCTCGACGCGTTCGGCACGGTCAAGAACTCGCAGATCGGCAACCGCCAGATCAAGCAGAACGCCGACGGCAGTGCGACCGTCGTGCTCTACCCCAACACGGCGACGTCAGAGGAGATCGACCGGATCGACGCCGTCGTCACGGCGAACGGCTGGAACCTGCTCAAGAGCGGCGTGCAGACAGCAGTGGCCCCCAACCTCCTGGTGATCCGCGAGAAGGGGCAGAACAAGAACTGGAAGCACGCCCTGAGCGCGAATGACGTGACGCAGGGCGCTCCGTGCCCGCAGTCGACCGATCCGTCGCTGCCCCTGCCTCAGGACCCGCCCAGCGCGCAGGTCACGCAGTTCAACGGCATGGGGCTGACCGCGCCCCAGGGGCAGAACTGCACCATCGACGAGTTCCTGTCCGGAGCCTGCCTCGAGGCGTTCAAGGACCAGCTCCGCGAGGACGGCTCGCAGTGGTCGGCGAGCAGCGCGGAAGGGCCCACTCAGAAGGGCGCCTAGCGAGAGGGCTCAGCGCCTGACGACGTGGTCGAGCGGCTCGCCCTGAACCCAGCGACGGAACTGGGCATCGACGAGGCGCCTGGCCCGCGGCGTGAACGCTGTCGTGTTGCCGCCGACGTGCGGGCTGACGAGCACGCCGGGGGCCCGCCACAGCGGATGGTCGGGCGGCAGCGGCTCGGGGTCGGTGACGTCGAGGGCGGC
>CALGTB010000354.1 GCA_937902285.1 uncultured Actinomycetes bacterium | reverse complement strand
TAGGCCTCCGCGGAGGCGAACTGGTCGATCCTCACGGTGCTATCGCCTCCTGGCGGCCTGAGTGGTCGGGCGGTTGAGCCTCGCGGCAGCCTACCCAAGGGGCACGGGCATCGCCGTCCGTTGAGCGTGCCCTGCGGGCGGCGCTGGTAGTTTCCCGCACGTGGAGCCCACTCTTCCGGTGATCGACCTGTCCCTCCTGCGGGACGAGTCGTCGGCGGCCGAGACGGCCAGGCTCCGGAGCGCGCTGCATGACTCCGGGTTCCTCTACCTCACTGGTCACGGAGTCGATCCCGGCGTCGTCGACGGGGTCTTCGCTGCCGCCCGCGACTTCTTCGCCCTCCCGATCGAGGAGCGGCTGGCCATCGAGAACGTCAACTCGCCGCACTTCCGCGGCTACACGCGGCTGGGCAACGAGTACACGCAGGGGCGCTCGGACCAGCGCGACCAGCTCGACGTGGGGCCCGAGCGCGAGGCCCTGGCCGTGCGACCGGGCGACGCCCCCTACCTGCGGATGGTCGGGCCCAACCAGTGGCCCGCCGCGCTGCCCTCGCTGAGAGTCGCCGTCCTCGCGTGGTTCGAGGAGGCCCGGCGCGTCAGCATCGAACTGCTCCGCGCGCTGGCGGTGGCGCTCGGCCAGCGGCCCGACTGGTTCGACCCGTGGTTCGACGGCGACACCCACGACCACCTGAAGGTCGTCCGGTATCCCGGCAGCACGCACAGGACCGGCGACCAGGGCGTGGGCGCGCACAAGGACTACGGCTGGATGGCCCTGCTGCTGCAGGACGACCTCGGCGGCCTCCAGGTGCAGTCCGCCGAGGGCCCGTGGCTCGATGCGACGCCGATTCCGGGCACCTTCGTGGTGAACATCGGCGAGATGCTCGAGGTCGCGACGAACGGCTACCTGCGAGCCACGGTGCACCGCGTGGTCAGCCCGGACACCGACCTCGACCGGCTCTCCATCCCGTTCTTCCTCGGCCCACGGCTCGATGCCGAGGTGCCCCGGATCGAGTTGCCGGCCGACCTGGCCAGGGAGGCGCGAGGCGTCGAGGACGACCCCGCGAACCCGCTGCTGCCCGTCTACGGCGACAACGCGCTGAAGGGCTGGCTGCGTGCCCATCCTGCGGTGGCCGAACGTTGGTGGTCTGATGTTCTCTCCACGAGTCGAGTCGACGGGAGTGCTCCATGATCGAGGTGAGGCGCAACGACGGGGACCAGCGGTATGAGGCGTGGGTCGATGGCGTGCTGGCCGGCTTCGCCGACTACCAGGTGACCGATGTGCTGATCGTCTTCACCCACACCGAGGTGGGGGATGCCTACGAGGGGCAGGGAGTGGGCTCGGCGATCGCCCGCTACGCCCTCGATGACGTCCGCTCGACCGGCACCCACCGGGTGCTGCCCATGTGCCCCTTCATCAAGGGCTGGATGCAGAGGCACCCCGAGTACCAGGACCTGGCCTACGGCGCCGGCATCTCGACGGACGAGGGCTGATACCCATGGCCCGCAAGGTGTACACCGGTCCGCACGTCGATGTGTCCTTCGACGGCGAGGTCTGCATGCACGCGGCCGAGTGCGTGCGCGGGATGCCCGACGTCTTCGACCCGTCGGCCAGGCCGTGGATCAACCCCGAGAACGCCACCGACGCGGAGGCCGCCGACACTCTTCGTGCCGTGGTCAGCCGGTGCCCGTCGGGTGCGCTGGAGATCGTGGAGCACTGAGCTCGGCCCAGACGAGGATTCGTCCGCCCTCGCGCTGCCAGCCCCACTTTTGGGCCAGCGACTCGATGATCGTGAGCCCCCGGCCGCGGCGGTCCTCCGCAGTCGCCGAACGCGCCTCGGGCAGTGACGCCGTCTCCGCGCTGCTCACCGTGATGCGCAGGCGTCCACGGGTCTCCTCGACCGAGAGCTCGATGGGCGGATCGCCGTGCTCGACCGCATTGGCTACCAGCTCCGAGGCGATGAGAGCGGCGTCGTCGACCGCATCGTGATGGGAGAGAAGGGCGGACACGTGGGAACGCGCCTGGCGTGCCGCCCCCAGGTCCGCAGGCAGCTCCCAGCTCCGTCTCATGCCGGTGTCCTACCCCCTTCGGCCCATCGCCAACCCCATTCCTACCCCCTTCCGGGTGGAGGTGAGGGCAGCACGCCGTATCGTCCGGAGCGTGGCCCGCATCCTCGCTGTCGCCAACCAGAAGGGTGGCGTGGCCAAGACCACGACCGTGGTCAACCTCGCGGCGGCCCTGGTCGAGGGCGGCAGTCGGGTGCTGGTGGTCGACCTCGACGCCCAGGCGTGCGCCACGTTCTCGCTCGGGCTCGACCCCGAGGACCTCGAACGCACTGGCGCTGACGCGTTCATGGCCCGCGAGCCGGCGCTTCCGCTCGAAGGCCTCATCACGACCACGGACGACGGCGTCGACCTGCTGCCGGCCGCCATCGACCTCGCCGGCGCCGACCGGGCCCTGGCGAGCGTCGTTGGCCGCGAGTACGTGGTCCGCGACGCGCTGGCACCGGTGCTGGGCTCGTACGACTGGATCCTGCTGGACTGCTCTCCGTCGCTGGGGATCATCACCATCAATGCGCTGACGGCTGCCGACGAGGTGCTCATCCCGCTGCAGTGCGAGACGCTGTCGCACCGGGGCGTCGGACAGCTGATGGAGACCATCGCCGACGTCCAGCGGCTCACCAACCCCCGACTCCGGATCGCCGGAGTGCTGCCGACGCTGTTCGACGGCCGCACCACGCATGCCCGTGCGGTGCTGGCCGACCTGGGGCCGCGCTACGGCGTGCGCGTCTTCTCGCCGATCAGCCGCTCGATCAGGTTCGCCGAGGCCCCTGCGGCCGGGCGCAGCATCCTCGCCACGTCGCGCTCGTCCAAGGGTGCGAACGACTACCGCACCCTGGCCTCGGAACTGGTCGACGCGGCGCCCACGCCCTGAAACCCCCGATGCCTCGTCGGACGTGGCTGATTTCCGGGCCGGAATCCCGCCACGTCCGACGAGGCATCGGGTTGGGTTGGGACGGTGCTAGACCGGCTCTCCGCCCTTGGTGCGGCGACGCTGCCGGCGCTCGCGGGGCTTGTCGGACACGGGCGGGTCGGCCTTCAGGACCGCCTCAGGCTTGTGCTCGGACTTGTGCTCCGACTTGGGCTTGGCCTTGTGGTCGGACTTGCCGTGGTCGGACTTGCCGTGGTCGGACTTGCCGTGGTCGGACTTGCCGTGGTCGGAC
>CALGTB010000353.1 GCA_937902285.1 uncultured Actinomycetes bacterium | reverse complement strand
GACAGGCCGAGGGAGGAGGATGCATCCATGAGTCGCAGTCAGGTGCGCCGGCCCACCGGCCGCATCGGGTTCGGCGCCGACGACGCCGGCTGCACGATCCTGCATGTCGACATGGACGCGTTCTACGCGTCCGTCTCCCTGCGCGCGCGCCCCGAGCTCCACGGCACGCCCGTCATCGTCGGCGGGGGCGGCGGCCGCAGCGTGGTGCTGTCGGCGACCTACGAGGCCCGGGCGCTCGGGGTGCACTCGGCGATGCCGATGTCGCGTGCGCGCCGCATCGCGCCGCAGGCGGTCGTCATCGAGCCCGACCACCGCGCCTACGCCCAGGTCAGCCGCAACGTGATGGCCCTGTTCGAGTCGATCACGCCCATGGTGGAGCCGCTCAGCCTCGACGAGGCCTTCCTCGACGTCAGCGGGGCCATGCGCCGGCTCGGCAGTCCGACCGCGATCGGCGAGCTCATCCGGGCGCGCGTGCACGACGAGCAGCAGATCACCTGCTCGGTCGGGGTGGCGAGCACCAAGTTCGTCGCCAAGCTCGCCTCGACCCAGTCCAAGCCCGACGGCCTGCTCGTGGTGCCCGCCGACCGGGTCATCGACTTCCTGCACCCCCTGCCGGTCGGCACCCTCTGGGGGGTGGGCGAGAAGACCGAGGAGCACCTGGCCCGGCTGGGGCTGCGCACGGTGGCCGACATCGCCAACACCCCGCTGGCCACGCTGCAGCGCGCGCTCGGCCAGGCCAGCGGCACCCACCTGCACGAGCTGTCCTGGGGCCGTGACCCCCGACCGGTCACCCCGCACGAGCCCGAGAAGAGCGTCGGCAACGAGGAGACGTTCGAGCACGACATCGACGACCCCGTGATCATCCATGCGCACCTGCTCCGGCTCTCCGACCAGGTCGCCGGTCGGCTGCGGGCGGCCGGCTACGTCGGCCGCACCGTGTCCCTGAAGGTGCGGTTCGCCGACTTCAGCACCATCACCCGGTCGCGCACGCTGACCCACAGCACGGATGTCGGCAAGGAGATCTACGACACGGTGCGCGGCCTCTACGAGAGCCTGGGCCTGCAACGGGTGCGCATCCGGCTGGTGGGCGTCCGCATGGAGGGCCTCGCCGACGCCCAGGGAGCACCGCAGCAGCTGCTGCTCGGAGAGCCCGAGCACGGCCGGCGCGAGGCCGAGGTGGCGGTCGACGCGCTCAGGGCCCGCTATGGATCGGCGGCCGTGCGACCCGCGCGCCTGGTCGACCCCGATCGGCGTCCCCGGGACACCGGCCGCGCGTGACGTACGGTCGACACGCACGGAATCGGGGGTACGGGTTTCCCTTCTCCGACTTCATGCCTATCCTTGAGTCGTTCCCAGCTTCGGGCCGTCGACGTCAGGTCGATGCTCCGGCGAAAGGAGGTCCACGTGCCGCTCTCCGAGCACGAGCAGCGTCTGCTTGAGCAGATGGAGAAGGCCCTCTATGCCGAGGACCCGAAGTTCGCCACCAGCCTTCGCTCCACCCCCGGCGCCCGTGCCGCCCGCGGCCGTGCCGCCCTCGGCGTCCTCGCCGTGCTCGCCGGCCTGGCCCTGCTGCTCGCCGGTGTCGCCACCACCATCATCGTGCTCGGCGTGCTGGGCTTCGTGGTCATGCTGGTCGGCTCGGTGATCGTCTACTCGGCCTTCGGGGTCCGTCCCGCCGAGGAGGGTGCCGCGCCCACCGCTCCGTCCGACACCCGCTCGCGCAAGTCCCCGGGGTTCATGGACCGCATGGAGGACCGCTGGCGCCGGCGCTCCGAGGGCGGCCAGCAGTAGCTCGCCAGTCGCGCCTGCCAGCGCACCCGGTTCCGCAGCTCGCGCACCACGATGCGCACGTCCGCACGCACGGCATCCGATCGCTCCCTCAGCACCGTGAGTCCGGCCTCGGTGCTCGCCGGTGCCGGCCCGTACCTCACCTGCTCGACCTGGATCCGCAGGCGCCGCAGGGCTGCGCCGCCCGGTGCGCTCATGCCCCGTCCGAGCCGCTCGGCCGCCTGGCGGGGCGTGCTGAACGGTGACCACGGCTGTCCGAGGTCGAGGGCGGACGCCCCCACCTCCGACCAGGCCCCGTTCACGACGCCCGCGTAGTCCCGGCGGTGCAGCCGGACCCGCCGGCGCACCAGGCGGCGCAGCATCGGCAGGGTCAGCAGCACCAGTCCGCCGAGCACGACGATGAGCAGGGTGGCCCGATTCGCCAGGGCCCGGTAGTCGAGGCTCTCGTCGGCCGACACGGGCGCGAAGCCCTCGGGGTCGAGCTGGCCCCGGTTGTCGTCGCCGTTCAGCCCCGACCCGGTGCTGGCCGCCGGTGCGTAGGCGGGGGCGCGGACCGTCGCATCGCCGCGCGGGGTGGGCTCGAACCGCACCCAGCCCACGCCGTCGAACCAGAGCTCGGGCCAGGCATGCGCGTCGCGCACGGTGACCTTCCACGAGCCGTCCTCGCCCTGCGCGCCCTGCGTGAACCCGACGACGACGCGAGAGGGGATCCCGAGGGTGCGGGCCATGACCGCCATGGCGCCCGCGAACTGCTCGCAGTAGCCCACCCGGTCCTCGAGGAACTCGGCGATGTAGTCGATGTCGGAGCCGCTGCGCACCGAGGTGCTGTAGCGGAAGCCGCCGTCGCGCGTGAACCAGGTCTGCAGGGCGAGGGCCTTGTCGTACGGGGTCCGCGCGTCGGCCGTGACATCGAGGGCGGTCTGCTTCACCAACGGCGACATGCCGCCGGGCACATTGAGCTGCGGCCACAGGGTCCCCTTGGGCAGCGGAGCGCCGCGCAGGTCGCCCGCCTCGACCTCGGGCTCGATCGCCGTGACCCGGTACTGAAGTCCGGTGGCCGACTGGTCCTCCGAGAACGCGATGCCGGTGCCTGGGTCGAGGTGCCATCCCGACTCGACGCCGGACACGTTCTGGAGCTCGGCGATCGGGTAGGGCAGCGGCAGGAACGCGTTCTCCAGGCTGGTCACGCTGAGGTCGTACGTCGACAGCGCGCCGTCGCCGGGAGCCTGCACGACGCCGGGCAGCTCCCAGCCCGGGTCGCGGCCGCTCTCCAGGCCCGTGCGCTGGCGCCACGTGGTGCCGTCGAACGACTCGAGCGCCGTGACGCGCAGGTACGACGGATTCGCGCTGTCAGTGCGGTAGCGCACGACCTCGGCATCGTTCGACAGCGTCAGGTTCCGGCGCATCGACACGAGGGGGTCGAGGACGACAGGCCCGCCGGCCAGCCCGCCGCCGCCGGCACCGTCGCCTGACCCGCGGGGTCCGGTGGTGGCGCGCACCGGGAGGACGATGCCGGCGACGAGCGCCACGGCGATGGCGACGGCGCCCACACGCCGGGCGACGGTCGACAGTCCCCTGATGCGGGTGGTGGCTGCGACCCCGCCCCACTCCCGCACCCGTTCGCGCTGGTCGGCGGCGAGGATGAGCAGCCAGCCCACCGCGGCCGGGGCGAACGTCCACCACGGCGCGCGGCCGAACTGCAGCAGGGCGGCGCCGACGAAGAGGACGAGGATCGGCAGGCCCGCCAGCAGCGCCGAGCGCACCGACACGAACAGGGTGTCCACGCACAGGGCCGCCAGGCCGGCACCGCCGACGGCGAGCAGGATCAGGTCCGGGAGGGTGGGCACCGGGGCTGAGAAGGCCTGCGCGTCGAGCATTCCCTCGGCGACCAGCACGCGCAGGACATCCCACGACTGCGAGGTGGGGAAGACCTTGGCGTAGGCCTCCTGCGAGGCGTACAGGGCCGTGATGGTCCCGATGATGCCCATGAGCTGCACGAGCGGGATCAGCGGGACGGGCAGCCCGATGGCCCGCGAGCCGCAGCCCACGGCGGCCACCACGAGGACGATCGCCACGGCCGGCATCACCCACTGCAGGTCGGCGAACAGCGGGATGAGGCTCGTGAGGGCCAGGAGCACCGCGGCCGCCGACACGAGGGTGTCCGAGAGCCGTGCCCGCTCCCGCACCAGGGCCCAGCCGCTGACCTGCTGCACCGTCATCGCCCGGCCCCGACCCGGGACGGCGCGATGCGCGACCAGGCCTCGCTCACCGACGTGCTCCTGGTCCAGGGCGACACCCGCCAGCCCTGCCTGCGCAGGTGGTCCAGCGGCGCCGGCTCGAGCGGGAGGCAGCCGGCGAAGCCGCTCGCCGGACGGACCAGGGCCTGCACGGTGTCGTCGGTGACGCGCCCGAGCACAGCGACCACGGCGGACACGCCCTCGAGATCGACGCTGAGCGTCGCGGCCATCGACTCGGTGGTCAGCCGGACGTCGGAGAACGCGTGCAGGAGGGTCTGCGCGTCACCGCCACCGGCGGCCTGGGTGTCGCTCAGCACGGCCCCCGACGCGGTGACGACCGTGACCCGCCAGCCCAGCTGCAGGTAGTGCACGGCGACGCTGGCGGCTGCGGACACCGCCCACTCGAAGGTCGAGGACGTACCGGTGCCGACGTGGGCGGAGCCCCGGTTGTCGAGGATGAGGACCATCGAGCTGTGCCAGGCCTGCTCCTCGCGGCGCACCATGAGGTCGCCGTGCCGAGCGGTGGCCCGCCAGTGGATGCGACGCATGTCGTCGCCAGCGCGATGCTCGCGCGGGAGGACGTCGTCGTCCCCTCGGGCGGCCAGTGAGCGGAAGAGCGTCTCGCCCCTGCCGCCCGGCGCCAGGGAGGAGCCGGCGTTCCCCAGCGGCACGATGAGGGGCGTCACCAGGACCGGGTTCGTCGCCGTGAACAGCCGGGTGATGCTCGCGGTTCCGAACGGGTCGGTGACCGTCACGGACAGCGGTCCGATGCGCGCGCGTCCGCGCTCGAGGCCGGTGACCTGGTACCTCTCCGACCTCTGGGCATGCGAGGGGATGCGGTCGAGCAGGATCCGGCTCGGCTCGCTCAGGGTGCCGGTTGCCGTGTCCTGCAGGAGGAGCACTCCGCTGGCCAGCCGCGACCCGTTCTCGACCGTCAGGACGACCTCCGCCTGGCCGCCTACCGGGAACTGCGCGGGCGCGACGGTGCGTCCGCTCCCGAGGACGAAGCGCGACCGGCGCACGCTGACGGCGCCGAGGAGCGGGATGAGCAGCAGCAGGGCGCCCACGGCGACCGCGGCCGGCTGACCCAGGATCCAGCCCGCGACGAGGACCATGAGGCCGAGCACGACCAGGGCGGTGCCCCGACGGGTGAGGGTGTGCATGCCGGCTACGGCACGGGCACACGCGACACGACGTCGGCGATGACCGACGCCGCCGACCGTCGGTCGAGGTGCGCCTCGGTCGAGAGCAGGACCCGGTGGGACAGGACGGGGACGGCCAGCGACTGCACGTCGTCGGGGAGCACGTGATCGCGCCCGCTCAGCAGACTCATGGCCTTCGCGGCCTGCAGCAGGTGGACGCTCGACCTCGGCGATGCGCCCAGGCGCAGGAGGGTCGTGCTGCGCGTCGCGGTGACGACGTCGACCACGTAGCGCTTGACGCTGTCCGACGCGAACACCGTGCGGGTCGCCAGGCGCAGGCTGCGCAGGGTCGTGTCGTCGGTGACGGGGGTGATCGCCGCGAGGGGGTCGCTCAGCTCGTGCGAGTCGAGCATCGCGACCTCGGCGCTGCGGTCGGGGTAGCCGAGGCTGATCTGCAGCATGAATCGGTCGCGCTGCGCCTCGGGCAGGGGATAGGTGCCCTCCATCTCCACGGGGTTCTGGGTCGCGATCACCATGAACGGCTGGGGCAGGGGGTAGGTCTGGCCGTCGACGCTGACCTGCTGCTCCTCCATGGCCTCGAGCAGCGCGGACTGCGTCTTCGGCGAGGCCCGGTTGATCTCGTCGCCGAGCACGATGTGGGCGAAGATGGCGCCCGGCCGGAACTCGAAGGTGCTCGATCGCTGGTCGAAGACGCTCACGCCCGTGACGTCGCCGGGCAGCAGGTCCGGGGTGAACTGGATCCGGTGCATCGTGCAGTCGATGCTGCGGGCCAAGGACTTGGCCAGCATCGTCTTGCCCACCCCCGGCACGTCCTCGATGAGCAGGTGCCCCTCCGCCAGCAGGGCGACGAGGGAGAGCCGGATGGCCTCGGGCTTGCCCGAGATGACCCGCGACATGCTCGCGGCGACCTCAGCCATGACCGCACGGGCATGGTCCAGGCTGGCCACGACCGGGGTCTCGGGGCTGGCGGCGGGTGCGCCGGGGGCGGCGGCGTCGGAGCGCTGGGCGGTGGTCACGCCCCATTGTCACCCCGACCCGCTTCTGCGTCAGTCAAAGGGGCAGGATGCGGGCATGACCGATGCCACGCAGCCACCCGTCGTTCCCGCCCAGCTGGGCCGATTCTTCGAGGACTTCGAGGTCGGCACCGTCTACCAGCACCCGTTCGGCCGCACGATCTCCGAGGCCGACTCCACCTGGTTCACCCTCCTCACCTGCAACACGAACCAGAACCACTTCAACGCCCACCTGGCGCAGAGCAACCCGATCACCGGCGGTCGGATCATCGTGAACTCCGGTCTCACGGTGGCGCTCGTCCTCGGACTGTCGGTCATCGACATGAGCCAGAACGCCGTGGCGAACCTCGGCTGGACCGACATCAAGCTGACCCATCCGGTGTACATCGGCGACACGATCTACGCCGAGAGCATCTGCCTGGACGCGCGCGAGAGCTCGTCGCGCCCGGAGATGGGCATCATCCGCATGCGGACGCGGGGCCTCAACCAGGACGGCGACGAGATCGTGTCGTGGTTCCGGTCGGTGATGGTGCCCAAGCGGTCCAGCGGGATCGGGCAGGACTACTTCCCGGCGGCCAAGACCGGTCCGCTCGAGATGCCGTCCGCCTGATCCCACAGGGGGACCCTCGCCTCGGCCGCCAGCTCCCAGGCGCGCTCCGCCGTCACGGGTCGGCTGAGCACGAATCCCTGGAGGCGGTCGCAGCCGAGCTGCCGGACGACGGCGAGCTGCTCGGGCGTCTCGACGCCCTCGGCGACGACGCTCATGCCGAGGGCGTGGCCGAGCTCCACGATCGCCGACACGATCGCGTGATCGTGGGCCGAGGTCGTCACGCCGCTGACGAACGAGCGGTCGATCTTGAGCGCGTCGAGCGGGAAGCCGCGCAGCGCCGACAGCGACGAGTATCCGGTGCCGAAGTCGTCCAGCGACACCCGCACGCCGACCGACCTGAGCTCGCTGATGCGCTGACGGGCCAGCTCGGGCTCGGCCAGCAGGGCCGTCTCGGTGATCTCGAGGATGAGGCTCCTCGCGGGGGCCCGCAGCCGCGACACGACGTCGCCGACGCGCTCGGGCAGCGTCGGGTCGTTCAGCTGCAGGGCTGACACGTTGACGGCGAGCGACAGGTCGGCGAAGCCGGCATCGTGGAGCTCGCTGAGGAAGGCCGCGGCGGAGGCGAGCACCCAGTCGCCCATGACGCCGACGAGCCCGGTGTCCTCGGCCAGCGGCACGAACACCTCGGGCTCGACCTCGAAGCCGGGGCCCTCCCAGCGCACGAGGGTCTCGAATCCGGCGAGCCGGCCGTCGTCGCCGCGGAACACGGGCTGGTAGGCGAGGCTGAGGCCGTCGGAGTCGAGAGCGTGCCGCAGCTGGCGCTCGAGGCGCACGGTCTCCGCGACCTGGTCGCGCATGGACTGGTCGAACAGGACGGCCCTACCGCGCCCTCCGTCCTTGGCCCGGTAGAGGGCGACGTCCGCGTCGCGCAGCAGTGAGGCGGCGTCGGAGTCACGGGTCGAGACGGTCACGCCGATGCTCGCCGAGACGTAGGCGATGTCGCTTCCGAGGGCGAAGGGATGGGCGAGCGCCGCGACGACGCGGTCGGCGATCGACATCACCTCCTGCGGGCTCGCGGCCCGCTCGCAGAGGACGACGAACTCATCGCCGCCAAGCCGGGCGAGCACGTCGTCGTCGCGGATGACGGCCATGATCCGGTCGACGGCGGTGATGAGCAGCCGATCGCCCGCGGCATGACCGAGGGTGTCGTTGACCAGCTTGAAGCGGTCGAGGTCCAGGAACATGATCCCGACCATCCCGGCCGCGTGGCTGTCGAGGACGCTGTTGAGCTGCTCCATCAGCGCCGTCCTGTTGAGCAGCCCGGTCAGGGCGTCGTGCGTGGCACGCCAGGCGAGCTCGGCGGCGGCCATCGCCCGCTCGGAGACGTCGCTGATGGACAGGACGCCGCCCGCCGGCAGATCGTCGTCGAACAGCGGGCTGAAGGCGATGTTTCCCGGGAAGGCGATCCCCGCCGCCGTCCAGAGCGCGAGGTCGGCACCGCGCCATCGGTGCCCCCCTGCCATGGCGTCGACCAGGGAGGCGAACGCGGCACCGGCCTCGGGGCTCTCGGGCGAGGGGCCGAGCACCGCCTCGAGGGGGGTGCCCGCGCTTCCGAGCGCGTCGACCCCGAGCAGTGCACGTGCGGCGAGGTTCAGGTCGACGACGTGGCGGTCGGAGTCGACCACCACGAGCCCCGTCGCCACAGAATCGAACACCGCCTGCAGGCGGTCCCGCTCGAGGGCGAGCTCGGACGCTCCTGCCCGGCGCAGCTGCTCGTTCAGCTCGAGCATCTCCCGGCCCGACAGCTCGAAGGCGCGATCGTTGAGGTAGCGCTGCTGGTCGGTGTCGTCGTAGCTCGCGCTCACCCGGTCGAGAAGGGAGCCCAGTGCGGTCCCGGGGCCGATGTCCTCGGCAGCGAGGCCGGCGCGGCGGATCTGCCGCTCCAGGAGCCGGTGCCAGCGCGTCGGGTCAGCGGTCATGGCTCATCGGGCCGTGGACTCGCTGAGTGTCGTGAGGGTCATGGTCTGGTTGTGGAGCTCGCTCTGGCCGGAGTGCGGGGAGATCTCCCCGTAGGAGTAGAAGCCGATCAGCGGGCTGCTGCTCCCCAGCGTCGACGACGCGGCCTCGACCTCCTCGTCGGACCGCTCGCCGAGCACCAGGCGACGTCCGACGCACGAGACGGCGATGGTGAGCTCGTTGCGGCCCTCACCTCGGCTGGCGTGCTCGGCCGCCACGCCAGCGGCGTCGATGAGGCGGTCGAGGGTGGTGCGCATGAGCCGTGCCGTCCAGCCCTCGGGGATGTCGCCCGCGAAGGTCATCGTCGACGTCGCCTCGTCCACCCCCAGCACGGTGCGCACCAGTTCGACATCGCCCTCCGGTGCGCGGACGCTCAGCGGGAAGAGCAGGGCACTGGCGGGCAGCTGGGTGGCCCGGTCCCCGAGGTACTCCTTGTAGAGGGCGAGCGCCGGCCGGCCGTCGAGCTGGTGCAGGACGTTGCCGTGCGACTCGGTGACGAGCCGGTAGGGGCCGAAGGCCTCCCAGCCGCCGGCGAGCCCGTAGCTGACCTCCAGGCCGGGGCCGGTGAGCGCGATCGCCGCGACGGCCTCCGCACGGACCTGTCCGTCGGCGTACACCCAGGTGTCCTCGAAGCGAGGCCCGTCGCCGGCGAGTCCGCCGGAGATCCCGACCCCCTCCGGCACCACCTCTCGCAGCCCGTCGACGAGCTCGCTGCCGTTGACGACGATCCCGTCGGCCAGGACGAACACCGTGCCTGACTCGTCCCCGCCCAGTCGTGCGGTCAGGCGGTCGCCGAGGAGCCTGCCGAGGGCAGTGGTCCCGTCGGCCTCGGAGACACTGGCCCACGCCGCCTGCGGCCGGACCTCGTCGAAGTGCACCGCGGCGACGACCAGCGGAGTCGGGCTGATGGTCTCGCCGAGGATCTGGCCGGCCGTCGAGCAGCCGATCACCGCCGCGGCCGGCAGGAGGCGCGCGATCTCGTCGATGGCGGACGGGTCGGCGCGGAGCCCGGAGTCGGCGAAGGCCAGGACCATCGTCGTCGCTCCACCGTCCCGCGCGGCCTCGGCGAACTCGGCCGGGGGACGGGACCAGCCGGCCTCGGCACTCCAGGTGCCCGTCACAACTCTCATCGATGCGCGCTCTCGGTCGGGGCCGGTGCGGGCCGGAATGTCGGCACCAGTCTGGCGTACACCGGAAGGGGTCGCGACCGGTCCTGCCCGACGGATCGGGGTGGGTTCCCGCACGACGTCCGCTCGTGCGTCAGGATGGCCCCATGAGCGACGAGCCGCGACAGGAGGTCGTGCTGATCACGCGACCGGCCGTTCCCGGGCCGCCGAATCCGATGGACACGCTGCGGGAGGTCATCTCGACGTCGCTCGGCATGGCCGCCTACACCGCGTCGACGATGGCGTCCCTCGTCGAGCAGACGGTCACCTACGCGGTCGAGTCGTCGGTCAATGCGGCGCTCGACCGCCTGGTCCCGGCCATCGCCGACGCGATCGTCGAGCGACTCGACCTCACCGACATCGTGCTGGAGCAGGTGGACCTCAACCGCATCGTCAACAGTGCGCTCGACACGCTCGACCTCACGCAGTTGGTCATCGACCGCGTCGACATCGACGAGATCGTCGCCCAGGCCGACATCGACCGCGTCATCGACCGGGTCCCGATCATCCCCCTCGCGAACTTCGTCATCGAGGAGATCGACCTGCCGCAGATCATCCGGGAGTCGACGGGCGGCGTGGCGACCGATGCGGTCAATGCGATCAGGGTGCAGGGCGTCGGGGCCGATCAGCTGGTGTCGCGCATCGCCGATCGGATGCTGCTGCGCAGGCGGCAGCGCAAGGTCGAGGTTCCGGGGGATCCGGAGTCACTGATGGGTGAGTCCACGAGGGCCGAGTCCCCCATGGAGGAGGAACTGACCCGCGAGCAGCCCGCCGATGAGTCGCTGATGGGGCGGATGCGCGACGACTTCACCTCCGGCGATCGCTCCGCCCGCATCACCGACCCGACCCGGGAGCTCTGACATGGCGACCTTCAAGGAGTACCGCGAGCGGCCCGCGGAGAATCCCATTGCCGTCATCCATGCCAACCACGTCCTGCCGCCGGGCGCTCGCCCCATCCAGGGTCAGCGTGCAGGCTTCGTGAGCCGGGCGATCGCCGCGGGCATCGACGTCACCCTCATCTTCATCACGGTCATGCTGACGGCCGCGGCGCTGTGGATGCTCAGCTTCATCATCGACCCGACGACGGCGGCGTCGAACGAGCAGAACCGGGTGCCCGACCTGTTCATCATGGTCGCCTACGGGTACTTCCTCAACTGGGCCTACTGGACGATCTGCTGGGCCCTGTCGGGCCGCACGATCGGGAACCTCGTCATGGGGGTCCGCGTCGTAAGCCGCAAGGGGGAGCGCATCGGTTGGGGCGGCGCGGCAGTGCGGTCGGCGTTCTGCGCGGTGTTCCCCTTCGGCCTGCTGTGGGTCATCGTCAGCGGGGCGAACCGTTCGGTGCAGGATGTGGTCCTGCGCACGAGCGTCATCTACGACTGGGTCGTCGGCCTGCCGACCCTGGCACGAGTACTCGGGAGGACGGCATATGAACCGGAACGCGTCGAGGACGGCCAGTAGGACGACGGCCGCGGCCACGGGACTGCTCCTCCTGGGAGCGGCACTGGCGGGGTGCTCGAGCTCATCGGGCGATGAGTCGAGTGCGGCCGCCTCGAGCGCGGCTCCCGCTGCATCAGACGGCGCGGACGAGATGGGCACGGCGGAGATGCGGGCCCTGTGCGACGAGATCGTCGCCGGCACGCTGTCGCCCGAGGACGCCACCGCCCTGGTCGAGGAGAACGGCTACGTCGCGCGGGTGGGCACGATCGACGGACAGCCGCAGGCGCTGACCATGGACCTCCGCGAGGACCGGTTCACCTTCGAGGTCGCCAACGGGGCCGTGACGGCGTGCACCTACGGCTAGCGCCATGTCGTACCGTGGCGCGATGAGCCCTCGCCGCGTGGTGCGCCACGGTCTCGTGGGCTCGGCCACGGTCGCCTTGGTGCTGGCGACGGCAGTCGCGCCCGCGAGCGCGGACTCCTCCCTCGACGTGTCGACGAAGACGACGACGTGGGACGGCGCCGCATCGATGCTCGGCACCGCGGGATCGCTCTGGGATCCGGTGCGCACCGCCGGGCTGTCGCGCACGACGCCCATCACCGTGGCAGGCGACGGACTCACCGTGTCGAACGGATCGGTGACCTCGGGAGAGACGTTCGCCGGGACCCGTTACGGCAGAGGGCCGCGCAGCTTCCAGATCTCGGAGAAGTGGGCCGCCACCGGGTGGGCTGCCGAGCCGGCCTTCACCACCAGCATGGCGCGCGTGGGCACGGTGCGCATCCCGCTGGGGCTGCCCGGCACCAGGATCCGCGTCGCGGCCACCGTCTACGCGAACTGCTTCACGCAGCCCGCGGACGGCGATCCGCAGGAGATCCCGGCCGGCTTCCGCTGCACGCAGGCGGACGTGCTCACCACGGGCGGCGTGCTCACCATGACGGCGCGGCCCGCCTCCACGATGACGGCACCGGGCACCACGTCCATCGTCATCCAGACCCGTGGCCTGACCTACCAGCAGCTGCTGTCCATCGCGTCGAGCCTCGAGCAGGTCGCCGGGGTTCCGGCGGGCGGGGCGGGCTCGGCTCAGATGGTGGGCATGTGCGGGCAGATGGTGCGAGGTCGCATGACGTTCGACCAGGCCCAGGCGTTCGCCCAGTCCAACGGCTACATCGCGCGCGTGGGCAGCATCGACGGGGCGCCGCAGCCCGTCACGGCGGACTACCGCCCCGACAGGTTCACGGTGGCGCTGGTGTCGAACTCGGTCGCGTCCTGCACCTACGGGTAGCGCCCGCTCACGAGACGACGTCCTTGCGATCGAAGCGGTAGACGGCGTACGCCACGCACAGGGCGCAGGCGACGACCGAGTAGGCAGCCCCTCTCGCCATGCTCGACCACACGACGTCGGTGGCCAGCAGGTCGAGCCAGGCCTGCGAGTAGTGCGTCGGGAGCCATTCACGCAGCGAGCCCAGGGCCTCGATGGCGTTGAGGATGTTGCTGACGATCACGAGCACGACGGCGGCGCCGACGGCCCCGAGCGGAGCGTCCGTCAGGACCGACATGAGGAACGCGATGCCGGCGGCGAAGAGCAGCGACACGAAGATGTACAGGCCGATCGCCGTGATCCGCCACAGTCCCTCGGTGAAGGTGAAGGTCGCCCCCAGCGGTGACTCCAGGGGCCCTGAGCCGAAGGCGATCAGCCCGATGATGAACGACGCGATGGGCAGCGTGGCGATGGCCCCGAGCGAGAGGACCAGGCCCACGATGAGCTTCTGCTTCAGCAGGCGTCGGCGGGGGATGGGTGCGGCGAGGAGGTAGCGCAGGCTCGACCACGAGGCCTCGCTGGCGACGGTGTCGCCGCAGAACAGCGCCACGATGACGAGCAGCAGGAAGCTGGACGCGAAGAAGAACATGGTCACCGCGAAGTTCGCGGCGCCCGCCGTGGCGAGCCCCACCAGGTCGGCGCTGCCGCCTCCGAGCCGGCGGCCCGACCCGGAGTTCGACCCGAACTTCACGGCGAGCGAGACCATGATCGGCAGGGCGATGACGAGCAGGTAGGCGATGAGGGTCCGTCGACGACGCAGCTGGCGGACGAACTCCACGCGCAGGGGCATGGTCGCCTCGGGGCGGTACGAGGTGTGCTCAGGCGCGCTCATGACAGTCCCACCGTGAGGTCGTCGCCGACGATCTCGAGGAACACGTCCTCGAGTCGCTTGCCCGCCGTGTCGCCGAGCAGGTCGGCCACGCTTCCGGCCCCGACCAGTCGGCCGCGATGCATGACCACGACGTCGGTGCACGTCTGCTCGACCTCGCTGAGCATGTGCGAGGAGATGATGACCGTCCGGCCCGACTCGACGTACCGGTGCAGGACGTCGCGCATGGCCTTGATCTGCGGCGGGTCGAGGCCGTTGGTCGGCTCGTCCAGCATGAGGAGGTCGGGCTTGCCGAGCATGGCCTGCGCGATGCCCAGGCGCTGGCGCATGCCCTGGCTGTAGGTGCGCACCTTCTTGTCGATGGCCGAGCCGAGGTCGGCGATCTCCAGGACCTCGTCGAGGCAGGGGTCGTCGTGGGAGCGCCCGGCAGCACGCCAGTACAGGTCGAGGTTCTGCCGGCCCGTCAGGTGCGGCAGGAAGCCGGGGCCCTCGACCAGCGCACCGATGCGGGAGAGGACGGGCGCACCCGCGTAGACGGCCTCGCCGAACGCGTGGATCTGCCCGCTGGTCGGCATGATCAGGCCCATGACCATGCGCATCGTGGTCGTCTTGCCGGCACCGTTGGGCCCGAGGAGTCCGAGCACCATCCCGCGGCCCACGGTGAAGCTGAGGTCGTCGACGGCGAGGTAGTCGTCGTTGTAGCGCTTGGTGAGGGAGGAGATGACCAGCGGCTCGTCGACGCTGTCGGCGGCCACGCCGCCATGCCGCGGCCGGAGCCTGACGAGGAGCAGCGCCAGCAGCGCGACGATGACCGCGGCGCCGACGAGCCACCAGTAGGGCGCGATGCCCGTGGACACCGGCTGCGCATCGACGAGCGGCACCGCGAGCTCGCCGTCGGCCAGCGAGATGTCGTAGAGGCGTGGCTCGAGCGGGAGACGGTAGGCGAAGTCCGTCGTGGACACCACGAGGCGGAGGCTGTCGCCGACGCCGGCGGTCGCGACGACGGCGGGCAGCTCGATGCGCACCTGCTGCGGCTCGGCGCCGAGAAGGGCGAGCCGGATGGGCGCGACCAGTCCGGCGGGAAGGGTCTCGCGCCCGTTGGGGCCGACGATCCGCAGCGACGCGAAGAGCGTCACGTCCTCGACCGGCTCCGCGCCTGCGCCGGACACGCTGATCGTCACGGTGCTGGCCCCCACCATGGTGAGAGGCTCGACGAGGGGCTCGGTCTGGAAGTAGGCCGACTGGCCAGGCGCCGGGCGCTGGATGAACGAGCCGACCGCTCCGCCCAGTCCGGGCACGCTGGTGATGAGCGCCGGCAGTCCGCCCGCCGGCGCCAGCACCCGCTGCGCCGGGCCCATGAGCGTGAGGGGGGCGGTCCGGTCGCCGAAGATGCCCGGATAGGCAGGGGCCTGCAGCACGACGGGAGCGGTGCCCGAGCTCTGCACCGAGATGGACCCCGAGGTGTCGGTCAGCTCGAACGCGGTCGTGCTCGATCCCGTCCCGGCGAGGTGGGTGTCGAACCAGTCGGCCGCCAGCCCGTCGAGGCGCTCGGACTCGTTGATCCCGCCGTCGTGGCCACCGCCGTGCCAGACCACCTTCACCGGGGTCCCGGGGTCCGCCGCCATGATCTGCTGGGCGTTGGCGTTCGCCTGCGCGAGGGGGAAGAGCGAGTCGGACTCCCCGGCGGAGATCAAGGTGGGTGCCGTGATGCGGTCGGTGACGCTGCCGGGGGAGGAGGCGCGCATGAGCTCGGACGAGGCGGGCGTGACGATGCCGCGCGCCGCCGCGTCGGTGTAGGCGGCGCACCAGGCGGGCGTGAAGCGGCCGCACTCGGTGACGGTGCCGTCGCGATTGACGACGCCCACCCCGAAGAAGTTGCCGGTCCACAGCGACTTGAACACGCCCGGCTCGCCGGCGTCGACGTTCCCGGACTGCCCGAACAGCGATGTCTGCAGGTCGTTCCAGGTGATGTCGGACGCCACGGCGTCGACGCGGCCGTCGTAGCCCGCGAGAAGGAGGGCCAGCGCGCCTCCGTACGAGCCCCCCGCGACGCCGACCCGCGGATCGCCGGCGCCGTCCAGCAGGACGTCGTCGCGGGTCGCGAGATAGTCGATGATCGCGCTCGCGTCAGCGACCTCGAACTCGGGCGAGTTCATCGAGATGAGCCCCGTCGACGTCCCGAAGCCTCGGGCCGAGTACGCGAGCACGACGTAGCCTCGGCCGCTCAGCTCGCGGGCGCGCTCGTCGAGATCGGCCTTGCTGCCGCCGAAGCCGTGAGCCAGGATCACGGCCGGACGCGGCACCCCACCGGGTGCGTAGACCGTCGCATCGAGATCCACCGGCGTGGCCGACTCGGCCGACGTCGGCCCCCCGGGAAGGCGGAGGTCCTCGGCGGACGACCCGCTCGAGCACGCGGCGAGCAGGAGGGTCGGAGCCACGAGCAGGGCCGCGGTCGCTGCCCGGACGGCCCCTGATCGCATGCCTGCACCCTACGTGCCCCGGGCGTCAGCCGCCCGCGCGCGGCGATCCGGTGGCGGCGGGTGCGGCCTCCGCGGTGTCGGAGGCGTCCGTGTCCGTGGGCCTGCGCCGACGGGACTGGCGGACGGCGATGGCGATGAGGGGCACCGCCACGACCAGCAGGATGATCGCGAAGGGGAGCAGGAAGCCGGCTGCGGTGATGGCAACCGCGATGGCCGACGTGAAGGCCGCCCATCCGCTCCGCAGCCCGGACAGGAACCCGGGTGCGTCGACCTCGGCGATCGGCGTCGAGACGGGGGACATCGTGATGGTCACCGCGGACATCGCCACCTGGTCGCCGAGATAGGTGCGCTGCGCGAGGAGGGAGTCGAGCTCCGCCTGCCGCGCGCTCAGCTGGGACTCGATGGCGAGCAGGTCCTCGATGCGCTCGGCCTCGGCCAGCAGCACCGACATTCGATCGATGCTCGTCGTGAGTGCGGCGATGCGGGCGTCGAGGTCGACCACCTGCGTGGTGACGTCCTGCGCCGTGACATTGACGGCGTCGACCGTTCCGAGGGCGGACACGTCGTCGAGGAAGCCGTCGAGCTGCGCCGCGGGGACCTGCGCGGTGATCGTCGCGTAGGTGTTGTCGCCGCTGACCTGCGCGTCCTCGGCCGAGATGAGCCCGTCCCGGCGCGACACCAGGCCCTGGACGTCGATCGTGGCCTGCGCCACGTCGTCGACCCGCATCGTCACGTAGGCGGTCCTGATCACCTCGCGCTCCTGCGTGACAGTGGAGCCTGCGGTCCTGTCGGCGAGCGCGAACCCGCCGTCCGCGGGAGCACCGACCGCCATCTCGTCCTGCGCCACCGCACCGGGCTCGGCGGCATAGGCCTGCTCCGACGCCGTGCCACTGCATGCACTGAGCGCGAGTGCTGCAGCCGCGGCCATCAGCAGGGGGACCATCGTGCGCTTCGCGTGCCGTGAATTCATGACGCCTCCTCAGGCTCTCCGTCACACCACTTGACGCGACGGGAGCCCCCGGCGTTCCGCGTCCGCGTGCCCTTGTCCGGCAGACGCGCGCGTGGGTGAGGGGATCGGCTACGTGCGGACGAGGTGCAGCCCGTGCGTGGCGCGCGTGCAGGCCACGTAGATATCCGAGCCTCGTCGGGCCTGTGCGCTGATCGCGTCGGGATCGACGACGTAGACGTGGTCGAACTCCAGCCCCTTGGTGTCGCGAGCCGTCAGCACGGCGATCGGTGCGTCGAGGGCCTCGTCGCCCACGCCGAAGTCGGGACTCGTCTCGGCGAGTCGCGCCATGAGCTCGTCGGCCCGGGCATCGGGGACGATCACGCCGATCCGCCCGGGCTCGTGACGGCTGCGCTCGAGGACGAGGTCGGCCAGTGCGGGGATGTCGCAGTCGAGGTGCTCGGTGGCGGCTCCGTCGCGGATCGGCTGCAGGTTCGGAGCATCACCCCCGGCGCGCGTGAGCAGGTCGGTTGCGGTCGCCGCGGTCTGCCGGGTGATGCGGTAGGTCACGGTCAGGGTGTGCAGGTCGAGGCGGTCGCCGGCCCAGCCGAGGGCCTGGTCCCACGTGCGCGCGCCGGCGGGGTGGGTCGTCTGCTGCAGGTCGCCGACGATGGTCATCGACCTGCGCGAGCAGCGACGGGCGAGCGCGTGCCATGCCATGCGCGACAGCTCCTGGGCCTCGTCGACGACGACATGCCCGTAGATCCACGAGCGGTCGCTGAGCGCCCGCTCCGCGACGGTCGTCGACGGTCCTCGGCGCGCGTGCGGATCGTGCGACGAGAGCTCGGCGTAGTCGTCCGTTCCGGACTGCTCGGACGGCCGGGACACGGTCTCGGGCTCGCCCAGCCGCTCGGCCGCCTCGTCGAGCAGGGGCACGTCGTCGACGGTCCAGGGGTCGTCCGGCCCCCGCAGCAGTGCCGCCTGCTGGGTGCCGGAGAGGATGCCGTCGGCGGCCGCGGCCAGGAGGTCTGCGTCCGTGAGGAGCCGGGTGACGAGCCGCTCGGGGGTGATGGGCAGCCACATCAGGTTCAGGGTGCGGCGCACCTGCGGGTCGTCGACGAGGTCGACGAGCAGGTCCGCGCGCACGTCAGGATCCGACGGGTCCTCGTTGCGCTGGCGGGCCCGGTCGCGTGCGAGGAGATCGAGGACGCGGCGCAGGAACGGCTCGCGATTGGCATGGAAGGAGGCCTGTCGCGGAAGGCCGCGCCGGGCCTCCTGGAGCTGGATGGCCGTCACGGTGACGGTCGAGCCGTCCTCGAGCCGGATCGACACGTCGGACTCCGGGATCCGGATCCGCTGGCTCACGGCCCGCGCGATGACCTCCACCATCGCGAGGTCGCCCTTGACCGCTGCCACGTCGGGCGCGTCCGGGATGCTCGTCGACACGGACGGGAAGAGCTGGCCGGGGGTGAGCAGCACGACGTCGGTCTCGCCGAGGCTGGGGAGCACCTGGTCGATGTAGCGCAGGAACGCTGTCGACGGGCCGACGACGAGGACGCCGTCGCGGGCGAGCCGGTCGCGGTAGGTGTAGAGCAGCCACGCCGCCCGGTGGAGCGCGACCACCGTCTTGCCGGTGCCCGGACCGCCCTGCACGACCGTCACCTGGTTGAGCGGGCTTCGCACGATGCGGTCCTGGTCGGCCGCGATCGTGGCGATGATGTCGCCCATCCGCCCGTCACGCGGTGCATCGACGGCCGATGCGGCGGCGTCCGTCGCCAGCGCGGTGGGGTTGGCGAGGTCCTCGTCCTCGATGTGCGTGACGGTCGTGTCCTTGGTGATGATGCGCCGCCGGCGTGCCACGCCCATCGGCTCGACGGTGGTGGCCTGGTAGAAGCCGGCCGCGTTGGGAGCACGCCAGTCGAGCAGCACCGGGTCGCCCTGCTCGTCCCGCAGGCCGATGCGGCCGATGTGGTGGATGCGCCCGTCGGCGTGGTCGACGCGCCCGAAGCACAGCCTGCTCTGCGCGGCGCGGGCGCTGATGAGCTGCTGCGCGAGGTTGTCGTAGAGGGCCTGCTTCTCCAGGAGGTCCTGGCCGGTCCCGGTGCCCTGGGACCGCGAGAGGTCCGCGATCCGGTCCTCGACGTGGGCGGTGAACGCCGACAGCAGGGCGTAGGACGCGTCGACGTGCCGCTGCTCCTCGGCGATCACGTCCATGCGGCTCCTCTCGCCGGCAGGCCCGTCGCGTGACATCGGCACGCCAATCAGGGCACTCGATACTGCCACGCGCGCACGCGCGGCCCGCGGCGGGTACCCCGGGCTGCACGTGACCTGTCACAGGGCGGTGCGAGCATGGCGCCATGAGCTCCAGTGCTGCCGCCGCCCTCGCCGTCGGACTCCTGCTCGGGGCGGGGCTCGGCGCCCTGCTCGCCTGGCTGGTCAGGGGCCGGGCGCTGACGAGGGCACTCGTGCGCGCATCCGAGCTCGACGGCGCGAATGCGCTGCTCAGCGCCGACAACGCGGCCCTGCGGCGCCAGCAGGGCGACACGCGCGCGCTCGACGACCTGATCCAGCCGGTGCGCGACAGCCTCGAGAGCCTGCGCCAGGCCGCCGACCGGTCCAGCCGCGACCGCACCGAGGCGGAGGCGACCCTCACCACGCAGATCGCGGCGGTGCAGGAGCGCTATCAGTCCCTCGAGACGGCCACGAAGCAGCTCGCGTCCGCCCTGGCCCGTGGGCAGTCACGGGGCCAGTGGGGCGAGATGCAGCTCGAGGGCCTGCTCTCCCACTCCGGTCTGGTCGAGGGGGTCCACTACCGCCGGCAGGACACCCGTGCCTCCGCCGACGGGGCAGGTCGTCCCGACGTCGTGGTCGTCATGCCCGGGGGAGGCGAGATCCTCGTCGATGCCAAGTTCCCGTTCGATGCGTACTGGCAGGGCATCGGCACCGATGAGCCGGCGACCCGCGACGCGCTCATGCGCAAGCACGCCGACGACGTGCTCAGCCGTGCGAAGGAGCTCTCCGGGAAGCGCTACTCCGACGTGGCGGCCAGCCCCGACTTCGTCGTGATGTTCCTGCCCCTCGAGTCGCTGCTCTCTGCCGCTCTCGAGGCCGATGGACTCCTGCTCGAGCGCACCTTCACGCTGCGCGTCATCCTCGCCACGCCCACGACGATGCTCGCGCTGCTGCGCACCATCGGCTTCGGCTACCAGCGCCAGCTGATGGCGGACAACGCCGAGGAGATCAAGAGGGCGGGGGCGGAGATGCTCGCGAGACTGGGCACGCTGGCCGAGCACCTGAACGGCATGCGCCGGGGGCTCGACCAGGCCGTGCGGGGCTACAACGCCTTCGTCGGCAGCTTCGACTCCCAGGCGATGCGGCAGGCCCGGCGCCTGAACGATCTCGG
>CALGTB010000352.1 GCA_937902285.1 uncultured Actinomycetes bacterium | reverse complement strand
TGCCTCGGCAGCTGGGGCCTCGTGGTCACGCGCTGAATACTACGTCGCTCACGTCTCCCCTCCGGTCGGGTACAGTCCGTCAGGAGCCGGGCGCTCCGTTCACGCAGGGAGAGTCAGTGGGGATCTACCGCGACCGCGACCGCCAGCGGGAGTATCGGCTTCTAGCACTCTCGGATGACGTTCGAGACCTCTCGGGACGCCAGGGACGCAGCGAACTGACGGACGCCATCTCACGCCACATCGTCGAGCTCCTGGCGCCCGGGTCCTCGGCTCGGATCCTCGACATCGGCTGCGGCGATGCGAGCCTGCTCCGCATCCTCGAGCGCGAAGGTCACCAGGGCGCTCTGACGGGCGTGCTCCCCTCACCGGAGGAGGTCCAGAGACTCGTGGAGTCGCTTGCCCTCTCTGGATCGCGGATCGACATCGTCCTGGGAGACACGGAGAAGACGGGGCTGGCAGCGGGGTCCTACGACATCGTCATCGTCAACGGCGTGCTCCACCTTGCTCAGCCGGATCCCCACGCGAGTCTCTTGGAGTTCCACCGGCTCCTTTCCCGCGGTGGAACCGTGTTCCTGGGCGAGATCCCCGACCGGGACGAGTTCTCGCACCACGCCCAGTACACCTCGGCCATCGACTACCTGGTTCATCAACGCAGCCCTCGGGAGTTCGCCAGCGGTGCGGCCCGCGTGGCGCGGTACGCATTCACGCGCAGGCCCTTCCTCGAGCGTCAGAGCACGGTCTTCCACGCGACTCCCACCGTCTTCCAGGGGATGCTGGAGGCCGCCGGATTCGACGACGTCTCGTGGAGGCGGCAAGGTGCGTCCGAGGCAGGGGGGCAGGTCGTGGAGAGCGCGACCCGATGGGACTACACCGCCCGCGTGAGGTCAGTCTCATGAGAGTGGCGATCCACCAGCCTCAGTACCTTCCCTGGACCACCCTCATTGCCAAGGGCTGCTTCGTCGACACCTTCATCCTGCTCGACGACGTGCAGTTTCAGCGGCGCGGCTTCCAGAACCGGACTCTCGTCACCCACGCGGGGCAGGACACCTATGTGACCGTTCCCGTTGAGAAGCACGATCAGAAGACGGCCATCCAGGACATCGCCATCTCCTACGAGACGCCTTGGCAGGACAAGCACATTCGGACGTGGCAGATGCTCCTCGGACCGCACTGGGACGACAACCCGGAGGCCGTGGACGACCTCGTCGCGAGGCTGCGGAGGAGTCCGAGGCTCCTTCGGGACTACACGGTCCCCACGATGGAGTGGATGCTCGAGTGGGCAGCCATTCCCTGCGACACGGTCCTCGCTTCCGACCTCAACGTCCAGGGCGACCGTGAGGCCCGGATCGTTGCCCTGTGCACCGAGATCGGTGCGACTGAATATGTGTCAGGGACGGGCGCATCCTCGTACCAGACCCGGCAGGCGTTCGACGCCGTGGGCGTGGAGCTGACCTACCTGCATGCCTCCCCGCTGAGCGCGGAGACGACGTCCGACCTTCTGTCGCCGTACTCCGCCGCGAAGAACGTCCTGAAGTACGGCGATCGCCTTCCTGGGCTCATTCGCGAGCAGTTCGAGTGCCGCCCGTCAGACTGATTCGTCCGTCAGTACGGCATGGTCTTGCGCAGGAGACTCGCATCGAGTGGCGTCGACATGAGTACGTCCGCGATCCGAGGGGCTGCGTGGCCATCGCCGTAGAGGCTTGTGGCCCCAGCACGGGACTGTGCGTAGCCCGGATCATGCAAGACCGTCTCCAGGCCCGCACGGACCCCCTGAAACGTTGCAGGAACCCTGATCACATTGCCGGCGACCGTGCGCAGATCCTGCCGACCCCCCACGAGCACCCCGGGAACGCCCATGAACGTCGACTCAGTGACGATCGATGACGAGTTGCCGACGATGGCGGCGCAACGCCTGTACAGGGCCACGAATGTGCGCCGCGGGAAGTTGTGATGCAACCGCAGGAGCTCGCTCTCGCGAGCAGCGGACTCGAGTGCCGAGCGGTAGGCGTAGTTGCCGGGGTCTGAGTTCGGGTAGCTCGCCAGGACGGGCAGCCCCAGCGACAGTGCTCCCCGGACCACCTCCAGGACGTCATCGTGCTCGTGGCCCGTCTCAAGCATCGGCGAAGGGTGGTAGATGAACAGGATGAATGCTGACGCCACGTCGATGCCGACGGCCTCGCTGAGCTCAGCATCGCCTACGTCGGGTTCGCGTTCGAGGACATCGAGGTTCGGTCCTCCCGTGGACCAGACGCGCTCGGGCAGTTCACCCATGCGAATCAAGCGCTCCCGATGGTCCTCGGCCGCCGTGAAGTGCAGGTGCGCGATCTTTGAGATCGCTGGCCTCAGCACCTCATCAAGGTCCGAGGACACGCACCTGTCCCCTCCGAAGACATGCGCCACAGGTATCTGCAGGAAGCTCCCCGCGAGGGCACCTGCCAGCGCCTCCTCCCGGTCACCTGCCACAACGACGATGTCCGGACGGTTCGCGGACAGTGCCCGGATCAGCCCTTCGGCGAGGAGGGTGAACGACAGCGCCCGTCCCTCCCAAGAGTCCGAACTGAGGAGGCTCGTGACCTCGGCGACGACCGGCACATCGCCGGATCGAATCTCCTCGATCCCCATGCCGTGACTGGGAGACAGGTGGCTGGCACCGACAAGCCATCCCGGACGACCACCTAGATCTGCGACAGCGTCGGCGACGGGGAGCAGGATGTCGAACTCCGACCGGGCTCCCGTGACGAAGTGCACGGTTCGAGAAGTCACGTGTCTACGTCTCACGCTTACGTCGGTCGATGAGCGGCTCGTGGTAGAGGGTCACGCTGAAGTCCTGAGGAAGGTAGTCATGCCTGAGGACCACATACGGAGTGACCTCCATCGCTAGCTCATACACACGGTGAGGAGACCACGACCGAATGTGGGGGGCCAGGTCGCCCGGGTAGTAGTCCGTCAGCAGCGAGATGTGGCCGGCAATGGAACTGAGCTCGAAGATCCTCGACAGAATCTCGGGGAGTCTCGCCTCGGCATCCTCGGTGTCGATGTTGAAGGTGCCGAAGCAGGCGACATAGTCGAAGGGGGCAGATGGCTCGTACGTGAGGAGCTCCGCGACCTCGAAGGACTCACCCGGGTACTTGGCCGCACTCCTGGCAACCATCTCCTCGGATACGTCTATGCCGACGTAGGTGACCGGTCGGGTCGACTGGCGGACGAACTCCACGAAGGAACCGGTGCCGCTTCCCACGTCGAGAATCGAGCAGTCCTCAACCGGATTCATCTCGAGGAAGGCCAGGAAGCGCTCCCGCTGACTGCGATTGGACGTCTCGACGGCGACATTCTCATCCGCGTGGGCCAGTGCACGCGCGTTCCAGTACGCGCGCGCCTCCGAGTGCTTCACTCCGACCCCTCCCGGTCCCAAGAATGCGTCGAGGCTAGCAGGACGCTGCTTGCTGGCCTCAACTCCTGCTGAACCATCAGCCACGGGAGCCCGAGGCACCGCGCCCGATAGGATTCACGCGGACCGTGAGTCGGAAGGAGCGTGCGTGGTGGCCAGCATCGCCGTTGTGGCGCCTCATCCGGACGACGAGACGCTCGGTGCCGGCGCATCCCTGCTGCGACACGTCAGCCGCGGCGACGAGATCCACTGGATCATCGCCACACGCATCCCCTCCGGTACCGACTTCGGCGGCGTCGATGCGGGTGCTCGCCAACGCGAGATCGACACCATCGCGCAGACCTACGGATTCGCATCGGTCCAGCAACTGCCGAACCCGCCGGCCACACTCGACGCGATGCCGCTCTCTGAGCTTGTCGCCCAGATGGCGTCGGCAATTGCCGCCGTGGCCCCCTCGACTCTGTACGTGCCCTGGCCCGGAGACGCGCACTCCGACCACCGGCTGTCCTACGAGGCCGCGAGTGCAGCGACGAAGTCCTTTCGCTCGAGCTCTGTCACCCGGATCCTCGCCTACGAGGCCCTGTCCGAGACCAACTTCGCCATCAATCCGCTGGTCCCGCCGTTCCGCCCCAACTGCTACCACGATGTGTCGGCTTGGTTCCCCAGGAAGCTCGACATCCTCAGTTCGTGGCAGTCCGAGATACGTGAGCACCCCTGGCCGCGCAGCCTGGAGGCGGCAACGGCACTGGCGACGCTACGTGGATCGGAGTGCGGTGCCTCGCGAGCTGAGGCGTTCGCCATCGTTCGTGAGTTCTCGTAGCCGCTTCGACGGCTCTGCCGCTACTCGATGCACTGCTCGGGCTCGAAGTCGCGACCCGCTGGCCGATCCAGCAGCTCCCACAGACGCATGGGCGACAGGCCGTCCGCAGGCCTCAAGACGACGAGGTCGTCCTCGTGGATCATCTGGCCCTGGCCAATGCGCCGTGACGCGCGCACACTTCGCCTGCCATCTCTCAGCGCCTGCGTCTCCGACGGCATGGGGACCTTGAACCCATCGCCGAGAGCCGCTTCGATGGCGCGGATCCCCACCACCATCTGCTCGAACTCGCGAGGCTCGATCGATGCCGCATGATCGGGACCGCTCTGCGAACTGTCGAGAGTCAGGTGCTTCTCGATGATGGTCGCTCCTCGGGCGACGGCCGCGAGCGAGATGGTCGTGCCAGTCGTGTGGTCTGAGAAGCCCACCGGAAGCCCGAACTCCGCACGCATGGAGTCCATGGCGCGCAGATTCACCTCGCCCACGGGTGCCGGATAGGCGGACACACAATGGAGCAGGGAGACCCTGCGGTCAAGGGTGGCCCGAGCTGCACCATCACTCCAGACCTGCGCGAGGCCGTCACGCGATGGCACGGCCGATGCCTCACTGGTGAAGCCGTATGCCAGCACTTCCAAAGCTTCCTGTACTTCGGCCATCGTGCTCATCCCCGTGGACACGATCACTGAGTCTGCGGCGCGCGCTGTCGCAAGGAGAAGAGGTCCGTTGGTCAGGTCACCAGAGCTCAGCTTGATCGTCGTGAGCCCTAGTTCCTCCGTCAGAGTGGTGAGGCTGGCGACATCGAACGGGGTGGACAGGAACCCCACGCCCAGGGACTCGGCGAATTCGACAAGACTGGCGGTCTCCTCAGTCGACAGCCGATAGGCCTCAAGCATCTCGCGCTGGGAAGCGCCGACAGCGCCGTTGCGCTCCTGGTACGGCGCCATGCTCGCGGCGCGCGTCGCGAGCAAGGCCGGATCGAACGTCTGCGTCTTCACGAAATCAGCCCCGGCGTCACGCGCGGCCGTCACGAGATCCCGAGCCGTCTCGAGGTTCCCGTTGTGGTTCACCCCGATCTCGGCGATGACCATCGTGTGGTGCACTGTCGCCTCCACGTCAGGACCGCAGGGAGAACTGCTGGGGCATCGCCCGAAGGGCGTCGAGGTTGTCCCGCGCCCACTCCACCATCTCAACGGCCCCCTGCTCCAGCGGGATCGTCGCGTGCCAGCCGAGATCCTCGGTGATCCTCGTGCTGTCGAGCCAATAGCGGCTGTCCTCGGTGGCGCGGCCCGGGGCCATGTCTACGAAACTATCCATGGTCACGCCAGCCGCATCCGCGATGAACTCGACGATGCGCCTGATCGACACGGCGGACTCAGGTCCGGCGTTGTAGACCTCGCCGTTGACGCCGTCGGTGATGATGGCGAAGACGGCCGCCGCGAGGTCGGTCGCGTGGAGGAAGGACTTCTCTGCCACCCCGCCTCCCTCGAGCGGGAACCGCTGGCCGGTCAAGGCGCAGTAGGCCGCGCGCGGCATGACGCGATACAGCTGCTGGCCGGGGCCGTAGGCGTTCGACGGGCGGATGACGTTGGTTGGGAAGCCGATGCTGTCGGCGTAGGTCTTCAGGTGCAGGTCGCCGGCGAGCTTGGACACGGCATACGGACTGGTGGGGTTGGGATGCGAGTCCTCGCGCGACGGGCCGTCGACGGCCGGTCCGTAGACCTCGGATGAGCCGATCTGCATCCAGTG
>CALGTB010000351.1 GCA_937902285.1 uncultured Actinomycetes bacterium | reverse complement strand
GCGAGCACCTCGCCCGAGGAGGCGTCGAGCGACAGGTCGGTGAGCACGGGCATCGGGCCGTACTGCGCGGTGATCCCCGTTACGCGGACGCCGGTCATGACGCGACCGTATCCGCGGGGTCGGCCAGCTCGGCGGCCGGACGTGCGCCCGTGCGCCGCGTCAGGGCCACCGACATCAGCCATGCCGGCACGGCGGCGAGCGCGATGAGGGCCAGCGCGTACGGGGCGGCCGCGCCGTAGGCCGCCACCTCGGTGCGGCTCCACAGCTCCGTCGCCAGCGTGTCGAGTCCGGTCGGCCGCAGCATGAGGGTCGCCGGCAGCTCCTTCATCGCCGTCAGCAGGACGAGCAGTCCGCCGGCCGCGACCCCGGGCCACGCGATGGCGAGCGTGGTCGACCGCCAGGCGCCGACCGGCGAGCGGCCGAGGGTGCGTGCCGTCTGCTCGATGACCGGCGGCACCGCGGCCACCGCCGCCCTCGTGGCCCCGATGGACTTGGGCAGGAAGAGCACCGCGTAGGCGAAGGCCAGCGTCGCCACCGTCTGGTAGGCGGCGGGCAGCAGCGAGAGCGTGAGGAACACGAGCGACAGGCCGACCACCACTCCCGGCAGCGCATGCCCGGAGTAGGCGGCGGTCTCGACGAGGGCGACGCGCCTGGTGCGATAGCGCGCGGCGAGGACCGCCACCGGGAGTGCCAGCAGCACGGCCAGCACCGCGCCCATGAGCGACACTCCGGCAGACGTCAAGGTCGCGTTGACCAGCTCGACGAGGTCGAGAGGGCGTCGGGACCCCTCGGACAGGCGGATGAGCAGTGACGCAACGGGGACGACGATCGCGAGCCCCACGTAGCCGACGAGGAGGGTCACGCCGAGGGCCTGCCAGCGCCCCGAGAGCTCCACGTCTCCGGCATGACGGGCCGCTCCGCTCGAGGTCCGGTATCGGCGCGATCGTCCGCGCACGCGCCGCTCGATCATCACCAGCGCGGCCGCCAGCGCCACGAGCACGAGCGCGAGCACGGCTGCGCTCGTGCGGTCGAAGCTCGCCCGGTAGGACGCATAGATGACGCGCGTGAAGGCATCGACCCGGAACAGGGCCACGGCACCGAAGTCGGAGAGCACGTACAGCGCGACAAGCAGGCTTCCGGCCGCCGCCGCCGGCCACACCTGCGGCAGCGTCGCCTCGACGAACGCCCGACGCGGACTGCGGCCGAGGCTGCGGGCCACCTCCTCCATCGCCGGGTCCGACAGACGCAGTGCTGCGACGACGGGGATGATCACGTAGGGCGTCGAGACCAGCGTCAGCACGAACGCCGCAGCCCAGAATCCGCTCATCCCGGGGAACTGCGCGAGCCAGGCGTAGGCGGCGACGTACGAGGGGATGGCCAGCGGCAGCGAGACGAGCACGAGCCACGCCCCGCGACCGCGCACCCGTGAGCGGGCCAGCAGCCACGCGATCGGCAGCCCGATGACCAGGCAGGCGACCACCACCACCGTCATCAGGGCGAGGCTGGTCGCGACCGTCTCCCAGGTGCGGGGGCGCAGCAGGACGTCGAGCACCTTCTGCGGTCCGGCTCCCACCACGCGCACGAGCAGGTAGACCAGCGGGACGAGTGCCAGCAACGCCGAGACCGCCGCGGCGCCGAGAAGCGCACGCGGCGGCCGGTGGGCGCCTGCTGGTGTCACAAGAGGCCGACCTCCGTCAGCATCGCGAGGGTGCCGGGGAGATCAGCGAGATCGGCGAGGGCGACGTCAGGACCGGCCAGGGAGCTGAGCGCCGGCAGCCCCTCGGCGATGGCGATCCCGTCGATGAGCGGGTACTCGAAGGTGTTCTCGGCGAACCACGTCTGGGTCTGCGGCGTCAGCAGCCACGCGACGAACGCAGCGGCGTTGGGGTTCTCGGCCGCGGGCTCCGTGATGCCGACACCGGCGACGTTCACCAGCGAGCCGGGGTCGCCGGCCACGGTGAAGGAGTTCTGCGCGCGCATGGCGTCGGCTCCCACCTCGGCGGCCTTCTCGTACCAGTAGTAGTGGTTCACCAGTCCCAGCTTCGCCTGTCCGGAGTCCACGGCGTCGAGGATCAGGCCGTTCTTCTCATACGTCTGCACGTCGTTGGCGACCAGGCCCTCGAGCCAGGCCTTCGTCGCCGCGTCGCCCTCGGTCTGGCGCATGGCGGTCACGAACGACTGGAACGACGCGTTGGTCGGCGCGATCGCCACCTGACCCTTCCAGGCCGGGTCGGTCAGGGCCAGGACCGACGTCGGCACCTGGTCGGCGGGCACCTGCTCGGGGTCGTAGGCGATGACCCGGGCCCGTCCCGTCACGCCGGTCCAGGTGCCGTCGGCCGACTGGTAGGCCGGCGGGATGTCCGCAGCCACGCCCTCGGGCAGCGGAGCGAGCAGGCCCTCGGCAGCCACCGCTCCCAGGGCGCCGGCATCCTGCGAGAAGAACACCTGCGCCGGGGTCGCGTCGCCCTCCTCCAGCATCTGCGCGGCCAGCTCGGCACTGTCGCCGAACCGCGCCTCCACGGGGATGCCGGTCTCCGCCGTGAACTGCGCGAAGAGCGGTGCGACCAGCTCCTCGCTGCGACCCGAGTAGACGACGACGCCGTCCTCCGGCGCGACCGAGGCGGACGACGTGGCGGACGAGCAGCCGGCCACGGCGAGGGTGACGGCGGCGAGCGCCGTGCCGAGGGCGGCCCGGGCCGCGCGACGGGTGACAGGGAACATGGGTGGAGTCTCCTAGGTCGATGAGGTAAGGCTTACCTTACCCACCGTCGAGAGCGAGCGGCAACCAGCCCCCCAGGTCGGAGCGTGCGCCACTGGCGTGCACGTCGCCCGCCGCCACCGCGTCGCTCCACGACCGACCCCCGGAGGCGAGCTCGAGCCAGGTGCGGGCATCGGTCTCGACCACCGCCGACGGCGTGCCCCGACGATGCGTCGTGCCGGCGATCACCTGCACCGCGGCATAGGGCGGGATGCGCACCTCGACGCTGCGCCCCGGGGCGCATTCGCCCAGCACGGCGAGGGAGGCCTTGACCACCGCCTTCTCTGCAGCGCGGTCTGGCTGCCGCCCGGCGGCGTACTCGGCCAGCACCGCGGCGATCTCGGACCGGAGGCTGGACGACGTCACGGCTCAGGACGCGAAGAGCGCCGCGATCGTGCCCTCGTGCGCGACCGCCAGCTCGTCGAGGGTCACGGTGAAGAGGTCGCCGACCTGCAGCACCTGGGTGCCAGCGTCGTAGCCCGCGTCGGGGCCGAGGCCCGAGTCGACGACGCCGATGCGATAGGCCGGAAGCTGTCGCGCCGCGCACATCTCGGTGAAGCGCAGCTCCTCGGTACGGGCGACGACGACGACCGCCCGGCCGGCAGACTCACTGAACAGCAGGACGAACGGATCGATGCCGTCGGGGATCCAGACGCGCGCCCCGACCCCGGAGCGCAGTGCCATCTCGACGAGCGCCTGAGCGACGCCGCCGTCGGACACGTCATGCGCGGCGGTGAGCATGCCGTCACGCGAGCCGGCCACGAGGATCTCGCCGAGCAGCCGCTCGCGCTGGAGGTCGGCCACGGGCGGCAGGCCGCCGAGGTGCCCGTGCACATGATGCGCCCACTCGCTGCCGGCGAACTCATCACGCGTGTCGCCCAGCAGGTAGACGAGCTCGCCGTCCGGACCCCACGCGATCGGCGTGCGACGGTCGACGTCGTCGATCACGCCCAGCACGCCGACGACGGGCGTCGGCAGGATCGGCGTGCCACCGGTCTGGTTGTAGAACGAGACGTTGCCGCCCGTGACCGGAACGCCGAGCTCGAGGCAGCCGTCCGCGAGACCGCGGGTCGCCTCGGCGAACTGCCACATGACCTCGGGATCCTCGGGCGACCCGAAGTTCAGGCAGTTGGTGACGGCGAGCGGCACCGCACCCGAGGCCGCGACGTTGCGGTAGCTCTCGGCGAGCGCCAGACGAGCGCCCTCGTACGGATCGAGCTTGGCGAAGCGGCCGTTGCAGTCGGTGGAGATCGCCACGCCTCGGCCGGTGACCTCGTCGATGCGGATCATGCCGGCGTCCTCGGGCTGCGCCAGCACCGTGTTGCCGAGCACGTAGCGGTCGTACTGCGAGGTGATCCACGACTTCGAGGCGAGGTTGGGAGCGGCCACCATCGCGAGCAGCGTGCTGCGCAGGTCGGCCGCGCTGGACGGCCGCGGCAGGTCGTCGGGGCCGTCGGCCTGCAGCGCGTCCTGCCACGGAGGTCGGTGGTACGGACGCTCGTAGACCGGGCCCTCGTGCGCCACGGTGCGCGGCGGCACGTCGACGATGCGCTCGCCGTGCCAGTCGACCGTCAGCCGGCCGGAGTCGTTGACCTCGCCGATGACGACGGCCTCCACCTCCCACTTGCCGCACAGCGCGAGGAAGGCGTCGAGGTTCTCGGGAGTCACGATCGCGCACATGCGCTCCTGCGACTCGCTCATGAGGATCTCCTCGGGCGAGAGCGACTGGTCGCGAAGGAGCACGCGGTCGAGCCACACGTGCATGCCGCCCTCGCCGTTCGACGCGAGCTCGCTGGTGGCGCAGGAGATCCCCGCGCCGCCGAGGTCCTGGATCCCCTCGACGAGGCCGGCGTGCAGCACCTCGAGGGTGGCCTCGATGAGGAGCTTCTCCATGAACGGGTCGCCCACCTGGACGCTCGGGCGCTTGGTGGGACCGCCCTCGCTGAAGGTCTCCGACGCCAGCACCGAGACGCCGCCGATGCCGTCGCCGCCGGTGCGCGCGCCGTAGAGCACGACGAGGTTGCCGACGCCGCGCGCACTGGCGAGGTGGATGTCCTCGTGGCGCATGGCCCCGACGCACAGCGCGTTGACCAGCGGATTGCCGAGGTAGGACTCGTCGAACACGACCTCGCCGCCGATGTTGGGCAGCCCCAGGCAGTTGCCGTAGCCGCCGATGCCGGCGACGATGCCGGGCAGCACCCGGCGGGTGTCGGGAGCGTCGAGCGGGCCGAAGCGCAGGGGGTCCATCACCGCGAGGGGACGCGCGCCCATCGACAGGATGTCGCGCACGATGCCGCCGACCCCGGTAGCGGCACCCTGGTAGGGCTCGACGAACGACGGGTGGTTGTGGCTCTCGACCTTGAACGTCACGGCCCAGCCGCCGCCGATGTCGACGACGCCCGCGTTCTCGCCGATGCCCACGAGCAGGGCGTCGGTCGCGGGCGCCTTCTCGCCGAACTGGCGCAGGTGCACCTTGCTCGACTTGTACGAGCAGTGCTCGCTCCACATCACCGAGTACATGGCGAGCTCGGAACTCGTGGGGCGACGGTCGAGGATGTCGCGGATGCGCTGGTACTCGTCGGGCTTGAGGCCCAGCTCGGCGAACGGCTGCGGCTGCTCGGGGCTCTGCTCGGCGTGGGTGACGGTGTCGGTCATGACGACGCCACCAGGGAGTTGAGCACGCTCGTGAAGAAGGCCAGCCCGTCGGTCGAGGGGCCGGTGAGCTCCTCGACCGCGTGCTCGGGATGGGGCATGAGCCCCACGACGTTGCCCCGCTCGTTGCGGATCCCGGCGATGTCGCGCCGGCTGCCGTTCGGGTTCACCTCGAGGTAGCGGGCGACGACCCGCCCCTCCCCCTCGAGCATGTCGAGCGTGCGCTCGTCGGCGACGAAGCCGCCCTCGCCGTTCTTCAGCGGGATGACGATCTCCTGGCCGGCCGCGTAGTCGGCGGTCCACGTCGACGACGTGTCCTCGATGCGCAGGCGCTGGTCGCGGCAGATGAAGTGGAGGGAGTCGTTGCGCGTGAGCGCCCCGGGCAGCAGGTGCGACTCGCACAGGATCTGGAACCCGTTGCAGATGCCGAGCACCGGCAGGCCGCCCTTCGCGGCGTCGACGAGCGACGCCATCACCGGCGCGAACCGGGCGATGGCCCCGCAGCGCAGGTAGTCGCCGTACGAGAACCCGCCCGGCAGCACCACGGCGTCGACGCCGTGCAGGTCGTCGTCCCCATGCCACAGGGCGACGGCCTCACCGCCGGCGATGCGCACCGCACGGGCCGCGTCGCGGTCGTCGAGCGAGCCGGGGAACGTGACGACGCCGACTCGAGGGCTCACTGCGCGACGTCCTGAGCGTCGGGGAGCACCTGCATGCGGTAGTCCTCGATGACCGGGTTGCTGAGCAGCTCCTCGGCGAGCCGGTGCATCAGCTCGAGCCGCTCGCCCTCGAGGTCGCCCTCGATGTCGATGACGAACTGCTTGCCCTGGCGCACGTCCGTGACGCCGGTGAGCCCGAGGCGGCCGAGGGCCCCCTGGACGGCCCGGCCCTGCGGGTCGAGGATCTCTGGCTTGAGCATGACGTCGACGACGACGCGGGCCACGGGGTCTCCTGAGTTCGGTGATGGAGCCGAGTAAAGCGATCAGGTCAGGTACCACTGGGGAAGTAGGGCAACCCTATCGCGACAGCAGCGGCCGACCCGATACCGTCCGGCGGTGGGCAATCGCGGCTACGACCTGGCGTGGGGCTCGGTGCTGCGCTCCCTGACGTGGTCGCACAAGGTGCTCGACAAGGTGAGCGGCGGGCGGCTCGGGAAGCGCTTCCCGGGCGGACAGCAGGTCGTCTGGATCACCACCCTGGGACGCAAGTCGGGCGAGTGGCGCCGCAACCCCCTGCTGGCGGTCCGCGAGGACGGCGACCCGTCGAAGCCGTGGCTCATCACCGGCTCCAACGCCGGGCAGGCCGCCGTACCGGCATGGGTGTTCAACCTGCGGTCGCACGACCGCGGCACGATCGAGGTCGACGGGCGCCTGTCGGACGCGGTGTTCACCGAGGCCACGGGCGACGACCGTGACCGGCTCTACCGGCAGCTGACCGAGATCTGGAAGTCCTACGAGATGTACGAGCGGCACGCGGGGCGCGAGATCCCGGTCTTCCGGGTGACCGAACTGCCCGCGTAGCTACGTCAGCCCGGCCACCACCCCTCGCGAGCGGTGAGCTGTCGCCCGTTCCGGCACGTCAGGACGGGCCACACCTCACCGCTCGCGGGAGGGGTGGGGGTCAGGTTGA
>CALGTB010000350.1 GCA_937902285.1 uncultured Actinomycetes bacterium | reverse complement strand
TCGGGCACGTCGGCCGAGAACTCGTACACCGCGCCGCGCTCGCCGATCTGGCCCTCGACCACGCGCACGTCGACGTAGTCGGGCTGCTGGCCGGGCGTGAAGCTCTGGGCGCGCGCGCTCCACGGCACCGACGTCAGGGCCAGCGGGATGGTCAGGTCGGGGAGGCCGCCGAGGCCGCCGATGACGTAGCCGGGGTCGGACTCGCGGTTGACGAGGATGCCCGCGGTGACCGCCGGAATGGCGACGAGGCCGCCGAGGCTGTCGTTGCGCTGCATCTCCACGGCGAGGGCGTTGACCGAGCCGTCAGCCTCGATCAGGCTGCCGGCCCACACGTATGACTGCTCGTCGTACTGCGGCTGGTCGTGCGACAGGAAGTGCCGGAGCCCCTGCGGGCTCTGCGCCATGGGCAGCGTCGCCCGGGGGGAGTAGTAGGCCTCGGCGGATCCTGGCAGCACCGGCGTGGCCGCCGGCACGTCGGCGCGCGCCATCGGGGCAAGTGCCGCGACGGCGACGAGCCCGGCGATGCCCAGGGCGATGGTCCGTGTCCTCATGCCTTGTCCCTCTCGCTTCCCACTGCGCGCCCTGCAGCCGGCGCACGGCCGCGTCGAGCCGGCCCAGGTCGACGTCGACCGTCCGATGGATGACCTCGGGCTCGATGCGGTGGTAGTTCAGGCCCAGCAGCTGGCGCATCCCCGCGATCTCCCCCCAGGGGGTATCGGTGTCCCGCGCCAGAAGCTCCGGCGGCATGACGCCCACATACTCCCCGATGACGAACAGGTTGTGGAGGATCGCCTGGTACGCGATCTGCAGGCCGACGTCATCGCCGAGCGACTCGGCGAGCTGCATGCGCTTGTCGGCCACGCGCGCCCGCGCAATGGCATCGAGGATGCCCTGCAGGGGTGCGGTCGCGGGGTCCATGGCGCGAGTATTCCCGACCCTTGCCGACCCGACCATCAGGCGCCCCGGGGAGTAGCGTCGAACGCGCCGGCACCACGACGGTCGCCGGGCCGATCCGGAGGGACCCCCACCATGTGCACCAGCTTCAAGCATCGCCCTGCCGCCGACGGATCCGTGGTCGTCGGCCGCACCATGGAGTTCCCCGCCGGACTGCCGTGGCAGCTGCAGGTGCTGCCCAAGGGCCATACGTTCTCGTCGATGATGCCCGGCGGCAGGTCGTGGACCTCGACCTACGGGATCGTCGGGTTCAGCGCCGTCGTCGACACGGCCGTCATGGACGGGATGAACGAGGCCGGGGTGTCCGGTCACGGCCTCTACATGACCGGCTTCTGCCACTACGCCGAGCCCCGCCACGACGGCCACGACCTGTGCGAGGGCGATGTCATCCCGCTGCTGCTGGGCACGTGCGCGTCGATCGCCGAGCTGAAGGCGGCGGCGGCCGGCATGAACATCTGCGGCTTCGATCCCGGGGTCGGCTTCGTGCCCCCGGTGCACTTCGTCTTCCACGACAAGGTGAGCTCGTGCATCCTCGAGATGCGCCCCGAGGGCCTGTCGATCGTCGACAACCCGGTCGGCGTGGCCACGAACGCCCCGTTCCTCGACTGGCACCTCACCAACCTGCGCAACTACACCGGCATCACCGCGTCGAATCCGACGACCACGATCGACGGCTTCGCGCTGCACCCGCTGGGCAACGGCGGCGGCCTGCGCGGACTGCCCGGCGACTACACGCCTCCGGGGCGCTTCGTCCGCGCCGTCGCGCAGGTGTCACTGGCCGCTGACGTGGCGGACGGGCCGGCCGCCGAACGGTCGACGCTGCACATCCTCAACACGTTCGACATCAACGCCGGACTCATCCGCGAGACCGGGCCCGACGGCAAGCCGGTCTCCGAGGTCACCGAGTGGAGCACGGTCAGCAACCTCACGGGGGGCCGCTACGCCTACCGCACCATCAACGACCCCACGGTCTACGTCATCGACCTCGCCACGACCGACTTCAGCTCGGCGCGCAGCAAGCCGATGCCCGACACCCTCACCGGGTCGTTCGTCCCCGCGACCCTCTAGCGCGCGGATGCGGCGTCCGCTCGACTACGAGACGGACGCCGTGACCGCGCTCCCCGGACCGCCGAAGAAGGCGACGAAACCGCCACTCGGCACGCTGATCGTGCTCGACGCCCCGACCCCAGCCGTGAGCGGCTTGAACGTGCTGTCGAACACCCGCCAGGCGACGTCGCCGGTGACCACGAGCGTGCCGGCCGGCACGCTGCGCCACTCGGTGTAGCCCTCGGCGCCGATCGTGACGTTCGAGGGTGTCGAGCTGAGCGGCGGGATCGTGGCGACCGGGCGCGTGAGCTCGTTGCCGAACCACATCCACTCGTGGCCGTCGCGCACGATGGCCGTCGTGTCGTAGATGTCGACGCCTGCGGACTCTCCGGGCACCCGCAGGAACATGGCCCCGACGCGATTGCTGGCGCTGGTGCTCACCGGGATGCTCGAGGCGACTCCTGCCGCGATGGCGTAGCCGGGCAGGCCCGGGATCGCCTTGAACGTGCGGACGGGGTTCTCGAACCACAGCCACGACACGGCTGCCTGGTTGACCGGCACCCACTGCTCGCCGAGCCGCGACTGCCACACGCGCGACAGCGGCTTCGCGGGGCTCACCTGCTCGCCGAGGTAGACGTCGGCGAGGAACTGGCCGTAACCACCGGGCGACGTGAGCACGAGGTAGTTCTTGCCGCGGCCCGAGTAGACGCTGATGGCCGCCGGCACCTTGCCGGTGCTCCACCACAGGCCGTCGGTGCGCAGCGTGAACTGGGGCTTGTCGACCTTCCACCCCGCGTCGGTCAGCTTGGCCACCTGCAGGCTGGTCCCCGGACCCTGCACGACCTTGTATCGGAACCCCGTCTGGGGGTACTGGCCGAGCATGGCCGTCACCTGGGCGGCGGTGGGCGTCACCTCGGGCGGGACGCTGACCACGACGGGCGGGAGCTTGGCGATCTGGCCGCTGTCGACCAGCGCCTGCAGGAGCACCGTCTGGCCGATGTCCTGCAGCACCGACGAGTTCACCTTGAACGCGACCGCCTGCACGATCACGGCCAGCCCAGCGGATGGAGCCACGATGAACGCCGCATGCGAGGTGGCGGAGTCGCCGCCCTTCTGCCACGCGGTGACGCCCGCCGCCTCGAGCGCGAGCACCTCGACGGTGTCCCAGCCGAGGCCGAACTTCACCGAGTTCCGGGCAGCGGGGATGGGATTGAGGGTGTCCGCCACCTGCCACGTGCCCATCTCCGCGATCGCGCGCTTCGACAGGATGCGCGTGCCCTTGAACACCCCGCCGTTCAGGTACATCTGGGCGAGCGCGGCCATGTCGGTGGGCGTCGAGTAGACGCCGCCGGCCGCGTAGAAGTTGTCGTAGTCGACCGGCAGCGTGCCGCCGTTCGACATCGTCAGGCGCCCGACCTGTCCCTCCGCGAAGGGACGAACGGCGTAGGCGCTGTTGGTCATGCCGAGCGGCGTGAAGATCGCGTCCTGCACGTACTGCGGGTAGGACTTGCCCGAGACGCGCTCGACGAGGATTCCGGCGAGGGTGTAGCAGTCGTTGCAGTACGAGGCGACGGCTCCGGGCTTCGCCTTCAGGCGCTGCGCCTTGAGGAAGGCCAGGGTCGCGTCGGCGTATCCGGGCCAGGGCGTCAGGGTCACGGAGTTGACCATGTTCGTGCCCGGGATGCCGGCCGTGTGATCGAGCAGCATCCGCACGGTGATCCTGCGGTACGCGGGCGAGGCCATCGTGAAGTCGGGGATGTAGCGGGTGACCGGGGCATCCAGCTTCACCTTGCCCGCGTCGACGAGCTGCATCACCGAGATCGCCGCGAAGTTCTTGCTCACCGAGCCGATGCTGGCGGCGGTGGTCAGCGTCGCGGTGGTGCCCGGCCCCGAGACCGTGCCCATCGCCTGGCTCCACAGGACGCTGTCCGGCGAGACGAGGGCGATCGAGGCCATGGAGACGCCGAGCTTGGCGATGATCGCCTGCAGCTCCTTCTGGCCGAGCTCGATCGCGTCCGCGTACTCGGGGTCGGCGGGGCCCATCGACGGGCTCGGCGGCGGCGTGGCCAGCGGACGAGCCGAGACGGTGGGTGCTCCGACGAGGAGGCCAAGGGCCAGTGCTCCGCCGAGGACTCCTGCGACGAGTGCGCGTCGCTGCTGATGGACGGTCATGCCTGCCCCCTGGGTGTCGGGTGGCCGGCCCCCGCCGGGTCACAGCATGCTAACCGCAGTCAGCACGTCAGAGCATCGTGATCTCGCACACGCAACCAGTCACGACAGGCGCTTCGTTCACAGGGCGAGGACGCTGCGGAACCCGAGCCACAGTCCCGCCGCCACGACCGTGACGGCCGCGATCACCGGGAGAAGACGCAGCACTGCGGCGATCGGCCGGGGCACGGCCGTCCCCTCGGCGAGTCGACGCGACAGGCCGCCAGCACGCACGAGCAGCAGCCCGGTCAGGCACAGCGTGAGCGCCATGCCGACGCCGTAGGCGAAGACGAGGAGCAGCGCGAACCACGACCGGCCGAGGGCGAAGCCGGCGAGCAGCACGACGACGGCCGACGGCGACGGCACGAGCCCGCCGGCCAGCCCGAGGGCGATGAAGCGCCGGGTCGCGGGCCGGGGTGCAGCTGGCGCGGTCGCCGGGGCGGCGAGCCGCAGGGTGCCGTGCGCTGCGTCGTGGTGATCGTGATCGTGGTGGTCGTGACCGTGATGGTCGTGGCCGCCATGGTGGTCGTCGTGGTCATGACCGTGGTGACCGTGATCGTCGTCGTGGTCATGGCCGTGGTCGTCGTGATGGTCGTGCCCGTGGTCGTGGCCGTGCGGGTGCGCGTGCCCATGCCCGTGCCCTCCGCGGCGCGCCTGCCGCAGCAGGCTCACCCCGACCGCGACCGCGATGACGGCGCTGACGAGGCCGAGCCACGGGTACGCCGACTCGGCCGCGACGGCCGACGAGAGCGTGAGCACCACGGCGAGGATGACGACGCCCGCGGTGTGCGAGACGGTGACGGACGCACCCAGGGCGAAGGCGTCGCGACGCCGACCCGACGTGCCGACGAGCGCGGCGGCCATCATCGTCTTGCCGTGCCCCGGGGCCATCGCATGCAGGCCGCCGAGGAAGACCGCGATGAGGATCGCGAGCATCGCGAACCCGATGGTCACCTCCTGCCGGCCGATGAGGTCGGTGAACGCCCGGGCCGCGCTGTCGAGCCCGATCGGCGCCAGCGCCGCCGCCGTGGCGTTGGCGGGGTCCACGTCCTCGAGCTCCGTGGCCGGCTCCTGCACCGCGACAGGGGCGACACCTGCGGCGCCCCAGCCGATCGCGACCGACGTGGCGTCCATCGTCGAGCCGTCGGTGGGGTAGGCCGTGAGCCGCTGGCTCGGCGAGGCGTCCGGGGCCTCGGACGTCACGGCGATGCCGTCGCCGACGACGGTGATCTCATGCCACCCGACGTGCCCCTGCGCGACATCGGCCGTCGCGTCGAACGTGGCGGCACCGGCGGTATCCGCGGTGAGACCGCACTCCAGCCGCGTGGTCGGCAGGCCGCCCTCGCCCTCCGGGAACGCGACCAGCGCCGAGCCGACCGACCAGGCCACGGGTCCGAGGTTCGTCGTGGCGACGATGAGCGAGGCGGCCGACGCGCAGCGCGCAGTGGCCCAGGCCTCGGACTCGTCGGAGCTCACGGTGCCGTCACCGTCGACGTCCATGGCCGAGCGCTCCTGGAACGTCGGGATCTCGGCGAGGTCGAGCACGTGGTCGACGGCGATGCTGTCGGCACTCACCGTGAAGCCGACGTAGGTGTTGTGGGTGAAGTTGCCGAGCGGGTGGGCACTGGCCGCGGGGGCGAGCGCCGTCACGAGACCGACGCTGACAGCCATCGTCGACAGGAGCGCTGCCACGCGTGCGCGCGTCACGACGCGACCCGGAGGCCGTCGAGGGTGGTGCGGGCACGTTCGGTGAGCAGGGGGTCGAGAGTCGGACTCAGGTCGAGCCCCTGCCTCAGCAGGTCTGCCGCCCGGGCGTCGTTGCCGGCTGCCGCGTGGGCGAGTCCCGCGTGCATCAGGAGTCGGGGGTCGAGGGTGCCGAGGGCCAGCGCGCGGTCGGCCACGGCCGCAGCCTCGTCCGCCTGCCCGTCGGCCAGCAGCGCCCACGCGAGCGCGTCGTAGCCGTAGACGTCCTGGCGTACACGCAGTTCGGCTCGCGCATCCCGCACGGCTGCCGAGGTGTCCACGCCGCGATCAGCTCGGGACACGATGATGGCCCTGCTCGCGA
>CALGTB010000349.1 GCA_937902285.1 uncultured Actinomycetes bacterium | reverse complement strand
CGACCCCTCCGGGTGACGGGAACGGGCACCAGTCGGACCGGCATGACTGGCAGTGGCCCAAGCCTCTCGCCGTTCCCGCATCTGTCGCTGTGCCATTTCCGGACGGCCGGTGTCCCAAAGTGGCACGGCGGCGCCGACGTGCCCGTCGCGATGCTGGGCGCTCAGGCATCGAGCACCGGGAGGGCACGAGGATGTCAGTCGGATTCGCGCGCAGGATGTGGGCCCTGGACTGTCCCACGCTCACCGTCGATGCCGTCACGCTGATGTACGGACTGACGGGCAAGGTGACCATCCCGATGCCCGCCTTCCTGATCGAGCACCAGAAGGGCCTGGTGCTCTTCGACACGGGGCTGCACCCGGATGCCATCGAGGACGGACCGAGCATCTACGGGCAGGACTTCGCCGATGCGCTCGGGATCGGCGGCACGGTCGACCAGCGGATCGACCGGCAGATCGAGGCCCTCGGGTACAAGACGTCCGACGTGACGCACGTGGTCTCGTCGCACCTCCACTTCGATCACGCCGTCGGTCACTACCTGTTCCCGAACGCCATCTTCTACGCCGGACAGGGGGAGCTCGCGTTCGCGAACTTCCCGGCCAAGCTCGGGGACTTCTGCTTCATCCCCGAGCAGGTCGCCCAGTACCGGCAGTGGACGTGGCGCGAGGTGCCCAAGGGCACCGATCTCGACCTCTTCGGAGACGGCAGCCTGATCATCCTGTCCACCCCCGGGCACACCCCCGGCGAGGTGAGCCTGAAGGTGCGGCTCGCCAACCGGACCTTCCTCCTGACCGGCGATGCCGTGCACCTGCGCGCCGCGCTGGAGCTGGAGTGGCCGTTCCCCCTCGACGTCGACAGCCTCTCCGCCGTCCACAGCCTGCTGCGGATCAAGCGCATGGCGGAGAGCGAGGAGCTCAGCGTCTGGATCAACCACGATCCCGACGACTGGGCCGAGTACCAGCACGCGCCCTACTGCTACGAGTGAGCTGGCGCCGTGCCGATCCTCAATGACTACCGGTGCACCGCATGCGGCAGCGTCCAGGAGCAGTGGACCGCCAGCCCCGCGCCGTCGGACGTCCCGTGCCAGGGCTGCGGTGCCCCCGCGTCGAGGCTGTTCTCGATCAGTTCTTTAACGGCGGACGCGGGCCGCT
>CALGTB010000348.1 GCA_937902285.1 uncultured Actinomycetes bacterium | reverse complement strand
CTCGAGGTGCTCTACCCCCGGCTCGTCGTCGGCGGCGTCTGCATCCTCGACGACTACGGACACTGGAAGGGCGCCCGCGCCGCGGTCGACGAGTACTTCGCCGCGGTGGGCACACGCCCGTTCATGCACCCCATCGACTACTCGGGCCGACTGTTCATCAAGACGCGGTAGCGACGGTGGCACTCGAGCATGCGGGGAGTCCCTGGCTGACGGTCGTCACCGTCGTCAAGGACGATCCTGCCGGCTTCGCCGCCACCGTGGAATCCCTTGCCGCGCAGGAACTCTCGGCTGTCGAGTACGTCGTCGTCGACGGCTCGGCCGACTCGACCGGCGTGCGTGATGCTCTCGCGGCGCTCGCACATGAGAGCTGTCAGTTTGCGGCGATGCCGCCCCGTGGGATCTATCCCGCGATGAACGCCGCCCTCGAGCTGGCGACCGGCGAGTACGTCTACTTCCTCAACGCGGGTGACGTGCTGCACCGCGATGACGTGCTGGCCCGCGTGCGTGAGGCGCTCTCGGACGCGGAGCCTGTGTGGGCCTTCGGCCCGGTCGAGATCGTCGGGCAGGACGGTCGTCGGGTCGTCACCCCGTCGTGGGACTACGCACGCGAGAAGCGCTCGTGCTTCAGTCGCGGCCTGTTCCCCCCACACCAGGGGACATTCGTCCGACGCATCGCCCTGCGCGACCAGGGCGGCTTCGAACCGGGGTACACGATCGTCGCGGACTATGCCTCGTTCCTGAAGCTCAGCCTGGTCGCCGATCCGCTCATGCTCGAACCGGTGATCGCGACGTTCACCGAGGGCGGCGTCTCGACGAAGCGCTGGCACGAGTCGCTGCGCCAGTTCCATCAGGCCCGGCGGCGCATCCTCGCGCCGACGGGCACGACCGCCGTCCGCGAGTACGCGAACTCGCTGCGGCAGGCCGCGGCCATGGCCGTCTACCGTCGCCTCGTCGCCCCCTTCCGGCGCGCGCGATGAGCGTCCTCCTCGCGCTCGCCATCGTCGTCGTCCAGGCCGCCACCGGCGCGTTCTGGTGGCGGGCCGCGCGAGGTCCGTCCGTGCGAGTCCTCGAGGCCGCCGGCATGGGCCTGGCCCTCGGCACCGCCGTCGCCACCCTGTCCGGAGTGCTGCTCGTCGGCGTCGCTCCCGCGGGCTGGGGATGGCTGCTCCCCACGCTGGTCACGCTCGTCGCGGCCCCCTTCGTGATGCGCCGGAGCCCGGGGATGCTGGGCACGTGGCGTGCTACGGCGTGGCGCCCCGCCCTCATGGCACTCGTGGTCAGCCTCGGCCTCGGGCTGGCCTCGATCGCCGTGAACCTGCGCAACTACCCGCTGCAGTCCTCGGGAGTCATCAGCACCTACCACCCCGACATGCCGTTCTTCGAGGCCTTCTCGACGTCGCTCGCCCGGTTCGGGCCGGGCGACAGCATCTTCATGGCAGGTGCGGAGCTTCGCTACCACTGGTTCTCGTACGCGTGGGCCGGGCAGCTGGCGGAGTCCGCGGGCACGGGGCCCTTCGTCGTGCTCACCCGGATCCTGCCCGTCATCGCGCTCGTGGGGGCCGTGCTCATCGCGGTCTCGTGGACCCAGCGCCTGAGCAGGGGATTCTGGGCGCCGACGCTGGCAGGCGTCCTCATCGTCTTCGGCGGCTACGTCGGGGCGAGCTACGGCACGATCCTCAACTTCGACTCCCCCTCGCAGGCGCTCACCACGATGTGGATGCTCGGCCTGTGCCTCGCGCTCCTCGCAGCGATCAGTCGGCGCGCCGCGCGACGGGCCCCCTTCGCAGGGATGCTGGCCGTCATCGGCGTCCTGGCCGTCGCCACCACCGGGGGCAAGATCAACTCGGCAGCCGTCGTGCTCGCCGGCTTCGGCCTGGTCGCCCTCGTGGGGCTCATCCGCCGGGAGGCGTGGGCCGCACGCGCCTGGGGGGCACTCGCCGTGCTCGTCATCGCCTTCGGCGCCACCTACGTGGCCTGGGTGAGCGGCCCCGCCCAGGCGGACAACTTCGGCGTCGGCTCCCTGCTCAACCGGGCCTCCAGCGTCCAGGGCCTCAACCCGAGTGCCACGTCGTGGGGCATCGTGGCCGGAACCCTCATCCTCGGCATCGCCATGCTCCCCCGGTGGGCGGGCGTGGCCTGGCTGATGGCCTCGCCGCGCTCGCGTTGGCAGCCGTTCACCGTGCTCTCGGTGGGCATCGGGGCGGCCGGGCTCATGGCCCTGCTCGTGCTGAGCGGGGGCATGAACGACACCTGGTTCGCGCTCTCCGCCTCAGCCCCCCTCTCCGTGGCCTCGGCCGTGGGCCTGTCGCGCGCCGTCCAGGCGACCGGACCCGGACGCGGCTGGCGGCCCGCACCCATCGTCGTCGCTGCCGTCGTGTCGGGGGTCGCCCTCGCCGCCGTGGTGCTCGCCCTGTGGTCGTTCGGCCCGGACAGTTCGCCCACGCTGCGCTGGCTCGGACCCCTCGTGGCCATGAGCGGCGCCATCCTCGTCGGCGCGCTGCTCGCCCGGCGCGTGCCGCCCAAGGGCCGTCGACGCGCCGCCGGGCTGGCGCTCACCCTCGTCGTCCTCGTGACGATGGCCGGACTCGGCCGGGTGCTCAGCGTCGGGGCGGGCGGCTTCGCAGCCCAGGCCGAGAGCGGCTTCTCGCCGAGCGAGTTCCGGCCCTTCGAGCTGGTCACCACGGCGATCGACCAGCGCCTGGAGAATTCATGGTCGCCCGGGCAGGTGCGAGCGGCCGAATGGCTCCGGCAGAACGTCGCCGACGACGGCCTCGTCGCCACGAACATCGCCTACGGCTCCCTGGTGCCCGCCCTCAGCGGGCGGCCCATGTACGTCTCCGAGATCCGCTACGTGGGCGCCTTCGCGCGCCCCGACCGGATCGACGAGCTGCTGGCCCG
>CALGTB010000347.1 GCA_937902285.1 uncultured Actinomycetes bacterium | reverse complement strand
GGCGTGCGGCTCGATCATGAGCTCGAGGACGGCGAGGGCATCGGCCTCCATCACCCGCACATGGGTGAGTCCGTCGCCTCCCAGTCGCGACAGGAGGTCGCCCACCCCGGGGGTGTGGACGTCGACGGCGAGGATGCCCGTGCCGGGATCGGCTGCAGCCATGGCCGCCGTGGCCGCGCCGGACCCGAAGCCGATCTCCATGACCACCGGGACTCCGGCTCCCCACGTCGCGGCGAGGTCGAGCCGAGCGGCCGTCGCTGGCAGCAGCAGGTCGGCCTGCTCGTCGAGTGCTCGCCGCTCGCGATCGGACATGCGCGATCGCCGAGGCTTGTAGGTGCGGATGCCGGGGCGGAGCGTGGTCGGCCGCGCCTGGGCCGACAGGTCGGCGGGCATCGTCAGCCGTTCACGCGCAGGCGCAGTGGGGCGTTGACCCGGTGCTTGCGGTCGGCGTCGATGCGCCAGCACGACTGGCGACCGCGTGACCGGAACTCCCACAGCCCGTCCTCGCTCGGCCCGTCGGCGACCAGCGCGGTGTCCTCGTCGATCCCCACGACGACAGCATCGGCGGTGACGAGCGGGCGCAGGGCGAAGTCGGGGATCATGCGGCTGAACTTGTCGAAGTGCGGGAGTACCCGAAGGGCCGGGACGACGCCGAGCCCGTCCGTGCCGCCCTGTCGGGGATGCCGGATGTCGGGAACGTATCCGCCGAGCGCCATGGCGCCCGCGCTGCATCCGGCCAGCGAGGCCCCGGCCCGCCACTCGGCCTCGATCGCCGACCACACGAGCGTGCCGCGCAGGGTCGAGGCGAGGTGCCCGGGGTTGCCCCCCGACAGGTAGATCAGGCCGGCTCCCGAGATGGCTGCTGCATGCCCCGGGTCGTCCGCGTCCTGCCGATTCCGGACGTCGACCACGACCTGCTCGACGCCGAGGCGTTCGGCGGCCTCAGCACCGAGCTGATGCCACCGGGCCAGGGACCGGTCGCCCTCGGGTGCAGCGGCGGTCGCGAGCTGGACGTAGCGCCGCGGCCGCCCCTCGAGGAGCCAGGCCTCGATGTCCTGCATCACGGGCAGGTACTCGCCGCTGCCGACGAACGCCAGGCGCCCCGGGGTGGTCATCGGGCGAGCGTAGTGCGGTCAGGCGCGGTGCACCCAGTGCTGGCGACGTGGCAGGTCCGGGCCGAGGAGCAGGCCGAGCACCAGCGACGCGAGGTGGAGTGCGACGCCGAAGGCGATCACGGCGCCGATCCCGATGGACAGCAAGGCGCCGCACACGGCCGTGCTGATGGCGAACGCCGTCATCCTCAGGCTCGCCGATGTGGTGAACACCTGCGACTGGATGTGCTCAGGCGACTCCCGTGCCCGCACCTGGAACATGGACGAGACCAGGGGAGGCTCGGTCGCACCCATCGCGAACGCCGCGATGAGCAGCAGCCACGGCGTCGGGGCGAGCCCCATCGCCGCCAGCATCAGCGCCGAGGCTGCGGTCGACGCGATGATCGCGCGGTCCGGGCGCTGGACGGGGTGACGGGTGAACCACAGCGCGGTGAGGACGCCCCCGGCAGCGAAGGCTCCGAGGATGACCCCGGTGAACTGGAGCGATCCGGTGAGCGACTGCGAGAGGACCGGGGCGCTCACGAAGACGGCGGCCTGGCCGGCGAACCCGACGGTCGTGATGATCACGGTGCGGCGCAGCGCCGAGTTGCGGGCCATGACTCCGAGGCCCGACCGCAGGTCGTCGAGCAGTGACCTGCGGGGGCGACCGGTGCCGGAGGCGGCCAGCGGAACGCTGCGCAGTGTCGCGAGGGCCGCCAGCAGCAGCACCACGGCGAACCAGAGCGGGGCACGTGTCGACACCACGACGAGCGCGGCGGCCAGCGGCGGCGCCACGACAGCGGCCACGCTGTAGGTGGCGGCATCCGCGGAGTAGGCCCGGGTCAGTGCATCGGGCTGCGCCAGGCGCGGCAGCTGGGCGCTCCACGCGCCGGTGATGGCGGGGTACCCGAACCCGGCGAGCACGGCCAGCACGATGACGACGCCGATGGGGACGTGCCCGATGACGAGGGTGATCGCGGCCAGTCCCGCGGCCATGACGAGCATGGCAAGGGCGAAGCCGCGGCGAGGCGCGGCGGTCCTGTCGAGGAGGGCCCCCACGATCGGGCCGCCCACGGCGGCCGACGCGGTCAGGGAGGCGACCACGTACGACCCCGTCGTGGCACTGCCCATCACGGCGATCGTGACGATGAGGAGGGCCGGGCCGGCCGACTCCGTGCCCGAGCGTGCCAGCGTGGCGGTGGTGAGGTACGGCCGGAGCGTGGAGCTCGGGGGCCTGGTCACTCCGTAACGGTAGCCACCGCGTCGTGGAACTCGCAGAACGCCGCGTAGGCGCGGGGTCCGTAGATGGTGGCAGGCCCGCCGGCCATGAGGAACGTGACGCCGATGGCCTCGGCGGCCTCCTCGCGGCTCGCTCCTGCCCGCACGGCGGCCTGGCTGTGCGAGGCGATGCAGCCGTCGCACTGGTCGACGACCGCGATCGCCATGGCGATGAGCTCCTTGTACTTGGGGGCGAGCGCGCCCTCCGCGAACGCCGCGTGGTGCAGCTCACGGAACCCCTTGTAGACGTCGGGGATGGCCTTGCGGAGGTCGCGGGTCAGGGGGGCCAGGTCGTCCAGGACTGCTTTTCCATGGTCGTGGGTCATGCATCGACCTTACCCCTAAGGGTATGTGGGATACCATGGCGTCATGAACATCGAGCCGACCGTCAGCCACGACATCGTCCTGCGACTCAAGCGTGCACGCGGCCAGCTCGACGGTGTCATCAACATGATCGACGAGGAGCGCACTTGCGCTGACATCGTCACCCAGCTCGCCGCCGTGTCGAAGGCCCTCGACCGGGTGGGCTTCAAGATCGTGGCCTCGGGCCTCCAGCAGTGCTGGGAGCACGGCGACGACGCGCCCATGAGCCGCGAGGAGCTCGAGAAGCTCTTCCTGTCGCTCGCCTGACCCCTGTCGTCATGATCGTCCGCCCCACCGGAGGGAATACCGCATGACCACCGAGGTGTTCCGGGTGTCGGGGATGACGTGCGACCACTGCGTCGCGGCCGTCACCGCGGAGCTGGCGGCGCTGCCCGGCGTCGCGGGAGTGCGCATCGACCTCGTGCCCGGCGACGTGTCCGAGGTGACGGTCGACAGCGCGCAGCCGCTCGACTCCGCCGCCGTCCGAGCGGCGGTCGATGAGGCCGGGTACGAACTAGTGGGGTGAGGCATGGCGTCGGAGGTCGATCTTGAGATCGGCGGCATGACCTGCTCCTCCTGCGCCCTGCGCATCGAGAAGAAGCTCAACCGGATGCCGGGCGTCACCGCCACCGTCAACTACGCGACCGAGAAGGCGCACGTCGTGCTTCCCGACGGGGTCAGCGTGGACGACGCCATCCGCACGGTGGAGGCCACCGGCTATGCCGCCCGGACGCCGCTCGTCGCGTCCCTCCCCGAGACGACCTCTGCCGACCCCGAGGTCGATGCGCTGCGGCAGCGGCTGCTCATCTGCATCGCCCTGACGGTCCCGGTCGTGCTCATGGCCATGGTCCCGGCGCTGCAGTTCACCTACTGGCAGTGGGCCTCCCTGACGCTGGCGGCCCCGGTGGTGATGTGGGGTGCGTGGCCCTTCCACCGGGCGGCCTGGGTCAACCTGCGCCACGGTGCCGCGACGATGGACACGCTCATCTCCCTCGGCGTGCTGGCGGCATTCGGCTGGTCGCTGTGGGCCCTGTTCCTCGGCGGCGCAGGTGAGCCGGGCATGTCGATGACCTTCACGCTCCTTCCGCACGACCAGGGGCAGCAGCCGGAGATCTACCTCGAGGTTGCTGCCGCCGTCACGGTGTTCATCCTCACCGGCCGCTATCTCGAGGCCCGCGCGAAGGCGCGCTCGGGCGAGGCACTCAGGGCGCTGGCGAGCCTCGGCGCGAAGGATGTCGCGGTCGTGCGTGACTCCGTCGAGCAGCGCGTGCCCATCGGCGACCTGCGCACCGACGATGCGTTCGTGGTGCGGCCCGGCGAGAAGGTGGCGACCGACGGCGTCGTCGTCGAGGGTTCGAGCGCCGTCGACAACAGCATGGTCACCGGTGAGCCGGTGCCCGTCGAGGTGGGGCCCGGCGATGCCGTTGTCGGCGGCACGGTCAACGCCGGCGGGCGCTTGCTGGTCCGGGCCACCGCGGTGGGCGCCGACACCCAGCTCGCCCGCATCGCCCGCATGGTGGAGGCGGCCCAGACGGGCAAGGCCCCCGTCCAGCGGCTTGCCGACCGAGTGTCCGCGGTGTTCGTCCCCGTCGTGCTCGCCCTGTCGCTCGTCACCCTCGTCGGCTGGCTGATCGCCGGAGCCGGTCCGCAGGCGGCGTTCACGGCCGCCGTGGCCGTCCTCATCATCGCCTGCCCGTGCGCGCTGGGCCTCGCGACGCCCACCGCTCTCATGGTCGGCACGGGGCGGGGTGCCCAGCTGGGCATCCTCATCAAGGGCCCGCAGATCCTCGAGTCGACCCGCCAGGTCGACACCGTCGTCCTCGACAAGACCGGCACCATCACGACCGGGCGCATGGCCCTGGTCGAGGTCGTGCCGTCGGACGGGCACGACGCGGCCACGCTGCTGCGACTGGCGGGCGCACTCGAGGATGCGTCGGAGCATCCGGTTGGTGCGGCCATCGCCGTCGGTGCTCGCGAGGCCGGCGCGCTCCCCGCTGTCGAGGGATTCCTGTCGACGCGCGGGCTCGGGGTCCAGGGAGTCGTCGACGGTCATGCCGTCGCGGCCGGACGGCCGGGGTGGCTCAGCAGCGAGTGGACGGTCGACGAGTCCCCGTCCCTCGTCGCGGAGCGGGCTCGCCATGAAGGAGCCGGGCGCACGGTGGTGGGCGTCGCTGTCGACGGTCGGTCGGCAGGGCTGCTCGTCGTGTCCGACACGGTCAAGCCGGGCAGTGCCGACGCCGTCGCGGCCCTCCGGCGACTCGGCCTGCGCCCCGTCCTGCTCACCGGCGACAACGCCCGCGCCGCCACCGCGGTCGCGGCCGAGGTGGGGATCGACGACGTGCGGGCCGACGTGCTTCCGGAGGACAAGGTCGCCGTCGTCACGAGCCTGCAGGCGACCGGCTCCGTCGTCGCGATGGTGGGCGACGGGGTCAATGACGCCGCCGCACTGGCCCAGGCCGACCTGGGGATGGCCATGGGAACGGGCACGGACGTCGCGATCGAGGCGGCCGACATCACCCTCGTCCGAGGTGACCTCATGTCGGTCTCCGACGCCATCCGGCTGTCCCGGCGAACCCTGCGCACCATCAAGGGAAACCTGTTCTGGGCCTTCGCCTACAACGTCGCCGCCATCCCCCTGGCCATGGCCGGCCTGCTCAGTCCGCTCGTGGCCGGCGCGGCGATGGCGTTCTCGTCGGTGTTCGTCGTGACCAACAGCCTGCGCCTGCGCTCGTTCCGTGCGACATGATCGGCCCGTGACCTCCTTCGATGTCGATGCCATCACCCTCGACGTGCTCCGCCGCCGCACCAGCGCGAAGTGGCGGTTCTACGACCCCGACGTGATCCCCGCCTGGGTAGCCGAGATGGACTATCCGCTGGCCGAGCCGATCGCCGAGGCGCTGCGTCGGGCGATCGCCGACTCCGACACGGGCTACGCGTGGCCCGCGGGCCTGTCCGAGGCCTTCGCGGCGTACGCAGGGGAGCAGTGGGGCTGGAACGTCGCCCCGGACCGCGTGACCACCCTTCCCGACGTGCTCACGGGCGTCGCCCAGGCACTGCTCAGGCTGACGTCGCCGGGTGACGGCGTCGTCATCACGCCTCCGGTCTACCACCCGTTCTTCAGCGTGGTGACGGACGTCGTCGGGCGCCGTGTGGTGGAGGCGCCGCTGGCACGGAGTGCCGACGACGCCTACGTGATCGACCTCGAGGTCCTGGAGCGCGCGTTCGCGTCACCGGGCGTGACGGCGTTCCTGATGTCCAACCCGCACAACCCGACCGGCGGCGTGGCGTCGCGTGACGAACTGCGAGCCGTGGCCGACCTGGCCGCCCGTCATGGCGTCGCCGTGATCTCCGATGAGATCCATGCGCCCCTCGTGCTCCCCGGCGCCGTGCACGTTCCGTTCCTGACGGTGGTCGACGACGACGCCGACGCCGTGGCGCTCGTCTCCGCGTCGAAGGCCTGGAACCTCGCGGGACTCAAGGCCTCGCAGCTGGTGAGCACCGGCAGGACGGCCCGCACGGTGACGGCCCGCATCCCCATGGAGGTCACCTTCACGACGGGGCACCTCGGCGTGATCGCGGCGGCCGCCGCCTACCGCGAGGGAGGCCCGTGGCTCGCGGACGTCGTCGGGCTCCTCGACGCGCAGCGGCGCCTGCTGGCCGACCTGCTCGCCGCCGAGCTGCCGCGGGCGCGCTACCGGGCGCCCGAGGCGTCGTATCTCGCCTGGATCGACCTGTCCGCGTACGGACTGGGCGACGACCCGGCCGCCGTGATCCTCGAGCGGGGGAGGGTGGGCCTCAGCCCCGGCGCCACCTTCGGGACCCAGGGCAGGGGCTTCGTCCGGCTCAACTTCGCCACGTCGCCGGCGATCCTCCGCGAGATTGTGAGCCGCATCGCGCGCGTGGTCCAATAGCGCACGTGAGGATCCGTCGCGGCGCTGCTGCACGATGCGCCGTCGCGGTCGCGATGGTGGCGGGTCTCGCCGCGGGGCTCGCCGCGCCGGCGCACGCCGCGACGCCGAAGGATCGCTACGCCCTGGGCGACTCGGTCATGCTCGGGGCCAAGGACGTCATGAAGCGGCTCGGCTTCCGCGTCGTTGACGCCGAGGAGAGCCGGCAGGCCTACAGCGGTGCGGCCGAGCTGCGCCGCCGCGGCGCCTCCCTGCCCGAGAACGTGGTCGTCCACCTGGGCACCAATGGCACGTTCCCCCTGTCCTCCTGCCACGCCATGGTCAAGGCCGCGGGCCCTGACCGCCGCGTGTTCCTCGTGACCATCCATGCGCCGAGGTCGTGGGAGAAGGGCAACAACAAGGTGATCCGCCAGTGCGCCGCGGACTACCGCCCGGGCCGGGTCAACGTCATCGACTGGAACTGGGCGGCATCGCGCCATGCGAAGTGGCTCTACTCCGACGGCATCCACCTGACGCCGTCCGGCGCGAAGGGCTACGCACGGGTGATCGACGCGGCGATCGACCGGGCCGCGTCGGGAGCGACGGCGTCGGCCTCCTCAGCATCGGCCACGTCGGCCTCGGCCGCTCCGACCACGGGAGCCGGCGCCGGCATCCCGTACGCCTCCGGCACCATCTCCGTCGGGATTGTCTAGGGATGGACTCCGGCACTCTCCTCGTCCCCCTGGCGCCCGACTGCGAGGCGATGCGTCAGGGCCTCATCGCGAACCCGCTCCCGCCCGTCTGGGAGCTGGACGCGGCGACGGCCCGACGCCTGCACCGTGACGGGACGCTGGCCGCACGCGTGAACTGGCAGCCGGACCTCGACGCCCTGCCGGTGTCGTCCGTCGACACTCCGGCCTCGGACGGCTTGCCGGCCCGGCGGACCTACCGGCCGGACGGGGCCGATGACGACACGCCGTGCCTCGTGTGGCTGCACGGAGGCGGATGGGTGCTCGGCGACCTCGACACCGCGGACGCGACGGCGCGCACGGCCAGCGCCGCGACCGGGTGGACCGTCGTGAGCGTCGACTACCGGTGCGCGCCCGTGGCGCGGTTCCCGGACGCCGTCGATGACGCCGTGGCGGCCGCGGATGCGGCTCTCCGTGAGCACCGTCGGGTCGTGGTGGGCGGTGACAGTGCCGGCGCCACGCTGGCCGCCGTCGTGGCACAGCAGCGCGGGAGCCACCCCGGGCTGGTGGGCCAGGTGCTCGTCTACCCCGCCA
>CALGTB010000346.1 GCA_937902285.1 uncultured Actinomycetes bacterium | reverse complement strand
TGGAGACCGTCGACGTTCTGCGTGACCACGGTGACCGGCTCGCGTGCGCCCAGTTCGATCTCGGCGAGGTGGCGATGGGCGCGCGAGGGCGTGATCTCATCGGCGGCCCGGAGTCTGGGTCGGAAGCGATTCCAGAGACCGGGCAGGCGCTCGGGGGTGACGTCGCCGGCGTTCGGCGGCTCGAGCCCGCTGTCCTGGTAGAGCCCGCCGGTGCCGCGGTAGGTCGGCAGTCCGGCGCCCACGGAGATGCCGGCCCCGGTGAAGAACACGACGGGTCCGGCGATCACCAGGTCCTCGTCCATGCTCAGCATTGTGAAGGGCCGCCGGCTCGCGATCCGGCCTACCAGGGGACAGTCGCCTGAAGGACGGCCTCGGTCAGCGCCTCAGTGCGCAGGCTCGTCACCTGCTGGTACTCCGGGTCGGCCACCATGCGCGAGAAGGCCTCGCGGTTCGGGTACCGCACCAGGAGCACGGCATCCCACTCCTGGCCCGGCTCGGCGGCGAGCACCGTCGAACCGGTGCCGGCGTAGAGCACTTCGGCGCCGTAGCGCTCGAGGAAGGTCTCGGACAGGTGCCGTGCGTACTCGGCGTACAGCGGCCGGCCGCCGTCGGCGAAGCGGAGCAGGTTGAGCATCACGACCGGTCCACCCGGGTCCTCGGCCAGCAGGCGCTTGAGGTCGGCTCCGCGCGGGTTGATGGCCATCGTCGTCCTCTCGTAGCGTCCTCGAAGCGGTGCGATGCGCCCGCTGAGTTCGTGCCCCATTGTGCCGAGCGTCGTCGTTCGTGCGTGACGATCCTGGGATCTGCTGTGATGCGGATGCCCGGACGCGGCAGCCACGCGCGGAGCATGATCACCCCATGGCCGCACCGAGCATCTCCCCGGTCTCCTGGCGCTCGACGCCCGCACCCTCGAGGGCCAAGCGCTCCTCGTCCGATCGCCCCCTGCCGCCGCTCGACATCGTCACGGTGCCGGGCACAGGCCCCGAGGACGTCGTCCTCCTCGACGACGGATCGGCACTGACCGGCCTGGACGACGGGCGCATCCTGCGGGTCGATCCGGGCGGCAGCGTCACCCTCGTGGCCGACACCGGGGGGCGGCCGCTGGGCATCGAGCGCTACGGCGACGACCTGCTGGTCTGCGACGCTCGGCGCGGACTGCTGCTCGTGTCACCGGGCACCGGCGCGGTGGGCGAGCTCGTCACGAGGGTCGATGACGTGCCACTGCTGTTCTGCAACAACGCTGCCGTCGGGGCCGACGGCACCGTCTGGTTCACCGACTCCTCCCGTCGGTTCGGCATCGACCACTGGCGGGCCGACATCATGGAGCACTCCGGAACGGGCCGCCTGCTCCGGCGCGACCCCGACGGCGCCGTGCACACCGTCCTCGACGGACTGCAGTTCGCCAACGGGGTGGCCATCGCACCGGACGGATCCTGGGTGGTGGTCGCGCAGACCGGTGCCTACCGCCTCGACCGGGTGTGGCTCACCGGCGACCGGGCCGGGCTGCGCGAGGACTTCGTGACCGACCTGCCTGCGTTCCCCGACAACATCGCGACCGGCAGCGACGGGCTCGTGTGGGTGTCGATGGCGTCACCGCGCAACACCCTGCTCGACCAGCTCGCCTCGCACCCGCGACTGCGGTCATTGGCGTGGTCGTTGCCGCAGCGCCTCCAGCCGCAGCCGCAGATGACCACGTGGGTGACGGCCTACGACGCCATGGGCGGACTCGTCCACGACCTTCAGGGGCGCGACGAGCGCATGCACATGGTCACGGGAGTGCGGGAGCACGGGGGAGTGGTGTGGGTCGGGTCGCTTCAGGGCGAGTGCGTGGCCTCGTTCCGGATGTGACCGGCACGGGCGGCTGGACGCACGTCAGTCAATGTCGAGCAGCAGGGCGATGGTCTCGCGCAGCCTGAGCAGGTCGACCGAGCCGATGTTCCCGCGAGGGCTGTGCAATCGGGACGCGCTGACGGCACGGATCTGATGGCACTGGGCGGCGGAGTCCTGCCGAAGGCCCGAGGACTCGTGCGAGATGACGACCTCAGACCGGAACCCACGCAGGGTCGTGGTGAGTGGCACGACCTGCACGACAGCGGGGGACTGATCGAGGATGCGTTGCGCCGTGACGACGACCACCGGCCGCGGAAAGCCGGCCTCACGACCGGTCGGGAGGCCGAGGTCGGCGTCGAGGATGTCACCCGAGGTCAGCATCGAGCCAGTCCACATCGATGTCCGTGGGCGGTGTCATCAGGTCGACGCCGATCTGCTCCTGATGCATCCGTCGCACGGCGACCCGTACCGCCTCGCCCACAGTGACGTCGAGGTCGGCCGCGAGCCGCTTGAGCTCGCGATGCGTGTCGACGTCAATGCGTACGCTGGTCGTTTGCATGCAATGAAGCATACACATCTGCAGTCACTGGCCAAGCGGCAAAGACGAGAGGCCCGGCCGAATGGCCGGGCCTCTCGCGATGTCGTGCGGAGTTAGACGACGCGGACCTTGTCGGCCTGCGGGCCCTTCGGGCCCTGCGTGATGTCGAACTCAACAGCCTGGTTCTCGTCCAGCGAGCGGTAGCCGCTGGAGTCGATGGCCGAGTAGTGGACGAACACGTCGGGGCCGCCATCGGCCTGCTCGATGAAGCCGAAACCCTTTTCCGCGTTGAACCACTTGACGGTGCCTTGAGCCATGTTGAACATTCTCCTTCAAGAAAGACGTGACAGACGGTCGCCTATGCACGTGTCCAGAAGATCTCTGCACTCTTCCGTCACTGTGCAAACGCTCAGTTGCTGCGAAGCCGCCGTCTGGGATCCGGGCCGTGAGGCTCGAACGAACCAGTACTGCTGTGCTGATATCTCTGATCTAACAGGTCCGAGTGTCCACTAGTGGGGGGCAAAGGGCAAGCGGCCCCCTCACGGGCGCGTCCCGGGCGGCGGACAGAGACCGCTGCCGGGCCCTTCCCGCAAGTCGTTCGCACCTGCGCACCCGCCGGTCTCCGCCGTGCGGGCGGGCGCCTAGCGTCAGCGGCTCACCCCTGAGGGGCTCCCTGCCCCTCGCATCCCAGGAGGAACGATGACCCTTTCCCTCGGCGCCGAGGCACCCGACTTCGAGGCGGTCACCACGCAGGGCCCGATCAGCTTCCATGAGTGGATCGGCGACTCGTGGGCCGTCCTGTTCTCGCACCCGAAGGACTTCACCCCCGTCTGCACCACCGAGCTCGGCTACGCAGCCAGGATCGAGCCGGAGTTCGAGAGGCGGGGCGTCAAGATCATCGGCCTGTCGGTCGATCCGGTCGACCGCCACGGCGAGTGGGCCGCG
>CALGTB010000345.1 GCA_937902285.1 uncultured Actinomycetes bacterium | reverse complement strand
GTCAGACCGCGAAATCTCCCCGGTAGTACTCGAAGAGCCAGCCCACGAGGGCGAGCAGGAGCACGGCAACGCCCAGGACGACGACCCACACCGCGAACACGAGGCCGAGGACCACGAGGAACGTGGCGAACCCCAGCACCAGCGGCCACCACGAGTGCGGGCTGAAGAAGCCGTACTCGGGGTCGGCCTCGTCGATCTCGCCGTCGAGGCGATCCTCGGGACGGGGAAAGACCCGCTTGGCCGTGTAGAGGACGTAGAAGGCCACGAGCAGCGCCAGGCCACCGCACAGCGTGAGCGCGGTCGTGCCGATCGGGTCGCGCGCGAAGTACCAGTAGATGGCGGCGACGATGAAGAAGAACGCCGCGCCCAGCGCGAAGATCCGCCCTTCTACCTTCACGAGGCACCTCCCTCGACCGGAGCGGTGGGTGCAGCGGCCGCGGGCACCGCATGGGCGCCCGGTGCCGCCAGCTCAGGATGGTGCAGGTCGAACGCCGGCCGCTCGGAGCGGATCCGGGGCAGCGTGACGAAGTTGTGGCGCGGCGGCGGGCACGAGGTCGCCCACTCGAGCGAGCCGCCCCATCCCCACGGGTCGTCGACCGTCACCTTGGGGGCGCTGTGCCACGTCTTGAGCACGTTCCAGATGAAGAACAGGGTGGAGACGCCGAGCAGCGCCGCACCGACCGTGGACACCTGGTTCATGACCTCGAAATTGTCCGCTGGCAGGTAGTCGCCGTAGCGCCGTGGCATCCCGATGACGCCCAGCCAGTGCTGGATGAGGAAGGTGACCTGGAAGCCGACGAAGAGCAGCCAGAAGTGGACCTTGCCGAGGCGCTCGTCGAGCATCTTGCCGGTCATCTTCGGCCACCAGAAGTACAGGCCGGCGAAGAACAGGAAGACGACGGTGCCGAACACGGTGTAGTGGAAGTGCGCCACCACGAAGTAGCTGTCGGAGACGTGGAAGTCCAGCGGTGGCGCCGACAGGATGATGCCCGTGAGGCCGCCGAACAGGAAGGTGATGAGGAAGCCCATCACCCAGAGCATGGGCGTGTCGAAGGAGACAGAGCCCTTCCACATCGTGCCGATCCAGTTGAAGAACTTCACCCCGGTCGGCACGGCGATGAGCATCGTCATGATCGCGAAGTAGGGCAGGTAGACCGACCCGGTGACGTACAGGTGGTGGGCCCACACGGCCATCGACAGGGCGCCGATCGCCAGCGTGGCGAAGACGAGTCCCTTGTAGCCGAAGATCGGCTTCCGCGAGAACACCGGGATGATCTCGCTCGCGATGCCGAAGAACGGCAGCGCGAGGATGTAGACCTCCGGATGGCCGAAGAACCAGAACAGGTGCTGCCACAGCATCGGCCCGCCGTTCTCGGAGGCGAAGACCACGGCCCCGAAGTTGCGGTCGATGAAGGCCAGCGCGAGTGCGGCGGCGAGCACCGGGAAGCACAGGATGACGAGGACGCTGGTCACGAAGATCGTCCACGTGAAGATCGGCATCCGGAACATCGTCATGCCGGGCGCACGCATGCAGAAGATCGTCGTGATGAAGTTGACGGCGCCGAGGATGGTGCCCAGGCCGCCCATGGCCAGGCCGAGCAGCCACAGGTCGCCGCCGATCTCGGGCGAGTACACGGCGTTGCTGAGCGGTGCGTAGGCGAACCAGCCGAAGGCGGCGGCGCCACCCGGCGTGAGGAAGCCCAGGGCAGCCGTGAGGCCGCCGAAGAAGAACAGCCAGTAGCCGAGCATGTTCAGGCGCGGGAAGGCGACGTCCGGTGCGCCGATCTGCAGGGGCATGATCACGTTGCCGAATCCGACGAAGAGCGGAGTGGCGAACAGGAACAGCATGATCGTGCCGTGCATCGTGAACAGCTGGTTGTACTGCTCGAGCGAGATGAACTGCATCCCCGGCGTGGCCAGCTCCGCACGGATGGCGAGGGCCATCAGCCCGGCCACGAAGAACCAGAAGGTCGCCGTGATGAGGTAGAGGTAGCCGATGAGCTTGTGGTCGGTGGACGTCACCCAGTTGACGACGGCCGATCCGAGGCTGCGCTTGCGCTGCGGCTGCGCGGGGGCCGGCGTGGGGTCGGACGGAACGACGCGGTCGCTCAGCAGTGTCATGTCGTCTTCTCCCCTGGCATCTGGCCGTCGTTGTTGCTCATGCCGGTGTCGAGCAGCCCGCTCTGGCCGCGGGCCTTGAGGTCGGCGATGTACTGGTCGAACTCGGGCCGCTCGACCACGCGCACCGTGAAGAGCATGCGGGCGTGGTCGACACCGCACAACTCGGCGCACTTGCCGGCGTAGGTGCCCACCTTGTCGGGCGTGAGCTCGAACTGGTTGGTCTTGCCGGGGATGACGTCCATCTTGAACAGGAACGCCGGCACCCAGAACGAGTGGATGACGTCGGGCGAGGTCAGCTCGAAGCGCACCTTCTCGTTGACCGGCAGCACCAGCTCGGCCGGCAGGTTGGGCGATCCGACGGCGTAGGCGCCCTCGTCGATGTAGTTGAAGCCCCAGTTCCAGCGGAAGCCGACGACGTTGACGGTCTGCTTCTGGTCGTTGCTGAGGGACAGGATCTCGCTCTGGTCCTTGGCGGTGAACCAGAACAGGCCGAGGATCATGATGAGCGGGACGATCGTGTAGAGCAGCTCGATGGGGATGTTGTACTTCGTCTGCTCGGGAACGTCGTCCTTGTGACGGCGGCGGTAGGCCACGGCCGCCCAGATCATCAGTCCCCACGTGACCGCTCCGACCGCCCAAGCCGCGATCCAGGAGCCCTGCCACAGGTTCTGCGTGATCGCGGCCTCCTTGGTGGCCGGATCGGGCAGGTCCATGAAGAAGGCCTCGTTGGCGGTGCAGGCGGACGCTGTCAGCGTTATGGCCAGCATGCCGAGGCCGGCGGCCGCGGCGCGCATCCGCCGCTGCTTCACGGTCCGGTGCCCGGGTGCTCGCGAGGAGCGGGCCTCGATCAAGTGCCGCACAGAACGCCTCTCTTCGTGGTGGACGCTCGGCAGACTAGCGCACGAGGCACCCGGAAGACGGCCCGCCCCACGAGGCAGAACCGACGGATCCGGAGCCCCCGACTAGCGTGGTTCCCGTGGCCGAACCTACCCCCGACGCGCCGAGGCCGCACGGCCTGCCCAGCCCGGCCCCGACCCCCCCGCCCGGCTACCTCGACGCCGTGGCCGGGCAGCCCCTCCTGCCCGCCGCGCAGCAGGCCTGGCGGGCCGCAGCGGAGCAGTCGTGGTCCGATCCGGCACGCCTCCACCATGAGGGCCGTCGCGCCGGGATCGTCCTCGATGCGGCGCGCGCCAGCCTGGCGGAGAGCCTGGGGGTCGGCCCGGCGGAGGTGTTCCTCACGTCCTCCGGCCCCACCGCCCTCGCCGTGGCCGTCCAGGGGCTGCTCGAGTCGCGGACGGCCGTGAGCCGCCGCGCGGTGGTCACCGCCGTCGAGAGCATGGCCGTCACCATGCCTGTGGAGAGGTGGTCCGGCGAGGTCAGCACCGTGCCCGTGGACGCCTGGGGCCGAGTCGACATGACCGGCCTGGCCCGCGAGCTGGAGCAGCCCGCCGCCCTCGTGTGCGTGCAGGCCGCCAACGGCGAGGTCGGCACCCGCCAGCCGCTGGCCGGTGTGAGCCAGCTGACGCGGGCCGCCGAGGTGCCGCTCCTCGCCCACGCGATCCAGGTGATCGGCCGCGAGGCGGTGCCCGACGGGTGGGACGTCCTGGCGGCCTCCGCACGCGACTGGGGCGGTCCGGCCGGGGTGGGCGTGCTCGTCGTGCGTTCGGGGCAGCGCTGGCGCCCCGCCGACAGCCCGGATCGCGGCTGGGTCGGCGGGTTCCCCGACATCCCCGGTGCCGCGGCGGCCGCGGCGGCCCTCGAGTACCTCCGGCCGCACGCGGCCGAGGAGTCCGCACGGCTCTCGGGCCTCGTCGACCTGATCCGGGGGACCCTTCCCGGGCTCGTGCCCGGGATCACGGTCGCGGGCGACCCGGTGGACCGCCTCCCCCACATCGTCACCATCACGTGCGCCGGCGTCACCGGCGAGGAGATCGTGACCGAGCTCGACCGCCGGGGTGTCGCCGTGGCCAGCGGCTCCGCCTGTACGGCTGACACCCGCATGCCCAGCCAGGTCCTTGCTGCCATGGGCCTCGACGACGGGGCGAGCGTCCGCATCTCGCTGCCCCTCGGCTGCACCGCCGACAGCGTCCAGCTGCTGCTCCGCGAGTTCGCACCCGCGGTTGCCGGAGTCCGGCAGTGAGCGCCCCGAAGTCGCGCAGCGCCGGGGCAGCGGCCGCGGTGCTCGCCCTCCTGGTCATCGCGAGTGCAGCGGCAGCCCCGGCTCAGGCGGCACCACGTCCCGGCCGGACCTGCCCCAAGGCCGGGGTCACCGTCACGACGCCGCGCGGCGAGCTCGTGTGCACCAAGGTGCGCGGGCGGCTCGTGTGGCGGCCCGTCCGCGAGCAGCCCGCGCCAGCCGCCGCCCTCGCCTCCCTTCCCGTTCCCGCCACGGCTCCGCTGGGAGTCGTCGGCTCGACGATGGGTGCCGGACGGTCCGTCGTCGCCTTCGGCTACGACACCGGCCCGCGGGGCGAGGGAGCCATCGGCACCGGCACGCGCAACCCGCAGCCCACCTTCTTCGCCCCGCTCGGCACGCCGGTGCTGGCCCCCGTGACCGGAGTCGTGACGAGGGTCGAGCGCCTCTACTCCGGTGACTACACGATCTGGATGGCGGCCTCGCCGGACGCCGCCGACGTGTGGGAGACGGAGCACGTCATCGGGGTACGGGTCGCCCCTGGGGACACGGTCGTGGCCGGCCAGGTGATCGCGGCGGTGAGCGACTACGACAGCCGGAACACCCCGGGCGTGGGGCTCGTCGAGCTCGGCCTGCTCCGGACGGGTTCCCCGCCCCGCCACCTGTGCCCGTTCACCGACATCGCCGCGGGTCGACGGACGGCCATCACGGCCGAGCTGACGACGCTGTTCGCCGCCGACGCGGCCCGCGGACTGCCCACCGAGGGGATGTCGCCCATCGGATGCGTCGGCACCGATCCGATCGCCGGCTAGCCGGTCGGCGACAGGCAGTGCGGCAGCGCCAGTGCGGCGGGCAGCCGGCGCAGGTAGTCGCGGCGTGGGATCTCGACCACCCCCAGCGACGCGAGGTGGTCGGTGCGCCACTGCACGTCGAGCAGCCGCTCCCCTCCGCCGGACTGCAGGGCCGCCACGAGCCCCATGAGCGCGACCTTCGAGGCGTCCCGGGAACGGTGGAACATCGACTCACCCGCGAAGAGCCCTCCGACCTCGATGCCGTAGAGGCCGCCGGCGAGGTCGCCGTCCGCCGTCCACGCCTCGACGGAGTGCGCCCACCCCATCCGGTGCAGGGCCGAGTACGTCTCCACGAACTCCTCCGTGATCCACCCGTGGTCGCGGCGCGCATCGGCGCAGGCGCGCATCACGTCGGTGAAGGCGCGGTCGATGGTGATGTCGAAGCGTCGGGCCGAGGCAGCGAGCGACCGCGTCACCCTCAGTCCGCCGAGGGGCAGCACGCCTCGAGGGTCCGGGCTCCACCAGGCCAGCTCCCCGGTCTCCAGGTGCATGGGGAACAGCCCCTGCCGGTAGGCCGCCAGGACCGTCGACGGGTCGAGGTCGGCGCCGACCGCGACGACGTCGTACCCGGGCTCGCCGAGGGCGGGGTCAGGCAGGAGCCACGAGCTCGGCGGGGGCTCGATCGGCATGACGGGCTCGGTGGCTGCAGCGGTCCGAGAAACGCTCAGGGCCGGGGGCAGGAGATGTGCGGCTCGACCTCGGCGGCGGCGTCGTCGCCGTACGCGCGGGCCATGCGCTCGAGGAAGTGCCGCTGGGCCAGCTCGTACTCCTGGGTGCCCATGGTCTCGATGACGTAGGTCGCCAGCAGGGCACCGATCTGCGCCGAGCGCTCGTCGGCGAGCCCCCAGGCCTGACCTGACAGGTAGCCGGCCCGGAAGGCGTCGCCCACCCCGGTGGGATCGACCTTGCGGTCCTCCTCGGCGACCGTGACGGTGACCGGTGCCTCGCCGCGGCGCTCGACGCGGGCGCCGTCAGGCCCGAGGGTGGTGATCCGGGTCTCGACCATCGCCGAGATGTCCGCGGATCCCCAGCCGGTCTTCTGCTCGATCAGCGCGGCCTCGTACTCGTTGGTGAACAGGAACGTCGCACCCTCGATGAGCGGCATGATCTCGTGGCCCTCCATGCGGGCCAGCTGCTGCGAGGGGTCCGCGGCGAAGGGGTAGCCCCGGAACCGGCACTCCTCGGTGTGGCGCAGCATCGCCTCCGGGTCGTTCGCGCCGATGAGGACGATGTCGGCCTTGCCCACCCGGTCGACGACCGGACGCAGCTCGATCTGGCGGGCCTCGGACATCGCGCCCGGGTAGAACGAGGCGATCTGGTTCTGCTCGGAGTCGGTGGTGCACACGAAGCGCGCGGTGTGCCGCGACTCGGACACGTGGACGCCGGAGGTGTCGACGTTGTGGCGCTGCAGCCAGGACTCGTAGTCGGCGAAGTCGGGTCCGACCGCCCCGACGAGCACCGGGCGCAGGCCCAGGCACCCCATGCCGAAGGCGATGTTGGGGGCGACCCCTCCCCGCCGGACCTCGAGGTCCTCGACGAGGAAGGACAGGGAGACCTTGTCGAGCTTGTCCGCCACGAGCGAGTCGGAGAACCGCCCCGGGAACGTCATGAGGTGATCGGTCGCGATGGAACCAGTGATGAGGACGGCCACGATCGGCGACCCTACCGTCTCGCCCCGAACCCGTCCGCAACTGCCGCGAGTGGTGAGTCGTAGCCCATGGACCGGAGGTCCAGAGGGCTACGACTCACCACTCGCGG
>CALGTB010000344.1 GCA_937902285.1 uncultured Actinomycetes bacterium | reverse complement strand
TGCAGGTCGGCGTCAACTACGCGAACGACTACAGCGACGGGATCAAGGGCACCGACACCGTCCGCGTGGGTCCCGTGCGGCTCGTCGGCCAGCAGCTCGCCACGCCCCGCAGCGTCAAGGCGGCGGCACTGGTCTCCTTCGCCGTCGCTGCCGTCGCCGGGCTCGCCCTGGTCGGCCTGACGGCTCAGTGGTGGCTGCTGCTCGTGGGGGCCGCGTCCATCGCTGCGGCATGGCTCTACACCGGAGGGCCGAGGCCCTACGGCTACGCCGGGCTCGGCGAGGTCTTCGTGTTCGTCTTCTTCGGCGTCGTGCCAGTGGTGGGCACGGCGTACGTCCAGACCCTGGCCGTCACGGGGGTCGACATCGTCGCCTCCGTCGGCGTCGGGCTGCTCGCCTGCGCGATCCTCGTGACGAACAACCTCCGTGACATCGGCGGCGACAGCGCCGTGGGCAAGCGCACGCTGGCCGTGCGCATCGGCGATCAACGGACACGGCTGCTCTATGCCGCCATGGTCGTGGTCGCTCTGGCTGTTCCGCTGGCGCTCGCCCTCATGACCAGCCCCTGGGTCGCGCTCGCGTCCGCCACGGCAGCGCTCGCCGTGCGGCCCCTGCGTGTCGTGCTCGGCGGTGCACTGGGTCCGGGTCTCATCCCGGCCCTCAAGCTGACCGGCGTCCTACTCCTGGTCTACGGCCTTGTGCTGGGGCTGCTCCTGGGCCTCGCCTGACGCGTCGTCCTCGTCCTCATCCTCGGCGGCGGCCGACGCCTCGATGCGGGCGTTGATGCGCCCGAAGAAGCCCGCGGCGGCGGCTCCCACCTCGCCCCGCTGCCGATCGAGCACGACGACGCTGATGGCACCGGAGATGAGGATCGCGGCGGCGGCAGCCCAGAGGCCGTTGAGCGGAGTGAGGAACGCGATGAGCGCCCAGACGAGCGCGAAGAGCCCGACCCGGAGCAGGGTGTAGACGAGGATGGCGACGGCCTTGGAGCTGCCGGGCGACGAGTCCTGGGTGTCGGGCACGGGCTCTACGGTACGCCGGGCCCGACGACGGGCCGGTGCGCGGGCGGTGGCATACGCTAGGCGGGACGTGAAGGGAGGTCGATGGTGCTGAGGGTCCTCGGCGTGCTCGTGGGCGTCGCCCTGTACATCTACTTCATCATCGACGTCCTGCGCACCCCGCGCGGCGAGACCCGGTCGCTGCCCAAGTTCGTCTGGCTGCTGCTCGTCGTGCTCATCCCCCTGCTCGGCGGCCTGCTGTGGCTCGCCCTCGGCCGCGTCTGGCCCTCACCCGGGTCGCGATTCGGCCGTCGGCGCGGCCCGCTGGCCCCCGACGACGACCCGACGTTCCTCAAGCAGCTCGGCGACGAGGCGTGGATGAACCGCATGCGCCGCCGGCGCGGAGACGGCCCAGCCTGAGCGTCGGCTCAGCGCCCCGAGCCCCCAGCCGACCCACCATCCGGATCCCCCAGCTCGCGGGCGTGGACCAGCGACGTCACCCGCACCAGTCCCTGCCGCACCCGATCGTCCGCCAGCTGGTCGACGACCAGCGATGCGCCGATGAAGCGGGCTCCGCACCCCTCGACGAGGTCGCGCGCGGCCCGCGCCTGCGACCCGCGCTCGGCCCAGTCGTCCACGAGCAGAACGACGTCCTCCGGCCCGAGCGTCGCCTGCGTGCGCAGGTCATGCTCGTGCCCGCGGTAGTCGGCCGACGACCGCACCGTGACGGTGGGAGCGGGCAGCAGCCCGCCGGGCTTGCGGATCGCGTGGAAGCCGGCCCCCAGCCGCACGGCGGTCGCACCGCCGAGCAGGAACCCGCGCGACTCGATGCCGATCACCCGGGTGACCCCCGCGCCCAGCCACGGCTCGGCAAGACCGTCGACGATGAGCGCCAGCGTCGACGCGTCCGAGAACAGGCGCCACACGTCAGCGTGGCCGTCGTGCCAGCGGAACTGCGCCAGGACCCGGTCGCGGGCGGCCTGCGCCGACGGTCCCCGGCCCGAGGGCGACGGGGCGGGCTCGGTCACGTCCCGGCGTAGGAGTGCAGGCTGTTGACGAAGATGTTCACGCCGAAGTAGTTGATGAGGAACGCCAGCCAGCCGATGATCACGATCCATGAGGCGCGGTTGCCGCGCCAGCCGGCCGTCGATCGCGCATGCAGGTAGGCCGCGAAGATCACCCACGTGATGAAGGCCCAGGTCTCCTTCGGGTCCCAGCCCCAGTAGCGGCCCCAGGCGTTCTCCGCCCAGATGGCTCCCGCGACCACGGCGAACGTCCACAGCGGGAACGAGAAGGCGATGGTGCGGTTGGTCATCGACTCGAGGCGCTCGCGGGTGGGGAGCCGGGCCGCCCAGCCCGTCACGCCGGAGCCCGCCGCGCGCCGCTCGGCCCGCGACCTCACGAGGGCGAGTCCGGCGGTGGCTGCGGCGAGCGTGAACGCTCCGGCGCAGATGATGGCGGCCGACACGTGGATGACGAGCCAGTACGACTTGAGGGCCGGCACCAGCTGGGCCGCCTCCGTGTAGAGCACGGTGACGGCGAGCCCCAGGGTCAGCAGCGTGGGGATGACGATGAACAGGCCCAGCCAGCGCACGTCGTGCCGGATGGACAGGAACAGGAACACGCCCAGGATGCCCAGGGCGGCGGTGATCGAGAACTCGTACATGTTGCCCCAGGGCACCCGGCCGGCCCAGACGCCGCGGAGCACGACGCCGCCGAGCAGCATGAGGAACGAGAGCCACGTCAGGGACATGCCGATGTTGGCCGCCCGGCGCCCGGGATCGACGGGTGCCGGGGGGTCCTGTCGCGTCAGGAGGGCGACGTCGCCGCCGCTCTCGGCCACGGCCTCGGGTGCGGCCACCGGCACGGGCCGCCGGCGTCCGGCTGCGAAGGACACGGCGAAGAAGACCATGGCGATCGTCAGCGTGACCATGGTGGCGTAGACCGCCGCGTTGCTCATCTGCGCCAGCTGCACGCTCGTCACGTGGGGATCCTCTCGCCGTGCGGACCAGGCTGGGCCCCGAGCCGGGCGGCCAGGGCCGCCACCTCGTCGGGGAGGTCCGGTGCCTCCGTCTTCGCCAGGCCCGCGACCTGCACGAGGGTACCGCCACCCGGCGCCGGCACCACCTTGACCCAGATCCGTCGACGGCGCACGAACAGGGACAGCAGCAGGCCGGCCATCGCGGCGACGGCGGAGCCGAGGGCGAGCTCCTTGCCGGGGTCGGAGGCGATCTGGAACGAGGCCCAGCGCTCGAACCCGGTGAAGGTCACCGTGCCCGCGCCACCGGGCAGGGTCCAGGTCTCACCCGGCAGCAGCGACTCGAGTCCCAGCTGCTCCATCTGGCTCGTGTCGAGCCGGTAGATGCTCTGGGGCAGCCCCGAGTCCATCCCGAGGTCGCCCTCGAAGGCGGACAGGAACACGCCGGGGAAGTCCGGGCCCGGGAACGTGGAGATGGGACCGAGCTCGCTGTGGAGGGTGGCCGTCGGAAGGAACAGCCCGTTCAGGCCGAGCGACGGCGTCGCGTCCGGGATCTTCACGACGCCGGTCGACGTGAAGTTCCCGTCCTGCGGCAGGAACACGACGGTGTCGTCGAACACGGTCGCGCCCGTCGAGTCGGTGACCACGAAGTGCGGGGCGTAGCCGTGCCCGACGAGGAACACCTTCGCGCCGTCGACGCTCAGCGGCTCGTTGACCTCGATGAGGGCGGGGACGCCGGGCGACTGGGGACTCTCTCGGTAGGTGACGGCGGCCTCGAACAGCCGGGGTGCCCCGCGCTGCGCCTCCTCGCGCTCGAAGTCGACGCTGAACGAGTCGAGGGTGAACGAGAAGGGCGCGAGGCCGTCGGCCTGGACGAACCGCCCGCCGCCCCAGGCGTCGTACTGCGTCAGGGTGTTCGAGAAGCCGTCGCCCTCCTTGATGATGACGTTGCCCTTCCAGCCGAACAGGCCGCCCACGGCGACACCGACGAGCAGGAGGACGAGCGCCAGGTGGAAGACGAGGTTGCCGGTCTCGCGCAGGTAGCCCTTCTCCGCCGACACCCATGGCGTGTCCTCGCCCTCGGGCGACTCGCGCACGCGCCAGCGCTGGGAGCGGAGGGCGTCGCGGGCGGCGACGATCACGTCGGCCGGCTCCTGGTCGGTCTCGAACGACGTCGAGACCGGGAGCCGCTCGAGACGCCGGGGAGCCGGTGGCGGGGGCGCGAGCATCGCCCGCCAGTGCTGCCGCGACCGTGGCAGGACGCAGCCGATGAGCGAGACGAACAGCAGCAGGTAGACGGCCGCGAACCATGGCGAGGAGTAGACGTCGAAGAAGCCGAGCCGGTCCAGGAACGGACCGGTCGACGGGTTGTCGGCCAGCCACTGGTCGACGCGCAGGGGGTTGGTGCCGCGCTGCGGCAGCACCGATCCGGGGATGCTCGCCAGCGCGAGCAGGAACAGCAGGATGAGCGCGGTGCGCATGCTCGTGAGCTGGCGCCACATCCAGCGCAGCAGGCCGACCGATCCCAGCGGGGGCAGCGGCGCATCGGTGCTCACGTCGGTCGCGGCGCTGCCGTC
>CALGTB010000343.1 GCA_937902285.1 uncultured Actinomycetes bacterium | reverse complement strand
TCACGACCAGCCTGTTCACCCGGGCCCTCATGTTCGTGGCGTTCGGCACCGTCATGGGGCTGGCCGTCGGCATCACTATGTGGATCGCGTGGCGCACGCGCCCGACGTTCCGGGGCATGACCCCTGAGCAGGCGAGCCTCGAGCGCTACCGCGTCGCCATCGAGCCGTACCGCCGCCGCCTGACGATCGCCATCTCGATCGGCCTGGGCCTCGTCGCCGGCCTGACCGCCGCGTCGGAGTGGGGCACCTACCTGCTGTGGCGCAACGCCGTGCCGTTCAACATCACCGATCCGCAGTTCGGCATGGACCTGTCGTTCTACACGTTCACGCTGCCGTTCATCCGCTTCCTGCTCGACTTCGGCTTCGCGATGATCATCCTGTCGTTCATCGCGGCCCTCGTCGTGCAGTACATCTACGGCGGGCTTCGGCTGCAGCCCAAGGGCGATCGCGCGTCGGCCGCGGCCCAGTCGCAGCTGTCGCTCATCATCGGCCTGTTCGTGCTGCTCAAGGCGGTGGCCTACTGGTACGACCGCTTCGGCCTCGCCACCAAGAGCGAGTCGCTCGTCGCCGGCTTCACCGGCCTCAAGTACACCGACGTCAACGCCGTCCTGCCCGCCCTCAACATCCTCGCTGCCGTCTCGGTGCTCGTCGCCCTGCTCTTCTTCTTCAACGTGTTCCGTCGCCACTGGGTGATCCCGGGCATCGGCGCTGGCCTGCTCATCCTCACGGCCGTCGTCGTCGGCGTGCTCTACCCGCTCTTCGTGCAGCAGTTCCAGGTGCGTCCCAACGAGCTCGTCCGCGAGCAGCCCTACCTCGAGCGCAACATCAACGCGACGCGCGACGCGTACGGCATCGCGAACACCGAGGTTGCCGCGTACCCGGGCACCGTCGACCCGCCGTCGCAGGCGGTGCTCACCGCAAGCGCGGGCACGCTGAACAACATCCGCCTGCTCGACCCGGCCGTGGTCTCGCCGACCTACAACCAGCTGCAGCAGATCCGCGGCTACTACTCGTTCAACCCCAAGCTCGACGTCGACCGCTACACGCTCGACGACGCCCAGCGCGGTGCCGTGGTCGCCGTCCGCGAGATCAACCTCGCCGGCATCCCCGAGGGCCAGCGCAACTGGACGAACGACCGCCTCGTCTACACGCACGGCTTCGGCTTCGTGGCGGCCTACGACAACACCGCGGACAGCAACGGCCAGCCCACCTTCTTCGAGAGCAACATCCCGGCGACCGGTGAGCTCGACGCCAAGCAGCCGCGCGTGTACTTCGGCGAGTTCAGCCCGGCGTACTCCATCGTCGGCGCCCCGGAGGGCACGCCCTCGGTCGAGCTCGACTTCCCCGACGACGCCAGCCCCACCGGCCAGGCGACCAACACCTACCAGGGCACCGGCGGCGTGCCCATGGGATCGCTGTTCGGGCGGGTCCTCTTCGCCACGAAGTTCCAGGACGGCAACATCCTGCTGAGCGACCTCATCAACCCGGAGTCGCGGATCATGTGGGATCGCGATCCGCTGACGCGCGTCGAGAAGGTCGCGCCGTGGCTCACGCTCGACCAGGACCCGTACGCGGTCGTGGCCGACGGCGGCATCAAGTGGATCGTCGACGGCTACACGCTGTCGAACGAGTACCCGTACAGCAGCCGCGTGAGCCTCAACGAGGCGACGAGCGACTCCGTCAGCTCGCGCACCGTGCCCGCCGGGCTCATCCCGCGCGACCAGGCGAACTACGTGCGCAACTCGGTGAAGGCCGTCGTCGACGCCTACAACGGCACCGTCACGCTGTACGCCTGGGATCCGAGCGACCCCGTGCTGCTCACGTGGATGAACGCCTTCCCGGGCATCGTCGAGCCGGTCGAGAACATGTCACCGCAGGTGCTCGAGCACGTGCGCTACCCGCAGGACCTGTTCAAGATCCAGCGCGCGATCCTCAGCCGCTACCACGTGACCGACGCGTCGACGTTCTACAACGGCACCGACGTGTGGATCGTCCCGAACGACCCGACCGTCAGCCCCGCGCAGGTCTTCCAGCCGCCCTACTACCTGACCCTGCAGATGCCGGGCCAGCCGGAGCCGACCTTCTCGCTGACGACCACCTTCGCGCCGTCGCGACGGCAGACGCTCGCGGCCTTCATGTCGGTCGACTCCGCACCGGGGCCGGGCTACGGCACCATGCGCGTGCTCCAGCTGCCGAGCAACACGACGATCCCCGGACCACAGCAGGTGCAGAACAACTTCGAGTCCGATCCACTCGTGAGCAGCCAGCTGAGCCTGCTGCGCGCTGGCGGCTCGGAGGTCGAGCTCGGCAACCTGCTGAGCCTGCCGTTCAACGACGGCCTGCTCTACATCGAGCCGGTCTACATCCGCGCGCAGCAGGACGGCTTCCCGCTGCTGCGCAAGGTGCTGGTCGGATACGGCGCGAACGTGGCCCTCGAGAACACCCTCGACGTCGCGCTCGCGAAGGTGTTCGGCACCTCGCCGGACGCCACCGTCGATCCGCTGCCCGATCCCGACGTCCCGAGCGGTGAGGGCGAGGGCCAGGCGACGCCGACGCCAACACCGAGCCCGAGCACGCCGAGCTCCGGCGACCCCGCCACCGACCTCGCGATAGCCATCACACGGGCTCAGACGGCCTACGAGGAGGGGCGCCTGGCCCTGGCCAGAGGCGACTTCGCCGCCTATGGCGTCGCGCAGGAAGAGCTCAAGGCCGCACTCGACGACATTGCGGCAGCCGAAGCAGCCCTCAACCCCGAGCTCCTGCCGTCGAGCGAGCCCACGCCGGCGCCGAGCCCGAGCGCCGACGCCGGCACCGCTGCCTAGCCCGGCGTCTCCGCATGACGGCCGAGCACTGGGACGATCGCTATGCCACGGTCGGGGCGACCGAGGTGTCCTGGTTTCAGGACGACCCGGCGATCAGCCTCGAGCTGATCGGCAGCGTCGCCGGGGCGACCGCCAGCGTGGTCGATGTCGGCGGGGGAGCCAGCGTCCTCGTCGACCGGCTGCTCGACCGGGGCCACCGCGACCTGACCGTGGTCGACCTCAGCCAGCAGGCACTGGCAGCGGCTCGCGACCGCGTGGGGGAGGCGCCTGTCACGTGGGTGGTCACCGACATCCGTGACTGGCAGCCGGACCGCACGTACGACGTGTGGCACGACCGTGCCGCCTACCACTTCCTCACCGACCCCGACGAGCAGCAGCACTACTGGCACCTGGTGCACGACTCCGTCGCGCCGGGTGGCCACGTGGTGATCGCGACGTTCGCGGATGACGGCCCCACGATGTGCTCGGGGCTGCCCGTTGCCCAGTACGACGAGGCCGGTCTCGCCTCGGCGATGGGGGAGCGCTTCACCGTGCTCGGCTCGCGGCGCGAGCAGCACGTGACGCCGAGTGGCGGGACGCAGAGCTTCGTGTGGGTGCTGGCCCAGCGCGACTGACTCCCCTCTCTTGTACAACTCGTGCCGAGACTTGTACGATCCACGCATGTCGACCATGAGCGTCAGCGCGGCCCGCCAGAACCTCCCCTCGGCCATCGAGACAGCGATGACCGAGGCGGTCTTCCTCGAGCGCTACGGCAAGCGCACGGCCGTGATCATCAGTGTCGAGCGGTACGAGCAGTTGATGGACGCCCTCGAGGACGTCGAGGACATCGCAGCCGCGGATGCGGCAATGTCCGACCCGAGCCCGAGCATTCCGTGGGAGCAAGTCAAGGCGGAACTGGGCTGGTAGTTCGCGTGTACGCGATCGACATCAGGCCGGCCGCTCGTCGTGCACTCCGATCCCTCGACTCGCCGATGCGGCTTCGGATCGAAGGGGCAATCGCACTGCTGGCCCAAGACCCCAGACCGCCCGCATCTCGGCGTCTGGTCGGTAGCGAGTACTGGCGGGTTCGAATCGGTGACCATCGAGTGAT
>CALGTB010000342.1 GCA_937902285.1 uncultured Actinomycetes bacterium | reverse complement strand
GCGATGAACGTGTTCGAGGAGAACAACCTCCGCAACCGCGTCTGGGGACCAGCCGCTGCGGAGATGGGCTGGCGCATGGAGGAGTACGTCACGGCCACGGGCCGGCGCATGGCCCTCAGTCGATTCACCCTCCACTCTCTGCGCGACAGGTACGCCAACACCGCCATCCACGAATGGGGCTACACGGAGGAGCAGCTCCTCCAGCAGGGTTCCTGGCAGGACGCCGAAACGGTCCGTCGCTTCTACTCGGGGACGACAGACGACACCCACTCGTCGGTGCGCCGGCTACACGGCCTCGAATGAGTCAGTGGACTTCCGAGGCCGCGACGGTGGTCCGTCTCCTTCGAGACTCGAATGTACGTGGCATCGAACCAGGGGCGCTGCAGATTGCTTGTCCTACACACGAAGTGCGTAGGTCAAGGTCCCGCTTCTTGCTGCTGAATCCGGGTGACCGTGGGCACGCGTGAGGATTCGCTCCGAGGTCCTCTTCGCGTCTCCGTTCCGATTCGGATCCCGGCGCCGGACGGGGCCGTGAGCCATGCTGGCCTCATCCGTGACCAGGGCGGTGCGGCCGCTTCCCGACAGCTGGCCTGGACGCGGGCACTGGATGCAGGGGTCTTCACCGGCGGAACGGCTACGCCCCTCGGGGTGCGTACATGATCAGTGCGACGCCGACGAGGCAGACGAGGGCGCCAGCGATGTCAAAGCGATCAGGGGTGAACCCGTCCACCGCCATTCCCCATGCCAGTGAACCCACGACGAAGACGCCACCGTATGCCGCCAGGATTCGCCCGAAGTGCGCGTCGGGCTGGAGTGTCGCCACGAATCCGTAGAGGCCCAGGGCCACAATCCCGGCACCGATCCACGCTAGGCCGCGGCTTTCGCGCACCCCCTGCCAGATGAGCCACGCACCTCCAATCTCCGCGACGGCGGCGAGGGCGAACAGGGCCAGCGATCTGACGAGAGCCATGACCCGGACTGTAGACGCCGGGATCTGCCCCTCGAGACGCTTCCATGTCCTTGCGGGGCGCTCGGTGTTAGCATCGCTATATGCCGATGATATCGAAAATGGCCGCCACTCCGCGGACCGCGGCGGACCCTGGCGCCGTGCGGGCAGCGGACCGTGATGGTCTGGCCGCGGCGGCGAGCGTGTTCCGCGGCCTTGGGGATCCGTCCAGGCTGGCGATCCTGGCGCACTTGAGCCTGGGCGAGCACAAGGTCAAGGACCTCACTGAGCATCTGGGCCTGGCCCAGTCCACCGTCTCCGAGCACCTGCTGTGCCTACTGGACTGCGGCATGGTGGAGGTCCGCGCCCACGGTCGAGCATCCATCTACACCTTGGCGGTGGAGGAGGAAGTCTTGGGTGTGCTCGCCGCCGCCGAGCGACTGCTTGCTGCCACGGGGAGCGCGGTCGTCCTGTGCCCCCGGTACGGGACCGGCGCCCTTCAATGACGCCAATGCTGCTCACCGACGCTGACCGGGTGCGGCTCGGTCGGCGAGCGCAGATGCTCGCCGGCATGTCCGTGGCCTACAACGCGATCGAGGCGATCATCGCCATAGCGGCAGGAGCCGCCGCCTCGTCGATCGCGCTGGTGGGGTTCGGCCTCGACTCGATCGTGGAGATGTCGTCAGCCCTGATCATCTTGTGGCAGTTCCGTCACCCGATGCCGCAGGTGCGCGAGCGTCGCGCGCTGCGCCTGATCGCACTGTCGTTCTTCGCGCTCGCCACCTATGTGGCGATCGAGTCGCTTCGCGCGCTGTTCGACGGGCACGCCGCGGCGACCTCCACGGTCGGTATCGCGGTCGCGACCGTCTCCCTGGTCGTGATGCCCGGCTTGTCGTGGGCGCAGCGGCGTACCGGCCGCGCGCTCGGCTCGACCACGGTCGTGGCGGACTCCAAGCAGACGCTGCTGTGCACGTACCTGTCGGCCGTTCTGCTCGTAGGGCTCCTGCTGAATGCGTGGCTCGGGTGGTGGTGGGCTGACCCGGTGGTCGGCCTCGTGGTCGCTGGGCTCGCAGTCCGTGAGGGGCGTGACGCTTGGCGCGGGGAGGGCTGCTGTTGAGTCGCGACCACGATGCTCGCTCACCGGCTCGTGCCGAGCAGCGGCGGCTGCCGCCGGACGCAGGCGAGGTAGGAGATGGGCTGCGCAGGGCGGAGTGGCTCACTACAAGGGTGTCTCGAAGCCGGGGGCCACGACTCTCAGCCAGATCGTGAACTCGGTCCAAAGCCCGGTCACCAGGAGCAGCCCCACGGCGATGAGCATCGCGCCGCCAAGGCGCATGATGGACCGCGAGTGCGCTCGGAGCCAGGCGACCGTGCCTACCAGCCTGCCGAACGCGAGAGCCAGCACGACGAACGGAAGTCCGAGCCCCAGACAGTAGGCGAGAGACAGGATTGCGCCTCGGCCCGCGCTGGCCTGGGTGAAGGCGAGGGTTTGCACGGCTGTCAGGGTCGGGCCGATGCAGGGAGTCCAACCGAGCCCGAATGCGATGCCGAGCAGCGGTGCGCCCGCAACGCCCCAAGTCGGTGTCGTGTGAGGGCGCCAGTCACGTTGGAAGAGCGGCATGACGCCGAGGAAGGCCAGTCCCATCGCGATGACGAGCAGGCCAAGTACCCGGTTGATGAGGTCCTGGTACTGCAACAGGAGTGATCCGGCGCTGCCGAACAGCAGGCCGTACGAGACGAAGACGATGCTGAATCCGAGAACGAACAGCAGCGATCCGGCAAGAAGTCGGCCACGGCCTCGGGCTCCTGACGACACGTCCGCGCCGGTCAGTCCGGTGACGTACGACAGGTAGCCGGGCGCCAGTGGCAGGACGCAGGGGCTGGCGAACGCAAGAATGCCGGCGATGAACGCGATGAGGAGGGCGGGAATCAGTGCGC
>CALGTB010000341.1 GCA_937902285.1 uncultured Actinomycetes bacterium | reverse complement strand
CGCGGTCCCAGAAGCACACGGTCTCGCGCTGGTTGGTGATGCCGATGGCCACGATGGTGGCGTCGGTCGCGGCCAGCGCCTCGCGAGCGGCCGCGAGGGTCGCGGACCACATCTCGGACAGGTCGTGCTCGACCCAGCCGTCGGCCGGGAAGTGCTGCGGGTACTCGCGATAGCCCTGCGCGATGATGCTGGCCGAGCCGTCGACCACGAGGGCGGTGATGCCGGTCGTGCCCGCGTCGATGCTGAGGATGGCGTCCATGCGGCGACCCTAGCCACCGACCTGCTGCGGATTGCCGGGTCAGTCGTGATGACAGCGATTACATGGATGGCTACAGTACGAGTCAAGGAATCCCAGTCGAAGGAGTGCAGCAATCATGCGCGTTGGCGTTCTCACCGGTGGCGGCGACTGCCCAGGACTCAACGCGGTCATCCGCGCTGTCGTCCGTCGTGGCGTGACGGAGTACGGCTACGAGTTCGTCGGGTTCCGGGACGGCTGGAAGGGCCCGCTCGAGGGCGTCACCATGCCCCTGGACATCTCGTCCGTGCGCGGCATCCTGCCCCGGGGCGGCACCATCCTCGGGTCCTCGCGCACCAACCCGATCAAGGTCGAGGGCGGCATCGAGCGCATCGAGAAGAACCTGCAGGAGATGGGGATCGACGCCCTCGTCGCCATCGGCGGCGAGGACACCCTCGGCGTGGCCACCAAGCTCACCGAGCACGGCTTCCACGTGGTCGGCGTGCCGAAGACGATCGACAACGATCTCAGCGCCACCGACTACACCTTCGGCTTCGACACCGCGGTCGGCATCGCGACCGAGGCCATCGACCGCCTCCACACGACAGCGGAGTCGCATCACCGGATCCTCATCTGCGAGGTCATGGGCCGGCACGCCGGATGGATCGCCCTGCACTCCGGCATGGCGGGCGGCGCGAACGGCATCCTCATTCCCGAGGTCCCCTTCGACCTCGACGAGGTCATCGGCTGGGTCGAGTCACGGTTCGGCGCCAGCTACGCCCCCATCCTCTGCGTGTCCGAGGGTGCCCTGCCCAAGGACGGCGACCTCATCACGAAGGACGCCACGCTCGACGCCTTCGGGCATGTGCGGCTGTCCGGCATCGGCGACTGGCTGGCCCAGCAGATCGAGGCCCGCACCGGTCACGAGGCGCGCACCACGGTGCTCGGCCACATCCAGCGCGGCGGCACGCCCACCGCGTTCGACCGCGTCCTCGCGACGCGGTTCGGCCTCAATGCGATCGCCGCGGTCAAGGACCAGGCATGGGGGACGATGGTCGCCCTGCAGGGAACCGACATCGTGCGCGTCCCGCTCGAGGAGGCCACCGGGGTCCTGAAGACGGTGCCGCTGGCGCGCTACGAGGAGGCGGCCGCGTTCTTCGGCTAGGAGCGCGGCGCCCGCCGGCGCCAAACCCCTGACCGCGGCGCGTGAGGCGTGCCCTAACCTTGTGGCATGCCCGCACCCATCGTCTGGCCCGACCTGCCTGCTGCCCAGCAGCCGCCGTGGCCTGATGCCGCCGAACTCCAGGCGGCGATGGACGAGCTGTCGCTGCTTCCACCGCTCGTGTTCGCCGGCGAGTGCGACCTGCTCGCCCAGCGGCTCGCCGACGCGTCGCAGGGCAAGGCCTTCGTCCTCATGGGCGGCGACTGCGCCGAGACCTTCGCCGCCAACAACGCCGAGTCGATCCGGGCGCGCCTGAAGACGGTGCTGCAGATGTCCGTCGTCCTGACCTACGCGGCCTCGCTGCCCGTGGTCAAGGTCGGCCGGCTCGCGGGGCAGTACTTCAAGCCGCGCAGCAACCCGATCGAGAACCGCAACGGGGTCGAGCTCACGTCGTACCTGGGCGACGCGGTCAACGCGCTGCCGTTCGACCCGGCCGTGCGCCGGCCTGATCCCCAGCGGCTGGTCCGTGCCTACAACGCCTCGAGCGCCGCGCTCAACCTCGTCCGGGCGTTCACGCAGGGCGGCTACGCCGACCTGCGACAGGTGCACGCCTGGAACCAGGACTTCGTCCGCGACTCCGTGGCCGGGCAGCGCTACGAGGCCATGGCGGGTGACCTCGATCGTGCGCTGGCGTTCATGCGGGCGATCGGTGCAGATCCGGAGGAGCTGCAGCGGGTGGAGTTCTACGCCGCCCACGAGGCCCTCTCGATCGACTACGAGCGCGCCCTCACGCGCATCGACTCCCGCACCGGCCTTCCGTACGACGTGTCGGGCCACTTCCTGTGGATCGGGGAGCGCACCCGCCAGCTCGATGGCGCGCACGTGCACTTCGCCTCCACCATCCGCAACCCGATCGGCGTCAAGATCGGCCCGACGGCCTCGCCGGACGAGGTCGTCCAGCTGTGCGAGATCCTGAACCCGGACCGGGTCCCGGGCCGGCTCACGCTCATCACGCGCATGGGGGCGGGCCGCGTCCGCGATGTGCTTCCCAGCATCGTGCAGAAGGTCGACGCGTGCGGGGTGCCGGTGGTCTGGGTGTGCGACCCCATGCACGGCAACACCCGCGAGGCGGCCAGCGGCCACAAGACGCGATCCTTCGACGACATCGTCGACGAGGTGGAGGGGTTCTTCGAGGTGCACCGCGACCTCGGCACGATCCCCGGCGGCCTGCACATCGAGCTCACCGGCGACGACGTCACCGAGTGCGTCGGCGGGACGGGCGGGGTGCTCGAGGGCAATCTCGGCGACCGCTACGAGACGGCCTGCGACCCGCGCCTCAACCGGGAGCAGAGCCTCGAGCTGGCCTTCCTCGTCGCCGACATGCTGCTCACGCGATAGCCGGCACCATGGCACCCGGTCGGTGATGGCGGCGTCAGCCGGGGCCCTGCTGGCCGCCTCGTACCCCACGCCGGCGGGAACCGTCGTCGTGGTCGTCGACCCCCATGCGATGGGCGACCGCGGTCCGGCCGAGTACGGAGCGGTCGTCGCCAGCACCTTCGTCGACCTCGACGACGCCCTCGAGCGGCTGCCCGGAGTCGGCCGCGAGGTGCACCCGCGCAGCCCGGTCCCGTTCATCCGCGACGTGCTGCGCCGCTACGGCGACGGCGACCTCGATGCGCTCGAGGAGGTCTCGGTCAGCCAGCCGGGCGGGCCGTTCCAGCAGCAGGCCTGGATCGCGATGCGCACCATCCGGGCGGGCAGCGTCGACACGTACGCCGGCCTGGCGCGCCGGGCCGGCAGGCCGCGCGCGGCCCGCGCGGCCGGCACCGTCTGCTCGTCGAACCTCGTGGCGCCGTTCATCCCCTGCCACCGCGTCGTGGCGTCGAACGGACTCGGGGGCTACGGGTACGGCCTGGACATCAAGGTGGCCCTGCTGGAGCACGAGGGCGTCCTGCTCTGACCTCGCCCGTTCCTCCGCCGAGCGGTGAACTGTCGCCCGTTCGACGCGTTGCGGACGGGCGACAGCTCACCGCTCGCGGGAGGGGTGGGAGCCGCGGGCATGCAGGTCGGCGTCGTACGTGACCGATCGGGCCTTGCCGGCGTTCTTCGCGGCGTAGAGGGCGTCGTCGGCCCGGGCCAGCGTGGCAGCCGGGTCCTCGCCGAGGCAGGCGATCGTGACGCCGATGCTGATCGAGCTCTGCACGGTGTGCCCCGCGACCCGGCACGGCACGACGAAGGTCTGGAGGATCTTGGCGGAGATCACCTCCGCGTCGTCGATGGTGTGCAGCGTGGGCAGGACCACCACGAACTCGTCGCCGCCCACGCGGGCGACGATGTCGGTGCCGCGCACCTGGCGCGAGATGCGCGAGGCGACCTCCACGAGCAGGGCGTCGCCCACGCCGTGCCCGAACGTGTCGTTGACCGCCTTGAGGTTGTCGAGGTCGAGGTAGAGCACGCCGACCCGGTCCGCGGGGTCCGTCGATCTGGTGAGCGCGCCGGCCAGCAGGGTGCGCAGCTCATGGCGGTTGACCAGTCGCGTCAGGCTGTCGTGCGTGGCCTGGTACTTGAGCAGCTCGCGGGCGGCGTGCGCCGCATCGATGTCGACGAACTGGGAGACGAACGACGTCGGCGTGCCGTCCTCGTCGCGCACCACCCCGATCGAGTGCTCGACCCACGCCTCGCGCCCGTCCGGCCGCACGAGTCGCTTCTCGGCCACCTCGTGCCGGTGGGGGTCGGCCAGCGCCCGCTCACGCATGCGCTCATCGAGTTCGGCATCGGCAGGGTTCAGCAGGTCGGCGATCCGGCGGCCGATCAGCCAGTCGCTGTCGCAGTCGAGAAGCCGCAGCAGTGCGGGGTTGGCCACGGCGATGCGGCGCTCGAGGTCGACGACGGCCAGGCCGATCGGGCTGGACTCCATGGCCAGCCGGAACCGCCGCTCGGAGAGACGGGCCTGGCGGACGGCCTCGCGGAGCTCGTCCACCGCCGCGTAGAGCGGGGTGGCATCCCGCCAGGTCAGGCTCACCGAGTCCTCGACCTTGACGGCACGAACGTCGAAGCGCGAGGCACGCGAGGTCAGCACGTTGGTCAGCTCCGCGCCGTCGACGATCAGCGGCTCGCCGGTCTCCAGGACGGTGGTGCACCACCGTCGGAACGTGTCGGCGGCCTCGCCGGCCCAGTCACTCGAGGCGCTCCTGTGAAGAAGGTCCTCGGCGGTGACGCCAAGGTAGGCGCAGGCGGCCGGGTTGGCGTCCGCGAACGTGAAGTCGATGACCGAACCGTGCCCGTCGCGGACGGCCGTGATCCGCACGTGCGGGTCGATCTGGGAGTCGAGGGTCGCCCGGAGGATCTCGTGGTCCTCCACCTCCCGCGTGACGTCCCGCAGCGTGGCGACCGTCGACGACACCGTGCCGTCCTCGGCCCACAGGATGCGGATGTGGGAGTCGATCCAGCGGGTCGATCCGCTGGCATGCCGTGCGCGATAGCGCACCGAGCCGACGTCGGCATGGTCGGCGATGAGCTGCAGCATGGCAGCCCTGGCGCGTTCGGCATCCTCGTCGGTCGCCAGGTGCAGCATCGTGCCGACGACCTCGTCGGGGTCGTAGCCGAAGGCGTCCACGAGGGAGGGCGATGCCCACAGGACCGTGCCGTCGGTGCGGTAGCGGATGATGACGTCGGCCACGTTCTCGAGCACGACGGCGAGGTCGACAGCGTCGTCGCGTGTCACGGTGCCTCCTCCATGCGCGGCCTCCTGCCACGGTATCCCCGTCGCCGTCCGGAAGGCACCATGAGGAGTCCGGTCAGACGATGTTGACCTCTCCCCGATGCCCGCCGTTCACGAACCTGCTGGCCGACAGCGGTGTCACGTCGACGACAGGCGGGCGCCCTAGGTACAGGTCGCGGATGACCTCGCCCACGGCCGGGCCCTGGAGGAATCCGTGGCCCGAGAACCCGGTCGCGTAGAGGAACCGGGCGACGTCGGGAGCCTCGCCGATGAGCGCGTTGTGGTCAGGGGTGACCTCGTAGAGACCCGACCAGCGATGGGCGATGCCCACGTCGAGCAGCGCCGGGCATCGGCGCTCGATCGCCTCCATGAGGGCGGGCAGCCACGCATCGCTGTAGTCGAGGTGGAACCCCGGCTCCTCGTCCTGGTACGACATGCCGAGGAGCACGGCCGGTCCCTCGCGATGCAGGTAGAAGGTCGACGCCGCATCGATCGTCATCGGCATGGACGGGGGCAGGCTGGCGAGCAGGTCGTCGCTGATCGGCTCGGTGATGAGGATCTGTCGACGCAGGGGCTGCACCGGCAGGTCCACGCCGCCCATCGCGCCGACGGCCGCTGACCACGGACCCGCGGCGCACACGACCGCGCCGGTGCGCACCACCCCGGCGTCGGTGGTGACCGCCGTGACGGTCGACCCGGCGGTGTCGATGCCGGTCACGGTCACGCCGGTGCGGATCGATGCGCCCAGCCGGCGGGCTCCGGTGGCGTAGCCCAGCACGACGGACTCGGGGCTGCAGTAGCCGTCGCGGGGGTGGAACGAGGCTGCCAGGACGTCGTCGGTCACCACCCCCGGCGCGAGGTCGCGGGCCTCCTGCGCCGTGATCATCCGGGTCGGCACGCCCATGCTGTTCTGGAGCTCGGCGGACGCCGTGTAGGCGGCCACGCCGGCGGGATCGGTGAGGAGGAACAGGTAGCCCACCTGGTGGAGGTCGATGACCTGGCCGGGACGCTCGGCGAACTGCTCGAACGCCAGCAGGCTCCGGGCGCCGAGGGCGATGTTGACCGGGTCGGAGAACTGCGCCCGCACGCCGCCCGCCGCCTTGCACGTCGAGCCGCTGCCGAGCTGGGCGCGCTCAAGCAGCAGCACGTCGGTCACGCCGGCCTCGGCCAGGTGGAACGCGATGGAGGTGCCCATCACACCGCCACCGATGATCACGACCTCGGCCTCGGCGGGCAGGCCACCGTGGGCGGCTGCGGTCATGCGAAGCTGACGCCCTGCGCGAGCGGCAGGTCGTGCGAGTAGTTGATGGTGTTGGTGGCGCGCCTCATGTACCCGCGCCAGGCATCCGACCCCGACTCGCGCCCGCCCCCCGTGCTCTTCTCGCCCCCGAAGGCTCCGCCGATCTCCGCTCCCGAGGTTCCGATGTTCACGTTGACGATCCCGCAGTCGGACCCGGCCGACGACATGAAGAGCTCCGCCTCCCGCTGGTCGAGGGTGAAGATGCTCGACGACAGGCCCTGCGGGACCCCGTTCTGGAGGGCGATCGCCTCGTCGAGGTCGCGGTAGGTGAGGACGTACAGCAGCGGGGCGAACGTCTCGCGACGCACGATGGCGGTCTGCTCCGGCATCCGCACGATGGCGGGCCGCACGTAGTAGGCGTCGGGTGAGCCGGTGGACTGGCGGTCGCCCCCCACGATGAGCGTGCCCCCGTCGGCCTGGGCCTGGCGCAGCGCCTCCTGCATCGCGTCGAAGGCACCCGCATGGATGAGGGGGCCGACGAGGACGCCCGGCTCGCGCGGATCGCCGATGGCGAGGCGCTCGTAGACGGCGCTGAGCCGGCGCACGAGGTCGTCGGCGATGGACTCGTGCGCGATGACGCGGCGCAGCGAGGTGCAGCGCTGTCCCGCCGTGCCCGCCGCCGCGAAGACGATCCCCCGCACCGCGAGCTCGAGGTCGGCGGACGGTGCCACGATCGCGGCGTTGTTGCCTCCGAGCTCGAGGATCGAGTGTCCGAAGCGGGCTGCGACGCGGGGCGCCAGCTCGGCGCCCATCCGCTCGGAGCCCGTGGCGCTCACCACGGCGACGAGAGGGCTGTCGACGAGGGCGGCAGCGGACTCGCGGTCGGTGACGACGAGCTGGTGCACGTCGGCCGGCACTCCGGCGGCCTCGATGGCCTGGTCGAGGAGCGCCGAGCAGGCCAGCGAGGTCAGCGGAGTCAGCTCGGACGGCTTCCAGATCACCGTGTCGCCGCACACGAGCGCGATCATCGTGTTCCAGGCCCAGACCGCGGCCGGGAAGTTGAAGGCGGAGATGACGGTCACCACTCCACGCGGGTGCCACGTCTCCATGAGGCGGTGGCCCGGTCGCTCCGACGGCATCGTGCGGCCCTCGAGCTGGCGCGACAGTCCGACGGCGAAGTCGCAGATGTCGATCATCTCCTGGATCTCGCCCAGCGCCTCCGACGGGATCTTGCCCACCTCGACTGTGACGAGCACCCCGAGGTCCTCCTTGTGCTGCTCCAGGAGCCGGCCGTACGCCTTGACCAGGGCGCCGCGCTGCGGTGCCGGCACGCTCCGCCAGCTGAGGAAGGCGGCATGGGCGCGCTCGATCGTGGACTGGACCTGCTGCGGGTCCGCCGCAGCGACCTCGAGGAGATCGGCGCCATCGATGGGGGAGCGGGCCCGCAGGCCCAGGCCGCTCACCGTTGCCGGATCGACGCCGCAGGCGGCGAGGGCGCGCTGGGACAGGGTGGTCAGGTCGTCGGTGGTCATGCGCGCAGTCTGCCGTGCGGCGACCTCACGGCAGACATCAGATCACCCGGATGGTGACCGTGCTCCCCTTCGGGATCTTGGTGCCGGGCGAGGGATCCTGCGAGTACACCCGGTCGAGCGGGGTGGCGGCGCCCTCGAGAACCCTCACCTTCAGGCCGAGAGCCTGGAGGGTGTCGACCGCCTTGGCCCTGTTCATGTCGATGAGGTTCGGCACGACGACGGGAGGGGGCCCCTTCGACACGACGAGGTCCACCCGCGTCCCGGAGTCGACAACCGTGCCCGCCTTGGGCTTGACGGACATGACGACGCCATCGACGACCGACTCGGAGAACTTCTCAGTGACATCCGCCTTGAGCCCGGCGTCGGCCAGGGCCGATCGGGCCGCCCCGAGCCGCAGTCCCTCGACGCCGGGAACGGGCACCGGCTTGGGGCCCTTCGAGATGACGACGTTGACGACCGTGCCCGGCTTGGCTGCGGCACCGGCCTTGGGCGACGTCGACACGACGGCTCCGAGCGGCGCCTTGTCGTCGTACTCCTCCGTGATCGTGCCGACCACGAGGTTCGCCGCGGTGATGGCGTCTGCGGCCTCGGCCTGGTCCATGCCCTTCACGGCCGGGACGTCGTAGCGCTCAGGGCCCTTCGAGACGATGGCGTTGACCGTGCTCTCGGCGCGGGCGTCGGCACCCCCGGCCGGGTCGGTGCTGATGATCGTCCCGGCGGGGGCGGTCTCGCTGAACTCCTCGCCCGCGACCGCCAGCACGAGGGTCGCGGAGGCCATGGCCTTCGTCGCCGGCTCGACCTTCTGCCCCACCACGGACGGCGTGGTGACGGTCTTGCCGGGCCCGGCCGCGACGTACCAGCCCCCGAAGGCCGCGGCCAGCACGGCCACCACGACCACGATGATGATCCACGGCGCCTTGCTGCGCCGGTAGCGCTCGGGCGGATCGGGCGTGCGCGTCGGCTGCGTGGCCCGCGACGACGGCGGCGGCGGCGGCGCGGAGCCCGTCGTCACGGGTCGAGCGCCGGCGGCGAGCTTGGCTGCCATGGACGCGTCGACGACCAGCGTGTCGCGGGAGTCCACGAACGGCCTCGGCGCGGGCAGCATCATGCGCACCTGCCGGACGTCGGCGAGGAAGTCCGATGCGTTCTGGTAGCGCAGTGTCGCGTCGCGCCGCGTGGCCGTGACGACCAGCGCGTCGACGTCGGCCGGGATGCCGGGCCGCACCGAGGACGGGGCGGGCACGTCGCTGTTGACGTGCTTGTACGCGACGCTGAGGGGGCTCTCGCCTGCGTGCGGCACCTGCCCGGTGATCATCTCGAACAGGAGGATGCCGGCGGCGTACACGTCCGACCGACCGTCTGCCTCGCCGCGCTCCACCTGCTCAGGCGAGAGGTAGGCGACCGTGCCGATGATCATCCCCTGCGTGACACTGTGGTCGCTCGTCTCGAGGGCCCGTGCGAGGCCGAAGTCGGCCACCTTCACGCGGCCGTCGTCGGAGATGAGGACGTTCTCGGGCTTGATGTCGCGGTGCACGAAGCCGGCGGCGTGCGCGGCCGCGAGCGCCTCGAGCACGGGATCGAGGAACACCAGCGCCTGCTCGGGGCTCAGGGGTCCGTACTGGCGAAGCACATCGCGCAGCGTGCGGCCCGGCACGTACTCCATGGCCAGGTAGACGAGCCCGTCCGCCTCTCCCTGGTCGTACACGGCGACCACGTGGCCGTGGGTCAGGCGGGCCGCCGACTTGGCCTCGCGCTGGAAGCGGGAGACGAAGGCCTGGTCGTGCGCCAGGTGCGGGTGCATGACCTTGAGGGCGACGATGCGATCAAGGCGGAGGTCGGTGGCCTCGTAGACCGTGGCCATTCCGCCTCGGGCAATGAGGGAGTGCACCTCGTAGCGGCCGTCGACGATGCTGCCGACCAGGCCGCTCTGCCCAGACGTCTCCACCCTTGCGAGTCTAGGTTGGCGTGCGAGGGCCCCGGAGTTGCCACGCCCGCCGCACGGCCTCGGTGCGGACCGATCCCGGTCCGCTGACACGGAGCACGGGGAGTCCCAGGTCGGCGAGGGGGCCCTCGACGATGGAGCCGATGAGGGCATGCACGCGGTCGCGCGCCTCGGGCCCGTCGCGCTGCGATCCGTCCGGCTCCCACGGCAGGTCGGTGCCGCACCACACCAGGAGGTCGTACGACGAGGTGAGGGCGATGGCGTCGTCGAGCAGGCTGTCGTCGTCGAAGTAGGCGAGGCTGTAGACGGCCGTCATGAGCGCGGCCGGGTCCGCGACGAGCACCCCGAGGCGGCAGGCCCGCGCCGCGGCGTCCTCCGCCTCCTGCTGCTCGAGCATGAGCCCGCGCTGCTCATGGCGCTGGGGCGGGCGCCCGTGGCTGTCGACGAACGCACGCAGCTGCTCGGTCACGACGCAGGCAGGCAGGGCGCGGCCGAGATCGCCGGCCAGGGAGGTCTTGCCCGTGCACTCCCCGCCCAGGAGCCCGATCCTGCGCACGCCATCGCCCACCCGGCGAGGCTACGCGGTAGCGTCGCTGGCCATGGACTCACGCTGGGCCTACGTGGCGGTGCTCGGGTTCGTGCTGGTCGGGTGCCTGTGGCTCGAGGTGGCCCTGCGCACCCGGGTGCTGGCTCGGCCGCGGAGGCTGCTGCTGACGATCGCGCCCGTGGTCGTGGTGTTCTTCGTGTGGGACGTCTACGCCGTGAGCCAGGGGCACTGGTGGTTCGACACCGACCGGATCCTGGGGCTCTACGCGCCGGGCCAGGTGCCGCTGGACGAGATCCTGTTCTTCATCACGATCCCGCTGGCGTCGGTGCTGACCCTCGAGGCGGTCCGCAGCGTGCGCGGCTGGCCCGCGGGCGACGAGGAGCCCACGTCGGCGGAGGGGGTCGAGCCGTGACCTACACCCAGCTGGGCGTCGTGGCGGTGATCCTCGTGGCGGTGGTCGACCTCGGCCTCCTGCGGACGCGCCTGCTGCGCCGCCGCGTGTTCTGGGTCTCCTACGCGATCATCGTGTTCTTCCAGCTGGTCACCAACGGGATGTTCACCGGATTCGGGATCGTCCGCTATGACGGCGACGCCATCATCGGCTCGACGTCGCCCGACTCCGGGCCGCCCCCGTTCCTCGGCGACGGGCGCATCGCGTTCGCCCCGGTGGAGGACCTGCTCTTCGGCTTCGCCCTGGTGCTGCTGTCGCTGTCGCTGTGGGTGTTCTGGGGCCGACGCGGCATCGACCGGACGCCGACCGCCGGCCCGCCCGTCTGGCGCCGCTGAGCACCCCACGCGCGGACGGTTGTTCGACAGGCGTCAGCGGGGGAGGGGGACGGTACCCGGCCCGAAGCGTCGTCGGGCCCGACGGGCCCGCCGCAGGGCGGGCACGGCCACCGCGAGGCGTCGCGGCAGCGGCACGGTGGCCCGGCTCGCGAACACGTCGTAGTCGTTGCGCTCGACCTCGTCGACGATCCCGCAGTAGAGCACCCGCGCCGCCTCGATGCAGTCGCGCGACGAGGGGTGCAGCATGTCCACCCCTGGGCGGGCCGACTCCTCGAGCGCGCGCACGCGGTCGACCTGCTCGACCAGCGCCGCACGGATGGACGGGGTCATGACGCGCGCCTCCAGGTCGCCCCTGGTCACGCCGAAGCCTTCGAGCTCGTCGAGGGGCAGGTACACGCGGCCGCGGTCGAGGTCCTCGTTGACGTCCCGGATGAAGTTGGCGAGCTGGAACGCCACTCCCAGGTCCTTGGCCCGGTCATAGGCCTCAGGGGCCGTGGGCTCGAGGATCGGCACCATCTGCAGCCCGATGACGGCGGCCGATCCGTAGACGTACTCGTAGAGGTCGTCGTAGGTCCGGTACTCGGTGACCGTGAGGTCCATCGTCATGGAGTGCAGGAAGGCCTCGAAGTGCGCGACGGGGATCTCCCACCGGCGCACCGTGTCGACGACGGCCATGCAGATGGGATCGTCCGACCAGCCCCGCTCGACATCCGCGAGGAACGCGCTGCCCCACGAGGCGAGCCAGTCGGCCTTCTCCTGCTCGCTGAGGGTCGACGCGAGGTCGTCGACGATCTCGTCGGCATAGCGGGCGAAGCCGTAGAGCGCGTGGACGAACGGCCTCTTGACGGGGGGCAGCAGCAGCGTGGCGAGGTAGTAGGTCTTGCCATGGGCGGCATTGAGCTCGCGGCACCGCTCGTAGGACTCCCGGAGGTGCGGGTCGGTGATGCCCGCGGCATCCATCTCCTTCTCGCTCACGCGGGAATCCTGTCATCTGTGGGCCAGCGCATGGCCGCGGCCCGCGCGCGCTCCTCATCGGTGAGCGGCGTGAGTCCCGCCGTGTCGGACGGGCCGAGCACCAGTCGGCGCTCTCCCGGGCTGGCCAGCAGGATGAGGACGACCACGACGATCGACACCAGGAAGGTGAGGCTGTCCGCGATGTCGGTGAGGTTGTCGGCGTTCGTGGAGCTCTCGATCATGCCGTGCACGGTGAAGGCGGCCGTGAGGATGACGGCGATGCGCATCTCCCGCACCGACAGCCCCGTCGCCGCGAAGAGGGGGAGGAACCACAGGAGGTACCACGGCTGCACCACGGGTCCGAGGACGACGATGACCCCCAGGGCCAGGGCGGCGCCGCGGACGGGGCTCCGCCCGCCCGGCCGGAACACCAGGAGCGCGATGAGGGCGAGGGCTGCCGCGATCCCGATGAGCCGCACGATGCCCAGGACCGTGGCCGGATCGTCGGTCCAGCCGATCCACGTCGACACGACGCCCAGCGGCTTGCCGATGGCGGTGGTGGGGGAGAGCCAGGTGAGGACGCCCGAGGGGGTGCCGAAGGTCGCCTTGATCACGCCGGTGCCGGCATCCGCGATGAGGAACACCGAGGCCAGGGTGCAGATCATGACGACGCCCGTGAGCAGCCAGGCGCGGATGCGCCGCAGCCAGGTGGCGTCGCGCCCCGCCCAGAGCAGGCCGGAGAACGGCAGGGCCAGCAGGGCGATGGGCTTGATGGTGGAGGCGAGGGTGATGGCGACAGCGCCCCAGGAGCAGTGCCGCTCAGCGGCCAGCGCCAGGCCCGTGACGACGAGGCCGACCATGAGCGCGTCGTTGTGGGCCCCGGCGACGAAGTGCATGAGGACGACGGGGTTGAGGACGCCGAGCCACAGCGCACGGGCGGGGTCGACGCCGTGCAGGCGCGCCAGCCGCGGGACGTAGTAGGCCATCAGCGCGACCCCGGCGACGGCGACGAGCCGGAACAGCACCGCCCCGAAGTAGGCATTGGGATGGGTGAAGTTGGACACCGCGCGCTCGATGACGAGGAACAGCGGTCCGTACGGAGTGGGCGACTCGACCCACATCGGATCCGCGCCGTCCTCGAACCAGCCGGGGATCACGTTGACGCCGATGGTGGTGGGGTCGTAGCCGGCGCCGAACACGCGGCCCTGCACGTAGTACGAGTAGGCGTCGCGGCTGAAGAGCGGCGGTGCCAGCAGCATGGGCGCGACCCACAGGGTGAGCACGGCGGCGATGTCGCGAAGGGGGGTGTGCACCCCGGACCGCCCGCGGGACAGCAGTTCGTACCCCAGGACCAGCCACGCCTGGAGCAGGAACGCCAGCCCGATGATCACCAGCGCGCGGGCCGTCAGCGAGCCCGACACGGTCGATCGCAGGACGGAGACGAGCGGGCTGTCGAGCATGCTCGACGACGGGGGCAGCCAGCCGACGCCCAGGGCGCCGACGGCGACGAGGGCGGATCCGACCAGCCCCGGGAGTCCGTGCCGGACGACGAAGTGGCGGGTGAGGCTCACCGTCGGCTGGCGCGCGAGCGGTAGGACGGGTCCTTGCCGGTCACCCGCTCAGCAGCCAGGCGCCCGGAGATGAGGACCATGGGGACGCCGACCCCGGGCTGGGTGCCGGACCCGGTGAACACGACGTTCTCGCCCCACAGGTTGCCCGGCCGGAACGGCCCGGTCTGCAGGAACGAGTGGGCCGACGCGAACGGGGCCCCCCGCTCCATGCCGCGCTCCTGCCAGTCGAGGGGGGTGGTGACGTCCTCGACCTCGATGGCGTCGCCGAAGCCGATGTAGCCGCGCTGCTCGAGCGTGCGGACCACCTCGTCGCGATAGCGGGGGCCCTCCACGCGCCAGTCGATGGGGGCATCGAGGTTGGGCGTGGGGAAGAGCACGTAGTAGATCTCCTTGCCCTCCGGTGCGAGCGCCGGGTCGGAGCGGGAGGGATTCGTCACGAGGATGCTGGGATCGCTCATCAGGCGCTTCTCATCGATCAGCTCGTCGAAGACGCCCCGCCACGAGCGGCCGAAGTGGATGTTGTGGTGCGCGGTCTTGCTGTAGCGGGCGCTGGACCCGGCGAGCAGGAGGAAGCACGAGGGCGAGTACGTCAGGCGGCGCACGGACCATGGCTCGTGCCCGAGCAGGTCGCGGTAGGCGACCGGAAGGTCGGGATTGAGCACGACCACGTCGGCGGCGATCCGCTCGCCTCCGGCCGTGTGGACGGCCACCGCGCGGTCGCCGACGACCTCCACTGACGTGACCTCGGTGTCGTACCGGAACTCGACTCCGTTCTTCTCGGCCGCAGCCGCCATCGCCTGCGGCACCGCGTGCATGCCGCCCTTCGGGAAGAAGACGCCCGCGACCGAGTCCATGTAGGCGATCACCGCGTAGATGGCGAGCGCGTCGTACGGGGAGAGTCCGGCGTACATCGCCTGGAACGAGAAGACCCTCTCGGTGCGCGGGTCCTTCATGTACTCGCGCACCTTCGGGGCCAGCTTGCGGAAGCCGCCGATGCCGGCCAGGCGCGCGAGGTCGGGGGTGAGGAGGTCGAACGGCGAGTCGATGTTGCGGTCGATGAAGTCGTTCATCTCGTACCGGTAGAGCTTGGACACGAAGTCGACGTACCGGCGGTAGCCCGCCGCCTCGTCCGGGCCGATGACCCGATCGATCTCGTCGGCCATCTGGTCGACGTCGGAGTGCACGTCGAGGACCGACCCGTCGGGGTAGAACGACCGGTAGAGGGGGGCAACCGGCTCGAGGGTGAGCCAGTCGTCCATGTCCTCGCCGACGCTGTCGAACGCGTCGGCGATGAGGTCGGGCATGGTGAGCACGGTCGGGCCGGTGTCGAAGCGGAAGGTGCCGTCGGCGACGTCGATGTCGAGCCGTCCAGCCCGTCCGCCGGGCGAGCTCTCGCGCTCGAGCACCGTCACGCGTCGTCCGGCCCCGGACAGGCGCATCGCCGCCGACAGCCCGGCGAGTCCGGCGCCGACGACGACGACATGGTCGGTGGGGCCGCTGACGGTGCGCATCACACGCTCCGTCGCGTGGCCGCGTAGGCCAGCCCGGTGAGGACCTCGCACGCCTGGGGATCCAGGTCGGCGGTGCCGAGGGCGGCGAGCGAACGGTCGAGAAGGTCGGTGATCAGCGTCTCCGTGTAGTCGAGCGCACCGGTCTCGGTGATGATCTCGCGCAACGCGGCGACTCCATTCGTGTCGAGTCCGGGATCACCGAGGTGCCGGCGCATGAGTGCGGCCTGCTGGCCCGTGCTGCGCTCGACGGCGATGGCGATGAGCACCGTGCGCTTGCCCTCGCGGAGGTCGTCGCCGGCCGGTTTGCCTGTCTCCTGGGGGTCGCCGAACACGCCCAGGATGTCGTCGCGCAGCTGGAACGCCTCGCCCAGCGGCAGCCCGTAGCCGGAGTAGGCGTCCATGACGGACGCGTCCGCCCCGGCCAGCGCCGCACCGAGGTGGAGGGGTCGCTCGATGGTGTACTTGGCCGACTTGTAGCGGACGACCCTCAGTGCCCGCTCGACCGAGCCGCCGCCGCGAGCCTGCTCGAGCAGGTCGAGGTACTGGCCGGCCATCAGCTCGGTGCGCATCTCGTCGTACACGGCCTTTCCCCGGCGCAGGGAGTCGGCGGGGAAGTCGGTGGCCAGCAGCACCTCGTCGGCCCACGACAGGCACAGGTCGCCGAGCAGGATCGCTGCGCCCATGCCGAAGGCCTCAGGCGAGCCGAGCCACTCCGCACCGCGGTGCACGCCCGCGAACCGGCGATGCGCCGACGGCAGGCCGCGCCGGGTGTCCGATCCGTCCATGACGTCGTCGTGGATGAGGGCGCAGGCCTGCAGGAACTCCAGCGACGCGGCGGCGCGCAGGGCGGCGTCGTCGAGCTCGGCGGAGCCGCCCGCGCCGCGCCAGCCCCAGTAGCAGAACGCGGGCCGCAGGCGCTTGCCGCCGGACAGGAGGGCGGTCAGCGCGTCGACCATCGGGATGAGGTCGTCGCTGACGCCGGCGAGAACCGTCGCCTCGTGCGCGAGCACCTCGTCGACGACCACCTGGACGCGTGCCCGCAGGTCGGCGACGTCGAGGGGGCTGGAAGTGTCGGACACCCTCCGAGCCTATGGCCAATCGGCCGGCGGGTCGCCCCGTAGTCTGTGCGCATGCAGCCGGCCGCCTCCCTCGGGGAGATCCTGTCCAGCGGAGAGCGCTCGTTCTCGTTCGAGCTCTTCCCGCCGAAGACGGACGAGGGCGAGCGGATCCTGTGGCAGACGGTGCGCGAGATCGAGATGCTCCGCCCCACCTTCGTCTCGGTCACCTACGGCGCGGGCGGGTCCACGCAGGACCGCACGGTGCGGCTGACCGGCGAGATCGCCGAGCAGACGACGCTCACCCCCGTCGCGCACCTGACCTGCGTGGGGGCCAGCGAGGACGATCTCCGGGGTGTCGTGGCCCAGTACGCCGCCGAGGGGGTCAACACCATCCTCGCTCTGCGAGGCGACCCGCCGACCGGGCTCAACACGCCGTGGGTGCCCCACCAGGAAGGACTCGACTACGCCGTCGATCTCGTGCGCCTGATCCGGTCGCTGGGCCGGTTCAGCGTGGGGGTCGCGGCGTTCCCTGAGGGCCACCCCGAGTCACCCGACCTCGACCAGGACGCTCGGGTCCTGGCGATGAAGCAGGAGGCGGGGGCGGAGTTCGCCATCACGCAGCTGTTCTTCGACGTCGCCGACTACGAACGACTGGTCGAGCGGGCCGCCGCGCACGGCTGCTCGATGCCCATCGTCCCCGGGATCATGCCGGTCACGAACGTGTCGCAGATCGAGCGGTTCGCCCAGCTGTCCGGGGCAGCGTTCCCCACGTCGCTGGCCGAGCGCTTCTCCGCCGTGGGCGACGATCCCGACGGCGTCGTCCGGCTCGGCGTCGAGGTCGCGGCCGAGATGTGCCAGCGCCTGCTCGACGGGGGTGCGCCGGGCCTGCACTTCTACACGCTGAACCGCTCGCACTCGACGATCGAGGTGTACGAGGCCCTGGGCCTCGGCGCGGCCACCGGGTAGAGGTCGGTGCCCCGATGACCCTCGACGCCCTGGCTCCGGCCCTGCTCGTCGGGGCCGTCATCGTGCTCGCCGCGATCCTGGGGGTCCGGCTGGCGGGCCGCCTGGGTGTCTCGGGACTGTTCCTGTTCCTGCTCCTCGGCCTGGTGCTGGGATCGACCTTCCCGGCTCTCGACCTGCAGGACGCCGAGCTCGCCACCGTCCTGGGCTACAGCGCCCTCGTGCTGATCCTCGCCCAGGGCGGCCTCACCACGCGGCTGTCGCAGCTGCGGCCGGTGCTCTGGCCGGCCATCACCCTCGCCTCGCTCGGCGTCGCCGTGAGCATCACCGCCGTCGCACTGCCCCTGGTCTGGCTCCTCGACATGGAGCCCCAGCTCGCCATCCTGCTGGGGGCCGTGCTGGCGGCCACCGACGCGGCCGCCGTGTTCTCGGTCATGCGCCGCATCAAGGTGTCGGAGCGCGTCCGCACGCTGCTCGAGGCCGAGGCGGGCTTCAACGACGCCCCCGTCGTCGTGCTGGTGTCCGTGGTGGCGTCCAGCTCCTTCGGCGAGGCGCCGTGGTGGCAGATCCCGCTGCTGGTCGTGGTCGAGCTCATCGGCGGCGCCGTGGTCGGGGTCGGGGTGGGCTACGCGTCACGCTGGCTGCTGCCCCGCCTCGCCCTGCCCTCGGTGGGGCTCTACCCGATCGCCGCCCTCGCGCTGCTCGTCGGGTCGTACGGCGCCGCGACGCTGGTGCATGTCTCGGGCTTCATGGCGGTGTACCTCGCCGCCGTCATCATCGGGTCGACCGCCCGACTCCCGCACCGGCGCTCGATCATCGGCTTCGCCGACGGCCTGGCCTGGATCGCGGAGATCGGCCTGTTCGTCATGCTCGGCGCCCTCGCGGAGATCGACCGCCTGCCGGCGGCGGTCCCCACGGCGCTCTTCGTCATCGCCGTGCTCGTCCTGGTCGCCCGGCCACTGGCCGTCCTGGTGTCGCTCGTGCCGTTCCGATGGCCGTGGTCGACGGTCGCATTCGCCTCCGTCGCCGGCCTGCGCGGCGCCGTCCCGATCGTCTTCGCCGCCATCCCGCTGGCGGCCGCCGTGACCGGGGCCTCGCTCGTGTTCGACGTCACGCTCCTCGTCGTGCTGGCCCTGCTGCTCGTGCAGACGCCGATCCTGGCGCCGCTGGGGCGCCGCCTCGGCGTGGTGCTCCCGGGCGAGGCGATGGAACTGGAGGTCGAGAGCGCCCCGCTGGACGGCATGAGAGCCCTTGTCCTCGGGGTCGAGATCCCGCAGGAGTCGGGCTTCGTCGGCACCTTCGTCATGGAGATCGGCCTTCCCCAGGGTGCGGTCGTCGCACTGGTCGTCCGCGGAGAGCAGGCCATCTCACCCGATGCCCACACCCGGATCCGGGCCGGTGACCGGCTCATCATCGTGACCACGGAGGAGGCACGGTCGGCCACGGACGAGCGCATCCGTTCGGTGGCGCGCAGCGGCCGGCTGGCCCGCTGGCTCGACCCGCGATAGCCGTCGCCGCTTCACGGGGGTCGCCGCCTGCGGCGTATAAAGTGCGCCACGGACAAGGGAGGCCTCCATGGGCGGGATGACGTCGGACCTGGTGAGGTTCGACCCCCCTCTGCGCGCCTGGCGGCTGACCCGTCGGCAGTGGTTCCTCGCCGTGCTCGTCTTCCTCGGCATCGCCCTGGCCTTCGCCAGCTACGTGCTGCTGAATGCCGCACCGCCTCCGGATCGCTGGCCGGCCTTCTTCGCGACCGACCCGTCGACGGGCGAGCTGGTGCAGCCGCTCGCGGGCGATGAGCCGTACCAGACGTTCGTGCTGAAGAGCTGGCTCGACGAGCGCATCCCGTTCGTCCCCCTCCTGGCCATCCCGTACCTGTCGTTCCTGCTCATCGTCCCCATCGTCGTGCCGCTCCTGAACCTCGCCGTCGGCTCGTTCCGGAGGTTCCTCACTGTCGGGCTGGCCCTCATCGTCTCCCAGCTGGTCCTCGACGCCGCGTTCGTGCTCTTCCAGACGAACGTCATCCGCGATGTCGAGGCCGGCGGCGGCCTCGCTGGTGATCTTGTGCGCGTCGTCTGGGGGAACGACCAGCCCTTCAACGGCTACCCCAGCGGGCACTGCGCCTGGACCACGATCGCCCTCCTGTCCCTGTGGCGGCTGCGACACCGCCTGGTGAAGACGTCGTGGATCCTCATGCCGTGGCTGCTGCTCGTCTTCCCCGCGACCGTGATGCTGCGCCAGCACTACCTCATGGACGTGTACGCCGGCATCGCCGTCGGCTTCGCGTGCTACTGGGCATGCATGTTCATCGTGGAGCGGCCCCGGCTCGTGCCGTCGAACGAGGGTCCGCTGATCGCACCGCAGCCGGTCGTCCCGCAGCCGATGCCCGTCGAGCAGGTGGCCGAGGTGGTCCCGGTGCCGTGGGGCGCGGAGGACCCGGCCGAGTACGTGGTCCCGGATGTCACGCCGGTCCCGGTGGACCACCGCGCCAAGGCCGTCGCGACGTACAACCGCTGCTGGGACCTGCTCGACAACCCGACCCGCAGTGCCGACGAGGATGCCGAGCTCCTGACGGCGGCGTTCGCGTCGCGCTACCACTGGCTGGCCGTCGACGACGAGCAGGCGCACATCATCGCCGAGTGGATGGTGAGCAGGGCTGCTGCGGCGGTCGGGGAGCCCGACATCGCCATCCTGTTCGGTCGCCGGGCCCTGGCCGCCGTGATCACCGGCGAGCGCCCGGCGTGGCTGCGGGCCAGCATCTACGAGGGGCTCGCCCGCGCGTATGCGTCGGCGGGGGACGGGACGCGGCGGGACGAGTGCATCGCGCGCGCCTGGGTCGAGCTCGAGGCGGAGCAGGACGTCGAGGATCGCCAGGCCATCGCCGACCAGATCGAGGACGTCCCGCAGGTGCCGGCCACGTGAGCGCCGACGGTTCAGGACCGGTGAGCGCCGACGGTGCACCCCCGCTGCCGGCCGATGGCCGGATCTACCACCTGACGAGCCGGTCGGCCTGGGACGCAGCGCAGCCCGGCGGCACCTACCGCACGTCGACGCACGGGATGACCCTCGAGGAGGTGGGGTTCATCCATGCCTCGACCGCCGAGCAGGTGCCCTGGGTCGCCGACCTCGTCTACGCGAACGTCGACGAGGAGCTCGTCCTGCTGGTCATGGACGTCGACACCCTGGAGCGGGCGGGACTGCCCGTGGTGTTCGAGGATCCGGGCGTCGGCCAGCACTTCCCGCACATCTACGGTGAGCTGCCCTGTCACCTCGTGGTGGAGGCCCGTCGGGCGTACGTCGACGAGGACGGGGTCCTCCGGTCCGAGGCCTGACGCGCGGGACTACGACCTGCCGCTCCCGATGAGCGTCGCGACGATCTCCGCGCTCATCCCGACCAGCGGCAGTCCGCCGCCCGGGTGGGCCGAGCCGCCGACGAGGAACAGTCCGGGGATCGGCGATGCGTTCGCGGGGCGCTGGAAGGCGGCCCGGGCGCCGTTGCTCGACGTGCCGTAGATCGACCCTCCCGGCGCCCGCGTCGCCCGCTCGAGGTCGGCCGGCGTGCGGGTCTCGCGCCACAGCACCCGGTCGCGTACATCCATGCCGCGCTCGGCGAGCCGGGCGAGCACGTGATCGGCATACGACTCGGCGAGGCCGGGCGCATCCCAGTCGACGGTGCGCCGCGTGCCGTCTCCGTGACGAGGGGCGTTGACCAGCACGAACCAGGCCTCGCTGTCGTCGTCCGGCCGCATGAGGGGGTCGTCCGGGGCGCACACGTAGATGGCGGGATCGTCGACCGGATGCGGCCGGCCGCCGAAGATCGCGTCGAACTCGCCGTCGTAGTCCGCCGGGAACCACACGTTGTGATGGCGAAGGCCGGAAGTGCGCCCCCGAACGGCCAGGAGGAGGACGAATCCCGACAGCGAGGGCGTGGTCTTGGCGAGGTCGCGGGCGGCGCGATCGGCGCGCCGGTCGGTGAGCAGGTCGCCGTAGACGTGCGAGGCGTCGGCGTTCGCCACGACGACGTCGGCCCTGATCACCTCACCGTCGGCCAGGCGCACCCCGCTGGCCCTGCCCTCCTCCAGCTCGATGCCCGACACGTCCGCCTCGAAGCGCATCGTGACGCCGCGCTCGCGGCAGCGGGCCGCCAGCGCATCAGCCAGGCGGGCCAGCCCGCCGCCGAGGTGCCAGGCCCCGAAGGTCTGCTCGATGTAGGGGATGGTCGCCAGAACGGCGGGCGCCTTGCGGGGATCGGAGCCTGCATACGTGGCGTAGCGGTCGAGCACCTGCCGCAGGCGGGGGTCGGCGAGGTACTCGCGACCGAGGTCGCGGAGGGAGGTGCGCGGCGCGACCGTGCGGATGTCGCCCGGGTCCTTCGCGAGCGACAGCAGCGTCCGCCAGCCCGTCAGCGGCGACTGCAGGAAGGGCTCCCGCGTGATCCGCCACATGCTGCCGGCCCGGGCCACGAGCCGACGCCAGTCGTCGTCGGCCGTGCCGCCGAACGCCTCGCCGAACGCCATGGCCGCCTTGGCCGGGTCCACTCCGGGCACGCTGACCGACGTGCCGTCGGCGAAGTGGTAGCCGAAGGCCGGCTCGATGGGCTGCAGGTCGACCGCCTGCTCCAGGGCACCCCCGGTCTTGAGGAACAGGTCCCGGTAGACGGCGGGGAGGGTGAACAGGCTCGGTCCGGTGTCGAACACGAAGCCGTCACGCTCGTATCGGGCGAGCTTCCCGCCGTAGGTCGGGGACTGCTCGACGATGGTCACCTCGTGGCCCTTCACGGCCAGGCGGGCGGCCACCGCCATGCCGCCGACGCCGGCGCCGATCACGACGACCGTGCTCATGCTGCCTCCTGCATGGTGACGGGCCGGCCCTTCCACGTGTTGCGCCGCGAGAGGTGACGGCGCCACGAGATCGCATTGAGCACGGCGAAGGCGGCGATGGACGCGGGCTGGGCCAGTGCGTCGGGCAGCACGCGCTCGCCTGTGCGGCGCGCGACCAGCGCCCGGCTCGTGACCCCGGCGACGTAGCCCACGCGACCCCACCGACGGGTGCGGGCATCGCGCGCCGCCACGGCGGCCACGGCCGGCAGCACGTAGGTCGCGAGGAGCAGGCCATTGACGGCGACCGAGCCTGCGGGACCTCCGAAGGCGGACCACAGCGACTTCGCGTAGCCGTCGACGACGGCGGCGGCTCCCTCGTACATCCGGCACTGGGCCAGGCGGGAGCCGTCGACGGTGGCCGCCCGGCGCCCGCTCGCCTTGATGGCGCGCATGAGGGCGACGTCCTCGATGACCTCGGCCCGGACGGCGGCGTGGCCGTCGACCGCCCGGTAGGCGCCGGCGTCGATGACGAGGAACTGGCCGTTCGCCGCCGACAGGGACGGCCGGGTCGAGTTCTCGGCCCATCGCAGGGGCATGGTCGCGGCCCACGACCACGTCACGATCGGCTGCACCAGGCGCTCCAGGGCGCTGCCGGACAGCTGGCGCGGGTAGGGGGAGACGAGGGACAGGCGACGCTCGCGCAGGGTGCCGACCGCCGCCCGGAGGGCCGGGGGATGCAGGACGACATCGGCGTCGACGAACACGAGGACGGACCCGGTGGCCTCGAGCCCCAGCCG
>CALGTB010000340.1 GCA_937902285.1 uncultured Actinomycetes bacterium | reverse complement strand
ATGATCTCCTGGGTCACCACGACGCAGTCCGGGTCGGCCTCGGCCGCCGCGAACGCCGCGGCCGTCTCGGGTCCGTTGCCCGACTCCCAGGACGTCTGGCCGTGGACGTCGACGATCCGGTTGTCGGTGAAGCCCTTGTCGTCGCGGATGATCGGCGCGTCGGGATCGAGCGCCCGCTTGGCATCCATGACGGGCTCGAGCGGTTCGTAGTCCACGTCGATCAGCTCGAGGGCATCGCGCGCGATGTAGCGGGTGTCGGCGATGACGTAGGCGACCTCCTGCCCCTGGAACCGCACCTTGTCCGTCGCCAGGACGGCCTGGGTGTCGTAGGACAGCGTGGGCATCCAGGCGAAGTTGTCGCCGAGGAGCGACGGCCGCGGAATGCCCTCGAGGATCTTGCCGGTGATCACCGCATGGACGCCCGGCAGCGCCTCGGCGGCCGAGGTGTCGATCGAGCGGATGCGGGCATGCGCGTAGGGGCTGCGCAGGATGGCGCTGTGCAGCATGCCGGGGAGGTTGACGTCGTCCACGTAGTTGCCCTGCCCGCGGACGAAGCGCTGGTCCTCGATGCGCTTCATCGACCCGAAGCCGATCGGATTGCCGGCCGCGCTCACGGGCACGTCCTCGACAGCGGTCATGCGTTCACCTCACTCGCGACGGAGTCACTCATGGCGGGGTTGTCGGCGGCCCACTGGATCGCCGCGACGATGTTCTTGTAGCCGGTGCAGCGGCAGATCTGGCCGGAGATCGCCTCGCGGATCTCCTCCTCGGTCGGATGCGGGTTGCTGTCGAGCAGCGCGCGTCCGGTCATCATCATGCCGGGGGTGCAGAAGCCGCACTGGAGGCCGTGGCACTCGATGAAACCCTTCTGGACGGGGTCGAGCTCGCCGCCCTTCTCGAGACCCTCGACCGTCGCGACCTCATGGCCGTCGGCCTGCGCGGCGAGCACGGTGCAGCTCTTGACGGGCGCGCCGTCGACCCAGAGCGTGCAGGTGCCGCAGTTGGAGGTGTCGCAGCCCCAGTGCGTCCCGCGCAGCCCTGCCTCCTCGCGCACGAAGTGGACGAGGAGCATGCGCGGCTCGACATCGCGGGTGACCGGGGTGCCGTTGATCGTGATCGTGACCTGCATGTCAGGCTCCCTGGCTCGAGGCGGCAGAACGGCGAAGCGCGCGGTGCGTGAGCTCCTTGGCCAGGTGGCTCTTGTAGTCGGCAGGACCGCGCTGGTCGGAGGACGGGCTGCACGAGTCGGCGGCGAGCCTCGCGGCCTCGGCGAAACTCTCCTCCGTCGGCGGCTTCCCGATCAGGTAGGCCTCGGCTCCCGGGGCGCAGAAGTGCTCGGCTCCCACGGCGGTGAGCCCGATGCCGCAGTCCGAGACGACGCCGCCGCTGACGACCACGTAGGCGCCCACCGACGCGACGGGCCAGTCGCCCACGCGCCGCTCGACCTTCTCGTACGCGCTGCCCGCACCCGGCCGGATGGGGAAGCGGACCTCGGTGAGGATCTCGGCGGGGCCGACCTTCGTCTCGTAGGGACCTTCGTGGAACTCGCGGATCGCCACCGTGCGCGACTCTCCGGCCCCCTGGATGACGACGGTGCCCTTCAGCGCCGCACCGACCGCGGACAGGTCCTCGGACGGGTCGGCCTGGCACATCGATCCGCCCATCGTCCCGCGGTTGCGCACCACCGGGTCCGCGATGACCTTCTCGGCCTCGCGGAAGATCGCGTAGTGCTCGGCCAGCACCGGCGAGGCGAGGATGTCCGCGTGCGTCGTCATCGCGCCGATGACGATCTCGTCACCCTCGATCCTGATCCCGCGCAGCTCGTGGAGCTCCTGCAGGTCGATGAGCATCTCGGGTCGGGCGACGCGCAGGCGCATCATCGGGATGAGGCTGTGTCCGCCCGCGAGCAGCCGGGACTCCTCGCCGTGCTCCTCGAGGAGGCTGATCGCATGGGCGACCGAGGTCGCCCTCACATAGTCGGTTGGCGCGGGAGTCTGCATCCCTCACCCCTTTCTCGGCTGCGTTGGACCGTGCGATGAACGAACTCGTCCGGCGGCTACCGGCGAGCGAGGAGCCAGATCACGCCGCCCACGACCACGGCGACGACCACGACGACGGGGATGGCCCGCTTGAGAACAGGACCCATGGCGGCGCTTCCGAGATCGAGCGCCTCGTTGTTGAGATTCGGCGCTGGTGCGGCCGGGGCGGCCGCAGGTGCTCCGGCGGCCTCCGGTGCGGACGCGTCGGCGACCGGCGAGGCCTCCGGGGCATCCTGAGCGGCCTTGCGGGCCGAGATCACCTGCTCGAGGTTGCCCGCGAACTGGTCGATGAGCTTCTTCGAGACATCGGCCATCACGCCACGGCCGAACTGGGCCGCCTTGCCCGTGATGGTGAGGTCAGTGACGATGTTGGCCCTGGTGCTGTCGGGACCCTCGGAGACGAGAACGGCGGTGATGAGGGCCGACGCGTTGCCGCCGCCCTTCTTCTCCTTGCCGCTCGCGTCGATGACGGTCGTGTGGGTCGCATCGTCCTTCTTCGTGAAGGTCCCGGCTCCGCCGAACACCATGGTGACCGGCCCGAGCTTGACCTTGACGTCGGCCGTGAAGCTGTCCCCGTCGAACGACGTGAGGGTGGCCCCCGGCATGCAGGGGGCGATCGCCTCCACGTCGAGCAGCGTCCTCCAGGCGGTCTCGATGTCTGCCGGGACGACGAACGAGTTCTCCAGCTGCATGGGACCTCCTGTGGGGGGCGCCCGCGATCCGATGACCGCCTCGCGCACCGTGTGACTCAGGTCACGATAGACCCGGTCGGGGCTTCGCGCGAGGGAAAGCCGGTTCGCGTGGCAGCGGGCCTGGCGCAGGGAGCGTACGCTCCAGCGCGTGCCATCCGAACAGGTCGAGGTCCACCTCTTCGCGGCCGCGCGCGCGGCGGTCGGTGCGTCGATTGTGCCTGCGATTCCTGGCTCCCTGCGGTCGATCCTCGATCGACTCTGCGACGAGCACCCCGCCTTCGCCACCGTGCGGCCGCGCTGCAGCGTCCTCGTCGACGGGGTCGCCGTGCACGGCGAGGACGTCGAGGTCGCGCCCGGAGGGCGGGTCGACGTCCTGCCGCCCTTCGCCGGCGGCTGAGGCGCGCCCTAGCCGCCGATCGCGCTCATGGGGCGGGCGGGCTGGATGAAGAGCGGGTCGTTGATGCCGTGGCCCGGGAGCTTCGCGAGCACCGACGAGGCGAACAGCGCGGCCAGCCGGGAACGGCGCTCCTCCTCGGTGATCGAGGCGTCGCGCAGCGTCGCTCGGACGTCGGTCTCGTCGCGGGCGAACAGGCAGTTGCGGATCTGACCGTCTGCGGTGAGGCGGAGCCGATCGAACGCGGCGCAGAACGGATTCGAGACG
>CALGTB010000339.1 GCA_937902285.1 uncultured Actinomycetes bacterium | reverse complement strand
GTGGCCTCGAGCCCCAGGCGCTGGCAGGCCCACGGCTTGCCCAGCCAGCCGGCCGGCAGAGGGCTGTCGCCGCCGCGCACCAGGCGCACGCGGTCGTCGGCGGCGGCCAGGGCCTCGACGATGCTCGCCGTGTCGTCGGTGGATCCGTCGTCGAGGACGACGATCGACAGGCGGGGCACGCCGGTCTGGGCGAGCACGGACCGGACCGTGGCCTCGATGTGGGCCGCCTCGTCACGCGCAGGGATGAGCACCGTGACGTCGTCGGTGACCGGCGGGGCATCGGGATCGGGCGACCGGAGGTACGCGAGGTTGACGGCCGTGTGCGCCGCGAGTGCGCAGGCGCTGAGGGCCCCGAGCCGCACAGCGGCCCGCCCCGCGCCCGCGGTCACCATTGCGGCTGGCTCCACAGGCGCCAGAGCCAGGGGACGATCACCAGGCCCATGCAGACGCCGCCCCACAGTGCCACCCCGGGACGGTGGAAGAACACCAGGTTGGCCACGATGTTCGAGGCGAAGACCCAGGTGAGCAGGACGGTGGGGACGCCGTCAGCCGCCACCTTCCGTGGCAGCCTGTCGAGCAGGAACATGAGGACGATGGAGGCGAGGAGCCAGCCCAGGTAGTTCTGCAGCGGGATGCCGGGAATGCCGGGCAGCGACCAGCCCGTGTCCTCCCACGTCCAGTAGCCCTGCCCGACCATCTGCGGATCGAGGAAGAGGTCCCAGGAGGCCAGGAGCCAGCCCGCGACGAGCGCCGTGCCGAAGCCCGTGGTCGACAGTCGTTGGGCGGCGAGGAGGCAGGGGTAGGCCATCATCGACCACGCGAGCGGGATGACCAGCGGGACGCCGGCGATGGTCACGCCCAGCGCGTCCCCGTAGAGGTACGAGCCGAACGGGAACGAGGTCTGGAGCCCGATCAGCTCGATGCCCCAGCCGAAGACCAGCGAGATCGCCAGGTAGCCGGAGGCCCAGGCGGCGCCCCGGCTGAGGAAGGCATGCGTGGCGGAGGCGAGGAAGAACGTGGCCACCGTGAGGATGGTCAGCGCGGTGCGACCGCTCGACCCGAGGAGCACCCAGACGATCTGCCCGACGATGGTGATCGCGGCGAAGGCCCACGGCAGGTAGCCGATCCAGCCTGAGGGACCGCCACCCCGGTCGGAGTGCGGACCGGTATAGACGCGGACGCTCACGGCGTCGAGTCTAGGGTTGTGGGCATGGAGCCCCGCGCCGAGATCATCGACACCGGATCGCGCTGGGCCAGGGCGGCGAGAATCGTGGTGGACGCGCCCGCCGACCGGGTCTTCGATGTGCTCGCGACGCCGGCCCTCCACGCGGCGCTGGACGGCTCCGGCACCGTGCAGGGGGTTGTGTCCGGACCGGACCGGCTCTTCCTCGGTGCCCACTTCGGGATGGGCATGCGACTGAAGGTGCCCTACCGCACGGACAACACGGTGGTCGAGTTCGAGGAGGGCCGACGCATCGCCTGGTGCCACTTCTTCCGTCATCGCTGGCGCTACCAGCTGCATCCGCTGGACGACGACCGCACCCTCGTCACCGAGACCTTCGACGCGCGGACGGCGCTCTTCCCGCCGGCGCTGATGGCCATCAACGCGTACGACAACAACCAGGTGGCCGTCGCCAAGAGCCTGGTCCGGCTCAAGCGGATGGTCGAGCAGGGCACCGCAGAATCCACCGAGGGAGCGCCATGACCGTAGCCGTGATCTTCTCGTCGCGTCGCACACCGGCGCACGACGACGAGTACGCCGCCATGGCGGCCCGGATGGACGAGCTGGCCAGGCAGCAGCCCGGCTTCCTCGAGATCATGAGCGTGCGCGACCCGGTGACGCGCGAGGGCGTGACCGTGTCCTTCTTCGCCGACGAGGCGTCGGCGAGGGCGTGGAAGCAGCACCCGGACCACCTCGAGGCCCAACGGCTGGGCCGGGAGCAGTTCTACGAGGAGTACCGGGTGTGGGTGGCCGACGTGACCCGCTCCTATGGGGGAGGTCGCTGACGGCTGCGCCATGGACATGTGTCCACAACCGTCGGTAATGTGGTCACATGCAGGTCGGCATCCGTGAGCTCAAGGCGCACCTCTCCGAGTACGTGCGCCTCGCGGAGGGTGGCGAGACCGTCCTCGTCACCGACCGGGGCCGTGTCGCTGCCGTCCTCGCCCCGGCACCCGGGCGCCACCAGATCGAGGCCGGCATCCGTGATGGGTGGATCACGCCGGCTGCGGAGAGGGCGCCGCTGGCGGCCATCTCCCCGCTTCGGTCGTCGGTGGGCATCGCGAGTGCCCTGGCGGAGGACCGCGGAGAGGCATGACGTCCTACGTCGACACCAGTGCCCTGCTGAAGCGCTACGTTGCCGAGGCGGACTCGGGAGTTGCGCAGCAGCTCCTCGCGTCCGACACGCTGATCACGTCGCGCATCACCGTTGTCGAGGTGAGGCGGAACCTCGCCCGGCTCGTCTCGGCGGCCGAGATGACACTGGCACGCTCGTTGTTCGCTGCCGACCTCAGGTCGATCGACGTGATCGAGGTCGATGAGGGAGTATGCGACCTCGCGGCCGAGCTCGGGGAGGTCACCGGGGTACGGACGCTGGATGCCATCCACCTCGCGTCGGCGCGCCGGGTCGGGGGCACCCTGATGCCCTTCATCACGTTCGACGTGGCACAGGCCCAGGCGGCCCGATCTCTGGGGATGGCCGTTCTCGGCGCGTGAGCGAGCGGAGTGAGGTTACGCGGGCGTGAACACCGCGGGCAGGACGCGACAATCGCTCGCAGCCACGAGAGGGTGGAGGAAGCACGCCGCCCAATCGAGGAGCCGCACACCATGACCGCTGCCCAGGACCCGACCGTCGCCGCCATGATCGAGCCGCTGACCGACCAGGAACTGGCCGGCGTCGACGCCTTCTGGCGCGCCTGCAACTACCTGACGGTGGGGCAGATCTACCTGCAGTCGGACCCCCTGCTGCGCGAGCCGCTGACGAGCGACGACATCAAGCCGCGACTGCTCGGCCACTGGGGCACCTCACCCGGGCTGTCCTTCATCTACGCGCACATGAACACCCTCATCAAGCGCACCGGCCAGGACGCGATCTACCTGACCGGCCCCGGTCACGGCGGACCGGCGCTGGTCGCGGCGTCGTACCTCGAGGGCACCTACAGCGAGGTGTACCCCGACATCTCGCTCGACGCCGGCGGCATGCAGCGGCTCTTCCGGCAGTTCTCGTCACCCGGGGGGATCCCCAGCCACGTCTCGGTCACGACGCCGGGCTCCATCCACGAGGGCGGCGAGCTGGGCTATGTGCTCATGCATGCGTTCGGCGCGGTGTTCGACAACCCCGACCTCCTCGCGGTCGCCGTCGTCGGCGACGGGGAGGCCGAGACCGGGCCGCTCGAGGGCTCATGGAAGGGGATCTCCTTCCTCAACCCGGCCCATGACGGTGCCGTGCTGCCGATCCTCCACCTGAACGGCTACAAGATCGCCGGGCCGACCGTCCTGGCCCGCAAGGACCCCGAGCAGCTGCGCGCACTCCTGACCGGGCACGGCTACGAGGTGCTCGAGGTCGGTGGCGACGATGTCCCCGGCATGCACGAACGCTTCCACGCGACGCTGGCCCACGCCTACGCGCGGATCCGTGAGATCCAGCAGGCGGCCCGGTCGGGTGCCCCCGTCGGCCAGCCGCGCTGGCCGCTCATCGTCCTGCGGACCCCGAAGGGCTGGACCGGGCCGTGGGAGGTCGACGGGGTGCAGGTCACGGACTCGTGGCGTGCGCACCAGGTGCCGCTGTCCGGGGTCAAGGGCAATCCCGAGCACCTCGCCATCCTCGAGTCGTGGATGCGCTCGTACGATCCCGCAGATCTGTTCGACGCCGAGGGCGCACCGCTCCCACACGTGCGCGCCAGTGCCCCCGACGGCGACAAGCGGATGTCCGCGACGCCGTACGCGAACGGCGGCAAGGACGTCCCACCGTTCGTCATGCGCGACATGACGGCCTACGAGGTCGAGGTGCCGGCCCCCGGTGTCGTCCAGCTCGAGTCGACCCGTCAGCTCGGGGCGATGATGCGCGACTTCTACGTCGACAACCCGACGTCGTTCCGGCTGTCGAGTCCTGACGAGTCGAACAGCAACCGCGTGGGCGCGGTGTTCGAGGTGTCCGACCGCGCGTTCATGGAGCTGACGCTGCCGTCGGACGTCGCCCTCAGCGCGGACGGTCGGGTCATGGAGGTGCTGAGCGAGCACAACTGCCACGGCTGGATCGAGGCCTACACACTGACGGGCCGTCAGGGGCTGTTCGCCACCTACGAGGCCTTCGCGATGGTCAGCGCGTCCATGACCATCCAGCACACGAAGTGGCTCGAGGAGGCGCATCATCTGCCATGGCGGACGCCCGTCCCTTCCCTCAACATCCTGCTGACGAGCACGTGCTGGCGTAACGACCACAACGGCTTCAGCCACCAGGGGCCCGACCTGATCCAGAACGTCATCAACAAGCGCGGCACGGTGTCGCGGATCTACTTCCCGCCGGATGCGAACAGCCTGGTCGTGGTGGGCGACCACTGCTTCCGCACGCAGAACAGGGTCAACGTCATCGTCATCGACAAGCAGCCGCAGCTGCAGTACCTCACCCTCGAGCAGGCGAAGGAGCACTTCGAGCGGGGGGCGTCGATCTGGGACTGGGCCGGCAACGAGAACCTCGGCGACGATCCCGATGTCGTGCTGGCCTGCGCGGGCGACGTGGTGACGATGGAGTCGCTCGCGGCGGCCCAGATCCTCCGCGAGCGCGTGCCCGACCTCCATGTCCGCTTCGTCAACGTGGTCGACATCATGTCGCTGATCCGCCCGAAGGATCATCCGCACGGCATGAGCGACCGCTACTTCGACGAGCTGTTCACCGACGATCGCGACGTGATCTTCGCCTTCCACGGCTACCCCGGTGCCGTCCACCAGGTCGTCCATGGGCGTCCGGACGCCGACCGCTTCCGTGCGCGGGGATTCCTCGACCACGGGACGACGACGACCCCGTTCGACATGGTCGTGCGCAACCGGGTCGATCGCTACCACCTCACCATGGATGCGCTCAACAACGCGCAT
>CALGTB010000338.1 GCA_937902285.1 uncultured Actinomycetes bacterium | reverse complement strand
GTGGCGAGGTCGTCGCCATCGCCAGCCGGCGGGTCGGCGCGCGGCGCGTCCGTCATCGCATCCATCTCGTTGTCACTCATGTCTCAGCGCCTCGATCGGTCGTAGGGATGCGGCACGGTTCGCGGGGTAGCTGCCGAAGAACAGTCCAAGGGCGACCGATACGGCGAACGCCCCGATGACGGACACCGGCATGATCACGGGGGCCACTCCGGCGATCTCGAACTGCGTGACCACGAGTGCCACTGCCACTCCGGCCACGCCGCCGATGATCGACAGCACCGTCGCCTCGACGAGGAACTGGCCGAGGATCGCGGACTTGCTGGCTCCGATGGCCTTGCGGATGCCGATCTCGCGCGTCCGCTCGGTGACGGTCACGAGCATGATGTTGGTGATGCCGATGCCGCCGACCAGCAGGCTGATCGCGGCGACCGCTCCGAGCAGGACGGTGAACACCTGGTTGGTGTCCTCGACCGTGGACAGCAGGCTGGCCTGGTTGAGCACCTGGTAGTCGCGCGAGGAGGTGTCGGTCGTGCCGTGCCGGTCGTCGAGGATGGAGTAGACCTCGGACTCAGCTGCATCGACGGCAGACCCCGACACGGCCTGCACGAGGATCGTGTCGAGGCTGCGGTAGCCGGTGAGGTGCCCCTGCACGGTGGTGAGCGGGGCGATGATGACGTCATCGGAGTCCTGGAAGCCGCTGCTCCCCTTCTCCTCCAAGGTGCCGACGACCGTGAAGGGCGTCCCGGCGCAGGTGATCTCCCGACCCACCGGGTCGACGCTGCCGAAGAGCTCGTCGACCACCGTCTGGCCGAGCACCACCGAGCGCCGGGACGACGTGACGTCGTCGTTGGTGAAGGAGGTGCCGGAGGCCAGCGTCAGGTTGGAGGGCTCGAAGTACGACGGCCAGGTGCCCGTGATGCTGGTGCTGTAGCTGGTGCCCTCGTAGGTGCAGGCCGCCTGGGCCGAGACGACCGGCGAGGCGCTCTGGACGTCGGGTGCCAGGACGTCGTCCGCCAGGGCGATGGCGTCATCGACCGTGAGGTCCTTGAACTGCGTGCGCCCCCCGTCGCCGCCCGGTCCGAACGTCCCGTGCCGGACGGTGAGCGTGTTGGTGCCCAGCTGCTCGATGCTGCTCGTGACGGCCTGCGACGAGCCGTTCCCGACGGCGACCAGGACGATGACGGCCGCAACGCCGATGAGGATCCCGAGCACGGTCAGGGCCGAGCGGAGCTTGTTGGCCCCGACTCCGCGGAGCCCGATCTGGAGGGTCTCGAGGAGGTTCACGGCCGGTTCCGTCGTTCGGCCGCGATCATGCCGTCGACCAGGGTGATCACGCGATCGGCCCTGGCTGCGACGTCGTCCTCGTGCGTGATCATGACGATGGTCCTGCCCTCGTCGTGCATGGCATCCATGAGGTCGAGCACGTCGGATGTCGCCTGGCTGTCGAGGTTGCCGGTGGGCTCGTCGGCGAGCAGCAGGGACGGCTCCGCCACCAGGGCGCGCGCGACGGCGACGCGCTGCTGCTGTCCACCCGAGAGCTCGTTCGGCTGATGCGACGCGCGATCGGACAGGCCGACGGAGGCGAGCGCCGCTGCGGCGCGCTCGCGCCTCTCCCTTCTGCCGACTCCGCGGTAGAGCAGGGGAAGCTCGACGTTCGCGAGTGCGGTTGTGCGCGGGATCAGGTTGAACGACTGGAAGATGAACCCGATCTTGCGGTTGCGGACGATCGACAGGGCGGACTCATCGAGGGAGTCGATGTTGATGCCGTCGAGCTCGTAGTGACCTGTCGTGGCGCCGTCGAGGGCACCGATGATGTTCATGAGCGTCGACTTGCCGGATCCCGACGCGCCCATGATGGCCAGGTAGTCGCCTCGATCGACCACGAGGTCCACGCCGCGAAGAGCGTGCACGGTGGTCTCGGCGAAGCCGTACGACTTCGTGATCCCGCTGAGGGCGATGACGGGGGTCATCAGCGGCCTGCTCCGCCGACAATGCCCACTCCGCCGCCGAGGCCTCCCGGAGGACCCCCGCCCGGGATGCCGCTGAAGCCGGTGCCGGTGTCGGTCGTGTCCACGACCAGCTGGTCGCCCTCGGCGACGCCGCTGGTGATCTCGGTCCCGGTATCCCCGGCCAGGCCCGTCGTCACCGGCACGACCGTGTCGATGCCGTTCACCCGGACGGTCACGGTGCTGAGCCCGCCCGCGGTCGTGATGGCCGCACTGGGCGCCCACAGGGCATCCGCCACCTCGTCGACGGTCACGACGACGCTCGCGCTCATGCCATCGCGAACGCCGTCGGGCGCGTCGGCCAGCGTGATCGTCGCCGCGTAGGTGGTGACGTCGCCGCCCGTGGTCGGGAGGATGGCGACCGACGTGACCGTGCCCGTGGCCGACTCGCCGTTCAGGGCGTCGAGGGTCACCGTGGCCGGCTGCCCCGCGGCGACCTTCATCGCGTCGGCCTCGGAGAACTGGGCGGTCACCTCGTAGGCGGCCTCAGGGACGAGCGTGAGCACCGGCGCGCCGGCGATCACATCCTCGTCCTCGTCCACCGCGACGGAGCCCACGGTCCCGGCGACGGGAGCGCGGAGCACCGCGGCCTCGAGGCTCTGCTGCGCGACCGCGACGCCGTCCCGCGCGACCTCGATGGCTGCGCTGTCGGCGGTGGTCGCGCCCGTCGGCGTGTCCACCGCCATGCTGCCGGCCTGCAGCGAGGCGAGGGACTCCTGCGCCCGGGCGATCGACTGCTGGTCGGACTCGACTCCCTTCTTCAGGGCGAGCTGAGCAGAGGCCAGTGACCGCTCAGCGCCGTCGCGGGCGTCACGCGCCGTCTCGGCCAGGCTCGCCTGCAGTCGCTTGAGGGCCACGTTGGCGGCCGTGATCCGCTCGTCGGCATCAGCCAGGGTCTGCTGGGACGCGATCGCGGCGACGCGCTGGCTGTTCAGGGCGTTCTCGTAGCCCTGCTGCGCCGTGCGCAGGGAGTCATTTGCCGACGTGCACTGGCTCGACGTCGACCCGTACGTGGTGCAGTCGTTGTACTGCCGCGACTGGGCGGCCTCGGCGTTCACCTTGGCCTGGTTGACCTTGAGGTTGTTGGTGGTCTCGTCAGCAGAGGCGGTCTGCACGGCCTGCTGGTACGCGGACGACGCGCTCGCCACGTCGCCCTCGGCCGCGCGCAGCTGGCTCCAGGCGTCCGTGCTGGGGCAGAGGCCATTCGGGTCAAGGCACGCGGCCGACCACGACGACTCCGCATCGGCGAGGGCCTCCTTTGCCTCGGTCACCGCGGTCACGTAGCCCTTCTTGTTCAGGGCCGCTGTCTCCCTGGCGTCGTCGAGCGATCGCTGGGCGGCGGTGAGGGACACCGACGACTGCTGTGCCGCCGTCACCGCCTGCGCATACGTGCGCGTCGCCGAGGTGAGCGCCTGCTGGGCCGTGGTGTCATCGACCGTGGCCAGGCGCTGCCCGGCCCGCACTGTGTCGCCAGCCTCCACCAGGAGGGTCGTGACGGTGCCGCCCTCGGAGAAGGACAGGTCGACGGTGCCGGCCGTCGCGACCGTTCCGGTCGCAGTGACTGTCTCGCTCACGCTGCCCGACTGGACCGCAACGGTGCGCCCTGTCGCAGCCTCGTCGGTCGAGCGGAAGAGCCACACGTAGCCGCCGACGAGGCCGGCCACGAGGACGACCGCCAGCAGGCCGTTGATCCACACGATGCGTCGATTCATGGCGCCACGTTCGCCGACGAACCTGACAGGACGCTGGGAGCCGGGTGGGAGGGCGCTGTGATGTGCGCAGCCGTGCAGGGAGCACCGAAGTTCACAGGAAACTGACAGGTTCCCCACAGGAACCCGAACACTCGGCGGGGCACACTGACGGCATGGCGAACGCGGCTCCACCCGAGGCCCGGCTGCTGGTGGTCGACGACGAGCCCAACATCGTCGAGCTTCTCGAGGCGAGCCTGCGGTTCCACGGATTCGACGTGACCACCTGCGGCGATGGCACGTCCGCCCTCGCCCTGGCCAAGAGCCTCAGGCCGGACCTGATGGTGGCCGACGTGATGATGCCGGGCCTGAACGGCTTCGAGCTCGTGCGCAGCCTGCGGGCCGACGGCTACCAGTTCCCCGTGCTGTTCCTCACGGCGAAGGACGCCGTGGAGGATCGCGTCACCGGGCTGACGATCGGCGGCGACGACTACATCGTCAAGCCCTTCAGCCTCAACGAGGTCGTGGCGCGGATCCGTGTCGTGCTGAAGCGCGCCGGGAAGCACGCGGCGAGCCCGGCGCGCACGATGCTGACGTACGACGACCTGGAGCTCGACGAGGCAGCGCACGAGGTCCGTCGCGGCGGCAGGGACGTCGTGCTGTCCCCGACGGAGTTCCGGCTCCTTCGCTTCCTGGTGGAGAACGCCGAGACCGTCGTGAGCAAGGCGCAGATCCTGGACAACGTGTGGCAGTACGACTTCGGCGGCGAGATGAACGTCGTCGAGTCCTACATCTCGTACCTGCGTCGCAAGGTCGACACTGTCGAGCCCCGCCTGATCCACACGATCCGCGGCGTCGGGTACGTCCTGCGAAGGCCGCGGTCGTGAGGTCCCTCCTGAGGCGGCGGCCGCTGCGCGTGAAGATCAGCCTGCTCATGGTGGTCCTGCTCTCCGCCGGGCTGCTGGTCTCATCGTTCATCGCCACGACGGCGCTGTCGGGCTACCTGATGGACCGGGTCGATGAGGCCCTGTCGGCCGGCTCCCGGCCGTTGATGTCCATGGCGGTGCCCCTCGTACGCGTGCCACCGACGGACGGGCAGCTGCGTCCGCCCTCGCGCTTCTCCGTGGCGGTGGTCTTCGCTGACGGAAGTCCGACCTCGTTCGTGTCCGCGGCGGACGACAACGCAGCGGACGGTCCTGCGCTGCCGACCGTCACGGACCTCGCAGCGTCGGCTGCGCTCGGGCCGTTGACCGTCGGCCCGGCCGCGGGCAGCGGGGACTGGCGCATCCTCGCGACGTACGTGCCCGAGGTCGAGGGCTGGGTGGTCGTCGGAACCCCCCTCGCGGACCTCCAGGCGACGGTCGACCGTCTCGTCCTGCTGCAGCTCGTCGTGGGCGTCGTCGTGGTCGTCGTCGCGGCCGGGGTGGGCTATGTGGTCGTGCGCCGGAGCCTTCGGCCCCTCGACGAGATCTCCGGGGTGGCGACGACCATCGCGGAGGGCGACCTCAGCCAGCGCGTGCCCGCCCGGGGCGAGAGCACCGAGGTGGACCAGCTCGCGACAGCCTTCAACTCGATGGTGACGCGCATCGAGGAGTCGTTCGACGCGCAGCGTGCGTCGGAGCTCCAGGCCCGCGACTCGGAGGAGCGCATGCGGCAGTTCGTCGCCGACGCCAGCCACGAGCTCCGCACGCCGCTCACGTCCATCCGTGGGTATGCGGAGCTCGTGCAGGACGGAGCTGCACACGACCCCGACCTGGCCCTGACGAGGATCCAGGACGAGGCCTGGCGCATGGGTCTCCTTGTCGACGACCTGCTGCTGCTCGCCCGCCTCGACGAGCACCGGCCCCTGGCGCGCTCCGAGGTGCGCCTGCTCGACGTGGTGACGTCGGCGGTGGCCGCGGTGGCGGTGAGCACCGCGGACCGCAGGATCGACATCGATGCCGGCGGCGCTGCCCGCGACGCGATCGTGATCGGCGACGAGGCGCGGCTGAGGCAGGTGATGGACAACCTGCTGTCCAATGCCGTCCGCTACTCGCCGGAGGGCACCTCCGTGCAGGTGGCACTCGCCGTGCGCGACGGGGACAGACCCGAGGCGGTGATCACCGTCGCCGATCATGGCCCCGGCCTCAGCCCCGAGGAGGCGGCACAGGTCTTCGATCGGCTCTACCGAACGGACGAGGCGCGCTCGCGCGTGCGCGGCGGCTCGGGTCTCGGCCTCGCGATCGTCCACTCGATCGTGCGGAGCCACGGCGGCACCGTGTCGGTGTCCAGCACGCCGGGCGACGGTGCCCGGTTCACGGTGACCCTGCCGCTGCGCGGGTGACGTTGCCGGCTACGGCGTCAGCGCGGGAAGTGCGAGACCGGTGTTGGCATGGCAGCGGTAGCCGTTCGGGTTCTTGTAGAGGTACTGCTGGTGGTAGTCCTCGG
>CALGTB010000337.1 GCA_937902285.1 uncultured Actinomycetes bacterium | reverse complement strand
TCTCGGTCTCGGGTGCGAAGGCGATGGCGCGGTGCTCGGGATCGGACCACGTCGCGCCGTCATCGTCGCTCGTCAGGACCGAGGGTCCCCAGAACCAGCTGCGCGCCCCGGCGAGCAGCCGAGGGGGCTGACCGTCTCCGCGCGGCATCCAGGCGACGCTGGCGAACTCAGCCATGTCCCGCATGGGCTGGCTGACCGTCCAGCCCTGCTCGTCTCCCTGAGCGGTCCACAGACCCTTGCGAGTTCCGATCGCGATGCGCATGCGCCGAGGGTAGGCGAGTGGGCGTCGGCTGGGAAGACCTGCGCGTCAGTCGGGCGCTCCCGATTCCGATGCGAGTGCCGCTGGAAGGACGTCGCTCTGCAGCGGCTCCGGTGACTCCTGCAGGGGAACTCCGCAGGCCGTGAGCATCAGTGCAGCCATCGCGAACACCACGGAGATCCGCAGTCGTCCGCGGTGGGCACGAGTCACGGCAGTACCTCCGAGGTGCTCGGCAACCGTGCGGAGAACCGCGCACCGCCATAGGGCGAGGTGTCGATGGTGACGTCACCGCCGAGGCTCGCCGCCTGCTCGCGCGCGATCGCGAGGCCAAGGCCAGCACCGTCCCGGGAGTCGGTTCGGCCCCCTCGGGCGAACGGTTCGAAGATCCGCTCACGGTCAGGCTCGGGGACCCCCGGACCGGCATCGTCCACATGGATGACCACGTCGATGCCCTGCTCCTCGAGCACCACGGCTGACAGACCCCCTCCGTGGCGGACCGCATTGTCGACGAGGTTCCCCACGATGCGCTCGAGCCGTCGGGCGTCCGTGCGCAGTCGGGGCGAGTCACCCAGTACCAGGTCCGGGTCAAGACTCCTTCCCACCAGCAGTTCGCGAGTGAGCGTCCTGACGTCGGTGACCTCCCACTCCGACGCGTCGTCCGACTGCAGCCGGCTGATCTCCAGGAGATCGAGCAGCATCTGAGACATCCTGCGCACCTGGGCTCCCAGGACGGCGATCCACTCCCGCTCCCGATCCGGCAGCTGGGCCTCCCGCGACTCGAGCAGTTCCGCCGTCCCGAGGATCGCGGTGAGGGGCGTGCGCAGCTCATGGCTGACGTTGGCGCTGAATCGCCGCTCCCGCTGAATGCGCTCCTGCACCGCTGAGGCCATGCCATTGAACGACGCGGCGATCGGATCGAGGTCGGGGTCGCCCGTGAGTTCGACCCGAGTGTCGAGCCGACCGCCGGCGATGGACTGTGCACCCGCCCCGAGGCGGCGAACGGGGCCGAGGAGGCTCCCGAAGGCCGCGCGGCCGATGATCCCGCCCACCAGGGCCGCCAGGAGGCTCATCCCGACGAGCACCCAGGCTCCGGTGCGGAGCGTCTGGTCGAGGTCACGCAACGGGAAGGCCTCGACGTAGACCCCGCCCTCTGCGGGGATCGCCACCACGAACCACGGCGTGCCGTCGAGGAGGAGCCGCTGCTGCGCGCCGGCAGGGTTCGCGGCGGCGAGCAGGTTCTGGGGAAGCATGTCCGGCGAGAAGGCGGATCGAGGCCCCAGCCACGATTCACCGACGCGCAGGAGCTGGACTGACGTGCCGACAGAGGGGATCCGATCGAGTGCCTCGGACGCTGTCGATCCCGACATCAGGGCTGCCTCGGCCGCGCGGGCATCCAGGATCGCTCGGGTGAGCGCCGCGTTCTGCCGCTGCCCGATGAGGTACGAGCTGGCAAAGCTGTAGGTGATCGCGGAGATGGCGGCCGCGATCGCGAGAGAGAGCAGGGCGAACGACAGGGCGATCCTGGTGCGGAGCCGGAGCTTCACCTCTGCTGGCTCCCCTTCTCTCGGCGCATCGTGCTACGCGGTCATCCGGTACCCGAATCCCCGGACCGTCCTCAGCAGCGCCGGGTTCGCGGGGTCCTGCTCGATCTTGCTGCGAAGGCGATAGATGAGATTGTCGACCACACGCCCATCGCCTGCGCCGCTATAGCCCCACACCGTTCGAAGCAGGTAGTCGCGGCTCAGCACCGCGCCGCGAGCGGCGATGAGCTCCTCGAGAACCTGGAACTCGATCCGGGACATCGGCACGACCACACCGTCGAGCAGGACCTCAGCGGTGCTGGGCCTCAGCTCGATAGGCCCGCACGTCAGTGGCCTCGCCGACTCCTCCGAGCGAGCGCTGCGGCGCAGCACGGTGCGGATCCGCGCTGTCAGCTCCTTCGACACGAAGGGCTTCGTGACGTAGTCGTCGGCACCTGCCTCGAGCGCCGCGACGACGTCGTGGCTGTCCGTCTGGGCCGTGACGATCAGGATCGGTACGTCACTGCTGGCGCGCACGCTGCGGATGAGGTCGAGCCCCTGGATGCCCGGCAGGCGCAGGTCGATCAGGACGACATCGACCGCCTCGCTCGACATGGTTTCCAGGGCCCGCTCCCCCGACTCGGCCTCGTGAACGTGGTATCCCTCGCTCTCGAGGTTGCTGCGCAGGACGAGGCCGATCGCCGGATCGTCCTCGACGACGAGTGCGCTGCGGGCCATGACCCCATTCAAGCCCCCGCCGGGCGGT
>CALGTB010000336.1 GCA_937902285.1 uncultured Actinomycetes bacterium | reverse complement strand
GACTCCCACGGCATCCTGACGAAGGGCTCACTCGTGAACGCGGCGCCCCGCACGGGGGGTTCGGCTGCCCGGACCCGCACCCGAAGGGTGGCGGGCACGGGGATGGCGCTCATCGGCGTCGTGGCGCTCGGCACGCTGCCCGTCACCCCCGCCAGCGGTGCCGCGCCCGCGTCCTGCACGTCAACCGGCGGGACGACCGTCCAGCAGACCATCGGCGGCGTCCCGTACATCGTCGTGACCTTCAACGCCGACGGCACCTTCACCCCCGGTCAGCTCACCCCGGTCGAGTACCTGATCGTCGCGGGCGGCGGCGGCGGAGGACGCGGGAACTCCGGCCTGGGCGGTGGCGGAGGAGGCGGCGGCGGCGTGCAGAGCAACATCGGGTCATCGGTCGCCGTGTCCACACCCCAGTCGATGGTCGTGGGCGGCGGCGGGACCGGAGCGGGAGCCGCAGGGAGCAGGGGGGCGAACGGAGGCGACAGCAGCGCCTTCGGCGTCACGGCCACCGGCGGGGGCGGTGGCGGCTCGACCGGGAACAACGGAGTCGGGCCGGGCGCAGCCGGCGGATCGGGAGGAGGCGGCAGCAGCAGGACCTCCTTCACGGCCGGCGGTGCGGGCACGGTCGGACAGGGCAACCAGGGCGGCGCCGGGCGACAGACGAACACCAAGTCCGGGGGAGGCGGGGGCGGCAACAGCGCGGCAGGCACGGCCGGCACCTCGGCCACCGGCGGCAATGGAGGTGCCGGCCTCACCACGACGGACTTCGGAGTGTCAGCGTCGTTCGCGGGCGGTGGTGGCGGTTCTGCCATCACGACGCGCGGCGAGGGAGGCGTCGGCGGCGGCGGAGCCGGCGGGCGCGACCCGCTTGCGTCGCGCCCCGGAACGGGGGGAACAGCCAACACGGGAGGCGGCGGTGGCGCCGGCTATCGGGCAGCCGGCGGCGTCGGCGGATCCGGCGTCATCAAGCTCCGGTACCGCAAGTACTGCCTCAACCCGTCCACGCCGACGTCCGCGTCGCTGGTGAGCCCGACCCTCTCGTGGGCCGCACCGGTCTTCGTGCCGCCGTCCCAGACCATCACGTCGTACACGGTGACGTACACGCTGGCCTCGAACGCGACGAGCTCGGGCTCCATCTACGCTCGGGGGTCAACATCGACCAGTCTCGACGTCACGGGAAGCACCGAGGGTGCGTGCACGACCAACAATCCCGGATGGACGTGCGTGCTCGGCGCGGGCGACCTGGTCAGCGGGGAGACCTACGAGTTCCGCGTCTTCGCCCGAACGGCGACAACGCTCGGACAGATGACGTCGGCGCTCACGTACGTGGTCCCCTAGCCGCGTACCAGTCGCGCAGTCCCGTCGCGTCGTCGCCGCGACGCAGCAGTCCGGCCATGACCTTCATCGGCTCGTCGATGTGCCGGAAGAACAACTGGTAGCCCTCGCAGAGGTAGTGCAGTCCCGGATCGCCGTCAGGGGTGACCAGGAACCGGTCCTTGGGGCAGCCTCCGTTGCAGGCGAATCGCACGTCGCACCGCAGGCAGTAGGCGGGAAGCGTCGTCTCCTTGTCCCGGCCGAAGGCGCGCTGTTGGTCGGACTCGACGAGCTCGAGGAGCGTCCGTCCGGCGGTGATGTTGCCGAGCAGGTACTCCGGATCGACGAAGTGATCGCACGAGTAGAGGTCGCCGTTGTGCTCGAGGGCGAGGGCGTCTCCGCACGTCCGGGCGTGGACGCACAGGCCCGCCTGGTCCATCCCCATCCAGTGGGCGAGCGCGGTGTCGAACATCTGCACGAAGACGTCGCCCACATCATGCCGGCCCCATTCCTCGAACACGTCGATGAGGAATCGTCCGTACTGCGCGCCCGTGACCGACCGCGGGCTGACCGCCTGCCCCTCCACGTGCTCGACGATGGGGATGAACTGCAGGAACTGCGCCCCCAGCTCGTCGCGCAGGAACGTGTAGACGAGGCGGCCGTGGTCGGCGTTGGCGGAGTTGACGGTGACGAGGGCGTTCCACTCGACACCATGGCGCTTCAGCGCGTCGAGCCCGGCCAGGACCCGGTCGTAGGTGGGCTTGCCGCCCTTGTCGACGCGGTAGGCGTCGTGCATCGCACGAGGGCCGTCGATCGAGACCCCCACGAGGAAGCCGTGCTCCGCAAGGAACGCCGCCCATTCGTCGTCGATGAGCGTGGCGTTGGTCTGGAGGGTGTTGAGAACGACCTGCCCGGGAGCCGCGAAGCGCCGCTCGAGCTCGAGGGTCTCCGCGAAGAAGTCGATGCCCATCAGGGTGGGCTCACCGCCCTGGAAGGCGACGACGACCTCGTCCACGCCCCGGTGGGCGGCGAGGAGCTGGCTGATGTACGCCTCATGCACGTCGGCTGGCATGCGGAAGCCGCTGCCGGGGTACAGCTCCTCCTTGGAGAGGAAGAAGCAGTAGGCGCAGTCGAGGTTGCAGATCGCCCCGGTGGGCTTGGCCATGACGTGGAACGGCCTGGCGGGATGGCTCACGGCGGGCGCCCCTCTCGCGATGCGGTGCCATCGAACGTGGGGCAGGGGCCGTCACGCCGATCGACGGCTGGCCTCCATTGTCCCGGGGGCGGCATGCTCGCGCGAATAGACTCCCGGATGTCGACTGCATGGGCGGACGTCATCGGAAGGTGAGGCATCAGGCTGCTCCGGCGAGGGAAGCGCGTCATCCGTCCCTTGCTGCTGGTGCTCGTGTCACTGCTCGCCGGCCGGATCGTGATCGGCCTCGTCGGGTCGGTCGAGTGGAGTCAGGTCGGGGCCGCACTCGGCCGCCTCTCCTGGACTGCCATTCCCCTCCTCATCGCCCTGCTCTTCGTGCGGCAGGGTTTCAACGCCGTCCCCCTGTCGCGCTTCGTCGCCGGGCTCGGGTGGTGGCGCTCGGTGCAGAACGACGTCACCGCCAACCTCATCGGCACGGTTGCCCCACCGCCCGGCGACGTCGTCATCCGCGTCTCCATGTTCCGCTCGTGGGGGATCAACCCGGTCGACGGCATGGCCGGGGTGACGCTGAACTCCCTGACGTTCTACGTGATCCGCTTCGCGGTGCCCTCGTTGGGCCTGCTCCTCCTCGTCGGCGAGGAGCTGGCGGCGGGGCGGGTCTGGCTCGCGATCGGCTCGCTCGCCGTCTCCGCCATCATCGTGGTGGCCCTCATCCTCGTCTCACGCGGAGATCGACTGGCCTTCCTCGTCGGCCGCACCGCGGGAAGGGTCGCAGCGCGCTTCCGCGAGGAGGCCGACCCGGACAGGTGGGCCGAGGCGGTGCTCGACTTCCGCGCGCGCATGTCCACCCGTCTCACGCGCGGACTGCCGACCTCGCTCCTCGCCCTTGCGGCGATGGTCGTCGCCGACGGCTTCATCCTGCTCACGGCGCTGAGAACCATCGGGGTGCCCGCCGAGGCCCTGCCCCTCGTCTGGGTCCTGGGCGCATTCCTCATCGCCTATCCCCTGACCGCGATGCCCCTCGCCGGCCTGGGGATCCTCGATGCGGCACTGATCGTCGTGTACGTCGAGGTCGCAGGCGCAGCCCTCGAGTCCGAGATCATCGCGGCGTTCATCGTCTGGCGCGTGATCACGCTCGGCGGCCCGCTGGTCCTCGGGCTCATCTCACTGTCATGGTGGCGATGGCGGACCCGGAGCGACCGCGCCGTCGCCGCGACTACTGGCGAGCCAGCGCCACCGCCAGCCGCTGGAGAGGATCGATGAGGTGGGAGAAGTTCGGAGCCCCCTCGGCGATCTCCAGCCGCACCTGATGGATGACGCCAGTGAAGTCGCTTCCCTCCGCGGTGTAGTCGTCGCTGACCGCTGACCCGCTGTCACGTCCGACGTCGAGGGTCTCGTCCAGCGAGAAGACGAGCGGGATGGTGCGCTCGAGCCGTCCCTCGGCCACGACATCGCCATCGACCAGGAGCCGCGCGGTTCCCCCTCGCCCGGGTCCACCGCCGTCATAGTCGAAGGTCATGACGAGGCGATGTCGGCCCGGCTCGAGCGGTGCATCCGCGGCGACCTTGATCAGCTGCAGGCCGAGGAGGTTGTAGCAGTAGACCGGCGTCGAGTCGGACCTCAGGTAGAGCGCCCAGCCGCCGAACGCTCCGCCCTGCGCGACGATCGCCCCCTGAGCGCCCTTGGCCGGGATCTCGATGTCTGCCGCCACGGCGTGCGACACGTTCTTGATGTTCAGCACGACGGCCTCGGTGAGGCGCCCCATGCCCGAGTAGAGGACCTGCGTGTTCCCGGTGATCAGCTGAGGACGGCCCGCGATCACCGCGTCGAACCGCTCGACGCGTCGGTCGTCCAGGGGCAGCACGTTGAACCGCCGGGCCTCCTCCAGGAAGAGGTCCTGCAGCTCGCGCAGCTTGTCGGGCATCTCGCTCGACAGGTCATGGGACTGCGTCCAGTCGTCAGGGCCGTACAGCTCCCAGACATCGTCGGCGAAGGCCGGCAGCTCCGCCATCGCGAGCCACGGCGTCGCGTGCTTCGTCACCGCGGTCCACCCGTCGTGGTAGACCCCGCGATTGCCGGCGATCTCGAAGTACTGCGTATGGCGTCGATCCGGTGCCGCCGGGTCGTCGAACGAGTAGCGCATGCTGACGCCGTGCACCGGCATCTGCGGGACGCCGTTCACCATGGTCGGCTCGGGGATGCCCGCGGCCTCCAGCACGGTCGGGGCGACGTCGATGACGTGGTGGAACTGGTCGCGGACCTCTCCCTTGGCCTCGATGCCCTCGGGCCAGTGGATGATCGTGCCGTTGCGGGTGCCGCCCCAGTGGGACGCGACCTGCTTCGTCCACTGGAAGGGCGTGTCCATCGCGTGCGCCCAGCCCACCGAGAAGTGGTTGTACGCCTCGGGTGTCCCCAACTGGTCCATCCGCGACTCCAGGAACTCCGGCGTCTCGAGCGCGGCGGCGCCGTTGAAGAACAGGTACTCGTTGAAGCTGCCGTTGATGTGGCCCTCGGCCGACGCGCCGTTGTCGCCGATGATGTAGAAGACGAGCGTGTTCGCCAGCGCGTCGATCTCGTCGAGCGCGTCGATCAGCCGCCCCACATGGTGATCGGTGTGCTCGAGGAATCCGGCATACACCTCCATCTGGCGGGCGAGGACCGGCTTGAGCTCGGCGGGCATGTCATCCCACGACGGGATCTCGGCATGGCGCTCGGTCAGCTCGGCGTCGGCCGGGACGACACCGAGGCGCTTCTGCTGCTCGAAGGTGCGCTCGCGCAGGGCATCCCAGCCGTCGTCGAACTCGCCCTTGTAGCGATCCGCCCACTCCAGCGGGACGTGATGCGGCGCGTGCGTGGCCCCCGGGGCGTAGTACATGAAGAAGGGCCGGTCGGGAGTCAGGGCCGACAGCTGCCGGACCCAGGCGATCGCGCGGTCGGTCATGTCCTCGGTGAAGTGGTACCCCTCAGCGGCCGTGTGGTCCGGCTCGATCGCCGTGGTGCCGTCGTAGAGCGCGGGGGCGTACTGGTTCGTCTCGCCGCCGAGGAAGCCGAAGAAGTGCTCGAAGCCGCCCCCGCCCGTCGGCCAGGCGTCGAACGGACCGACCGGACTCGTCTGCCAGACCGGGATCTCGTGGCACTTGCCGAACTGCGACGTCGCGTAGCCGTTCAGCCTGAGCACCTGGGCGAGCGGGGCGGCTGCGTGCGGGCGCACGGAGGTGTAGCCCGGAGCCGACGTCGCCACCTCGGTGATCGCCCCCATGCCCACGGCGTGGTGGTTGCGGCCGGTCAGGAGTGCCTGACGTGTCGGGGCGCACAGGGCTGTCGTGTGGAAGCGCGAGTAGGACAGGCCCTCATGGGCGAGCCGCTCGGCGACGGGCGTGCGGCAGGGCCCTCCGAAGGCGCTGGAGGCGCCGAAGCCGACATCGTCGAGCAGCACGACCAGGACATTGGGCGCGCCAGCCGGCGGCCGCAGGGGCGTGATGGGCTCGAACCGCGCCCGGGGGTCCTTCGCGTCCTCGTAGACCGGGCCGTCGTAGACGGGGTCAGGGATGGGGAGGATCGTCCGATCGTTCACTGAGGAGCCTTTCCCGATGCGGGTCATGCGGAAGAGAATGCCCTGCCTCGACCGCTTCGGCACATCCTGTCACGGGGGCACGTCGCGATCCGGCTCGTCGCCGTCGCCCCTCCTGTTGGCCGCGACCCATGCGGCGGCATCGCTCTCGGCGCGCTCCAGGGCCGCGCCGACGCGCTCGTCGCCGCGGTAGATCCACTCCGGCCCGACGAGGTCGGAGACGCCGCTCGCGGCCAGCTGCCCGTCGATGCGCTCGTTCGTGGAGACGATCACCAGCCGGCTGCCCACCTCGGCGAGGGACCCGGCGTACCGGTGCAGGATGCCCATGACCGTCGAGCCGAGCTCGCTGCGACCGCGCAGCCG
>CALGTB010000335.1 GCA_937902285.1 uncultured Actinomycetes bacterium | reverse complement strand
AGTGGTGGGCTGTTGCCCGTTTCGCCATGGCGAAACGGGCAACAGCCCACCACTCGGCGCGCGGAGTCGGGACGCTCGCCGTGAGGCGAGCAGGGCGCTGGCGGTCAGGCGCGCAGGACGAACGGGTCGCCCACCGGCTCGTCGCTGGACTCCACCCACACCGCCTTCGGCTGCGTGAACTCGGCGAACCCGTCGAGGCCGTTCTCGCGACCGTAGCCCGACAGCTTGTTCCCGCCGAACGGCGTCGCGAACTGCAGGGCGCGGTACATGTTGACCCACACCGTCCCGGTGTCCAGGCGCGACGCCACCCGGTGCGCCCGCCCGAGGTCCCGGGTCCACACCCCCGCCGCGAGGGCGAAGGGCGAGTCGTTGGCGATGGCGACCGCCTCGTCCTCGTCCGACACGCGGATCACCGACAGGACGGGCCCGAACAGCTCGTTCCTCGCGACGGACATGTCGTTCGTGACGTGGTCGAGGACCGTGGGAGCGTAGAACCAGCCGTGATCGGGCCGGTCCGCCTCATCGCCCCCGTAGACGAGGCTGGCACCCTCGGCGACGGCCTCGCCGACCCGCGCGCTGACGCCGGCGAGGATCTTCTCCTGCGACATCGGGCCCATGTCGGTGTCCTCGGACACGGGATCGCCCAGGCGGATGGTGCGGGCCCGCTCGGCGACCTTCTCGACGAGCTCGTCGGCGATCCGCTCGTGCACGAGGAGCCGGGAGCCGGCGACGCACGTCTGCCCGGCTGCGGCGAAGATCCCCGCGATGACGCCGTTGAGGACGTCGTCCACGCGGACGTCGTCGAAGAAGATGTTGGCGCTCTTGCCGCCGAGCTCGAGCACGAGGGGCTTGAGGTGCTCGGCGGCCCGGGCCGCGACGAAGCGGGCGCTGTCCGGACCCCCGGTGAACCACACCTTGCGCACGAGCGGATGCGCGACGAGTGCGTCGCCTGCCTCATGGCCGTACCCCGTCACGACGTTGAGGCAGCCGTCCGGGAGACCGGCCTGCTGGGCCAGCTCGCCGAGCCGGAGGAGCGACAGCGCGTTCACCTCCGGCGGCTTGACCACCACCGTGTTGCCGGCGGCGAGGGCGGGGGCCAGGCCCATGCCCCCCAGCAGCATCGGCGAGTTGAACGCCGGGATGACGCCGACGACGCCGTAGGGGATGCGCTGCGTGAACACCGTGAGGCTGGCGCGGTCCTGCGGGATCGTCCGTCCCTCGGCCTGGTACGCCAGCGAGGCGTAGTAGTGGTACCAGGCCCTGAGCGAGACCATCTGCCCGCGGACCTCGCGCACGACCTTCCCGGCATCCCGGGCCTCGAGCGCCGCCAGTTCGTCCGCATGCTCGGCGATGAGGTCGCCGAGCCGCCAGATGACCTCGGCGCGCCGGGTCGGACCGGCGAGCCGCCAGGCGGGGAACGCCGCCTGCGCACCGCTCACCGCGGCCTCGACATCCGCCGCCCCGCCCCGGGCCACCTCCGCCCACGGCTGCGTCGTCATGGGGTCGAGGGTCGGCAGGAACTCCCCCGTCACGGGTGCGGTGCGGGCGCCGTTGATCCAGTGCAGGTACCGGTCCATCACTCATCCTCGAAGAAGTCGAGGTGCTCGAGCACCTCGATGGCGTGTCGTGCGCTGGCGTTGATGTGCTGCTCCATGGCCCGCTGCGCGGCCCGGGTGTCGCGACGCCGGAAGGCATCGATGATGTCGCGGTGCTGCCGGTTGGCCTCGTCCAGCCACTCCGCGGGGAAGTCCGCGTAGGGCATGGGAAGCGACTGGGACAGCAGGAGCAGCATGCTCGTCATGCGCTGGCTCCCCGCCGCCCGGTTGATCGTGCGGTGGAACTCGTGGTTGAGACGCTGCTGCTCGTCGAGGCCGTCGGCGTGGGACATCTGGTCGTGCAGCTCGACCAGGCGGGCGAGGTCGTCGTCGTCCAGCCGCGACACCGCCCGGGCAGCGGCCAGCCCGGCGACCTGCCCGAAGATCTGGTAGTGGTCGGCGATGTCGTCGCGATCGATGCGCGACACGTAGGTGCCCTTGCGGGGGATCGTCTGCACGAGTCCTTCGCGGTCCAGGGAGATCAGGGCCTCGCGCACCGGGAGCCGGCTGACGCCCAGCTCGTCGGCGATGGCGTCCTGGTCGATGCGCTGGCCGGGCTTCAGCCGCCCGGCGAGGATCGCGGTGCGGAGGTGGGCCGCGACCTCCTGGGCGAGGTTGGGCCGGCGCCGGGGGGGCGTCAGGGCGGACGCGGTCACGACAGCTCGATCCAGGTCGTCTTGAGGTCGGTGAACTTGTCCATGGCATGGAGCGACTTGTCGCTGCCGAAGCCCGACTGCTTGACGCCCCCGAAGGGCACCGTGAGGTCGCCCTCCTCGTAGCAGTTGACCCAGACCGTTCCCATCCGCAGCCCCTTGGAGACGCGACGGGCCCGGCTGAGGTCGTGGGTCCACACGGCCGAGGCCAGGCCGTAGTCGGTGGCATTGCCGACGGCGACCGCCTCCGCGTCGGACCGGAAGGTCAGCACCGACAGGACGGGGCCGAAGACCTCACGCTGAGCGAGCAGCGAGCCAGGCTCGAGGTGGTCGACCACGGTCGGCGGGTAGTACGAGCCGCCGGTGTCGAGGAGGACCGGCTCGCCGCCCATGAGGAGCGTTCCACCCTCCGCCAGTCCCGCCTGCACGATGCCGTGGACGGAGTCGAGCTGGCGCGCGCTGGCGATCGCCCCGATGGGCGCGGCGTCGTCCAGCGGGTTGGCCGGCTGCATGAGGGCCATCGCCTCGAGGACCCTGCCGAGGAGCTCGTCCTTGACGTCCTCGTGCACGACCAGCCGGGACCCGGCCGTGCACATCTGGCCGGCGTTGTAGGTGACGGACCAGGCCACGGCCGCGGCGGCCGCCTCGAGGTCGGCGTCGGGGAACACGAGATTCGCGCCCTTGCCGCCGAGCTCGAGGTACGGGCGCTTCATGTTCGACTGCGCCGCCGCCGTCATGATGGCCCGGCCCGTCGCGGTCGAGCCCGTGAACGTGACGATGTCGACGTCCATGTGCGAGGCCAGCGCCGCTCCCGCCACGTGGCCGAGCCCGTTCACGACGTTGAGCACGCCCTCGGGCAGCCCCGCCTCCAGGCCCAGCTGGGCCACGTAGAGGGCGGTGAGGGGGGAGTTCTCCGCCGGCTTGAGCACCATCGAGCACCCCACGGCCAGCGCGGGGGCGATCTTCCACGTCTCCAGCGTCAGCGGGAAGTTCCACGGCGTGATGGCCGCCACCACTCCGGCCGGCTCCCGCTCGATCATGGCCCACGACGAGTCGCCGACCTTGGGCATCTCGTCGAGGACCTTGTCCACGGCCTCGCCGAACCACCGCAGCGTCCGATGGCAGGCGCGCACGTCGATGGCCTTCGCCTCGCGCGCGGGCTTGCCCATCTCGAGCGTGGTGAGGACGGCCAGCTGCTCGGCGTGCTCGTTCACCAGGTGGGCCCACCGGACGAGCACGTCCTTGCGGTCGGCGGGAGCCATCCCCGCCCAACGGCGGTCCTCGAACGAGGCCCGCGCGGCGGCCACCGCGAGATCCACCTCGGCCCCCTCCGCCATCGCCACCTCGGCGACCACGGTTCCGTCGATCGGGGTGACCACCTCCCGCCGCGTCGCGCCCGTCACCCACGCCCCGTCGATGAGCAGATCGGTCGGGTAGGACACCGTCGCCGCGAGGGCGGCCCAGTCCGGAGCGGTCGTCGTCATGGAGAACTCCTCAGCGATCCGAGTTGATAAATGATACAAATGGCGGGTGAATCTCACCCAGACATCCGAGCACGACGACCTGCGCGCCGGAGTGCGCGAGGTGTGCGAGCGGTTCGACGGCCCGTACTGGCGGGGCCTCGAGCCGGACACCTACCCCACGGAGTTCGTCCAGGCCCTCACCGCCGCCGGGTACCTCGGCGCACTGGTGCCTGAGGAGTACGGGGGCGGCGGCGCCACGATCACCGAGGCGTCGGTCATCCTCGAGGAGATCTCCGCGTCCGGCGGCAACCCCTCGGCGTGCCACGCGCAGATGTACATCATGGGCACCCTGCTGCGCCACGGGAGCGCCGAGCAGAAGCAGCGCTACCTGCCCGGCATCGCCTCGGGGGCCCTTCGGCTTCAGGCCTTCGGCGTCACGGAGCCCGGAGCCGGCTCCGAGACCACGCGGATCAGCACCCGGGCCGAGCGGGTGCCCGAGGGCTGGCGCATCAACGGCCAGAAGATCTGGACGTCCCGCGCCCTGCATTCCGACCTCATGATCCTTCTCGCCCGCACGACGCCGTACGACGACGTGCCGCGGAAGACCGAGGGCCTGTCGGTGTTCATCTTCGACATGCGCGACCTGCCCGGGCTCACCATCACGCCGATCCGCACGATGATGAACCACAACACCACCGAGGTCTTCTTCGATGACGTCGTCATCCCTGCCGACGCGCTCATCGGCGAGGAGGGTCGCGGATTCCGCTACATCCTCGACGGCATGAACGCCGAGCGGATCCTCATCGCATCCGAGTGCATCGGCGACGGCCGCTTCCTGCTCGACAGGGCCGTGGCGTACGCCGGTCAGCGGGAGGTGTTCGGACGGCCCATCGGTGCGAACCAGGGCGTGCAGTTCCCGCTCGCGAAGGCCTACGCGCAGCTGTGCGCGGCCAACCTCGTGCGCTTCGACGCCGCGGCGAAGTTCGATGCGGGCCAGCCCTGCGCGGCCGAGGCGAACATGGCCAAGCTCCTCGCCTCGGAGGCATCGTGGGCCGCGGCCAACGCCTCGCTGGATGCGCACGGAGGATTCGGCTTCGCCGTCGAGTACGACGTCGAGCGGAAGTTCCGCGAGACCCGCCTGTACCAAGTCGCTCCCATCAACAACAACCTCGTCCTGGCCTACCTCGGCCAGCACGTGCTGGGCCTGCCGAAGTCGTACTAGTCGCCGCGCTGCACGATGTCGCGCACGGTGGCGTCGTCGTGCTCGCCCAGGGCCGGGATCGGCCCGTCGGCCGGCGTCCACCCGGAGATGTCGAACGGCGAGCGCAGCAGCTCGACCGTGCTGCTCGGCGTGCGCACGTCGACGAAGCGGCCCCGCGCCCGGAGCTGCTCGTGGTCCCACACGCCGCGCAGGTCGTTGACCCGCGCGTTGGCGATCCGCCCCCGTGCCAGGCCGGCGCGTGCGTCGTCCGCCGAGAGCACTTCCAGCCGCTCGGCGATCAGCCGCTCGAGCTCATCGACGTTGCCGATGCGGCTCGCATTGGTCGCGAAGCGCGGGTCCTGGCCCAGGCTCGCATCGCCGAGGAGGTGCTCGGCCATGCTGCGCCACTCCCCGTCGCTCTGCACCGCGATGAGCACGGTGCTGCCGTCCGAGAGGGCGAACGTGCCGTAGGGGGCGATCGCGTGGTGACGGCGACCAGTGCGCACCGCCTGGCCCGGTCCGTAGACGGCGTTGTACAGCGGAGCCGACACCCACTCGGCCAGCGAGTCCAGCATCGACACCTGGATGGCTGCGCCCTCGCCGGTGCGCTCGCGCCTCACGAGGGCGGCGAGGATGCTCGTGAGCGCGTACATGGCCGCGCAGATGTCCGCGACGGAGAAGCCCACCTTGCCCATGCGGTCTCCGTCGCCCGTGACGGAGAACACGCCCGCCTCGGCCTGGATCGCCAGGTCGTAGGCCTTGTCGTCGGTGCGCGGGCCCCCCGTTCCATAGCCGGAGATCTCGGCCGCGATGAGATGCGGGTGCAGGGCGACGAGGGTCGGGGCGTCCACCCCGAGGGCGATGGCGGCGCGGGGCGACAGGTTGTGGAGGAAGACGTCAGCACCGGCGATGAGCGCCCGCAGCATGGCCAGGTCCGCCTCGTCCTTGACGTCCAGCACGACGGACTGCTTGCCTCGGTTGGCCCACACGAAGAACGCGGACTCCCCTTCGACCACGCTGTCGTAGTGCCGGGCGAAGTCGCCCTCGGGACGCTCGACCTTGACGACGGTGGCCCCCAGGTCGGCCAGCTGGCGGGTCGCGAACGGTGCGGAGATGGCCGCCTCGAGCGACACGACGACGATGCCCTCCAGCGGCGCGGTCACGACGACGCCTCGGGAACCTCGGCCACGTCGTGGAGGAACCAGTCCACCAGCGCCTCGCAGTTGGCCCGCAGGCGCGCCTCGTGGATCTCGAGGTCCTGCAGCAGCTGCGCTCCGCTCGTATGTGCAGGGATGTGGTCCGGGCCGATCCGCACCCACGACCCGACGACGCCGGTGTCCGCCTCCGGATGGAACTGGGTCCCGACGGCCCGGCCCACGCGGAACAGCTGGGGAGCCTTGCCGTTGTGGGCGAGCACCTCGACGGACTCGGGAAGCACCACGCGATCCTCGTGCCAGGTGAACCAGGGCCCTTCAGGGATGGGCAGTGCGCCGTCAGCGTCGAAGGTGACCAGGCCGATCTCCTGCTCCTCCACGGGAGCCCGCTCGACGTGGCCGCCGAGCGACTCGGCGAGCAGCTGGCCGCCGAAGCACACCCCAAGGTAGGGGACCTCCTGCTCGAGCATGTCGCGGATGAGGGCGATCTCGGGCTCGACCCAGGGCCGGGCGCCGTCGTCGTAGGCGTTGGCGAAGGACCCGAAGGCGATGACCGCGTCGAACCCGGTCGGGTCGGGGAAGGCGGTGTCGGGCGCTGACGGGTCGGCGAGGACGACGTGCGTGCGGGTCTCATGGCCGCGTTCACGCAGGACCTCCCCGATGAGTGCCGGGGCCGCCTCCGGCTCGTGGCTGATCAGCAGCACACGCGCCATCTACATGACCGCCCTGTACCTGCGGAGCTCCCACTCGGTGATGTCGTCACTGGGCTCGGCGTGCTCCTCGAACTCCGCGGCCTCGCGCCGCTGCATGAACGTGAAGTTGTCCACGAACACGTCGCCGAACACCTCCCGGGTGAACGGCGAGTCGAAATTGTCGATGGCACCCGAGATGTCGACGGGAAGGCGCTCCCATCGTGCGTCGGCGTGAGGGTCGCCCTCCACCTGCGGCATGAGGTCGTAGTCGCTGTCGAGGCCGTCGAGCCCCGCGCCGAGGACCCCGGCCAGCACGAGGTACGGGTTCGCGTCGGCCGCCGCCCACCGGGCCTCGAGCCGGTTGGCCGGGCCTGCGCCCACGATCGATCGGACGCCGACCAGCCGGTGGTCCAGTCCCCAGGTGACCTGGGTGGGGGAGAACGAGTAGTCCTGGAGCCGCTTGTAGCCGCTGATCGTCGGGGTCATGACAAGCTGCAGCTCCTTGTGGTGCCGCAGCAGGCCGGTCAGGTAGCGGCGCATGGTGCTGTTGCCGAGGATGGAGTCCTCGTCCCGCTCCGCGAACACGTTGCGGCCATCGCGCGTGAGCGACTGGTGCACGTGCATGCCGTTGCCGGCCTCCTGCAGGAACGGCTTGGCCATGAACGTCACGTTGAGGCCATGCCGCTTCGCCACCAGTCGCACGATGTACTTGAAGTAGACCGTGTGGTCGGCCATGTCCATCAGCGATCCGTAGCGGAGGTTGATCTCCGTCTGACCCGGGCCGTACTCGACGTTCGTGGCCTCGACCTCGATCCCCGTCCTCCGGAGCGACTCGCGGATGTCGAGCATGAAGGGCTCCATCTCGAAGCCGCGGTACAGCGAGTAGCAGTTGATGTCGTCGTAGATGGGGGTCCAGTCGTCGGTGAAGAAGTGGCACTCCAGCTCGGTGGCGGCGTCGACTCCGAATCCCATGCCGGCCGCGCGGTCGAGCTGCCGCTTGAGCATCCGGCGGGCGTCCATCTCGACCGGCTCGTGCGTGTCATTGCGGATCGTGTCGCACATGACGATGGCCACGCCGTCGGTCCAGCCGGCCACGCGGAAGCTCGAGAGGTCCGGCACCGCGTGCATGTCCGGGAAGCCGTCGGTCTCGTCGACGAACGGGGCGGGGAAGATGAAGCAGGTCGGGTCCCAGACGTAGATGACGTTCGCGATGTGGTACCCCGAGCCCCGGAGGAACTGCCGCACGGGGATGCGCTTGCCTCGCGGTATCCCCCACGTGTCGACGATCACGCACTCGACGGTGTGGATCCCGTGCTCCTCGCAGAGGGCAGCGACTCGACCCCACTCGGCCGGATCCCCAGCAGTCATCGAACCTCCCGAAAGCATGGATTTCAGATACTTGATAAATGTAGTGTCCGAGACACCACTCGTCCGGGCTTTCCGCAGGTAACCGGCCCGGACCGACCCGAAGGGGACCCATGCGCGCCGTCGTCCTCACCGCCCCCGGTGCCCCCCTCACCGTCCAGGACATCCCCGAGCCCGTGGCGCCGGCGGGAGGCGCGGTCGTCGACGTCCTCGCCTGCGGGATCTGCCACTCGGACCTCCATGCCGCCGCGGGCGACTACCCCACCGCGCTGCCCGTCGTGCTCGGCCACGAGGTCGCCGCCCTGCACCCACGACTAGGCCCGGTGCTGGTGTACGCCTGCTGGGGCTGCCGGAAGCCGGACTGCTGGGCGTGCGGATCGGCGCAGGAGATGATCTGCCCGGATGCCACCGAGGCCGGGCTGTTCCGCGACGGCGGGTACGCCGAGCGGATCGCCGTTCCCAGCGAGGAGTACCTCGTCCCCCTCGGCGACCTCGACCCGGCGCATGCCGCGCCCTTGGCCTGCGGCGGGCTGACGGCCTACCGGGCGGTCGACCACACGCTGCCGGTCCTCGCCGCCTCCCGTCGCCCCCGGGCGCTCGTCGTCGGCGCCGGCGGGCTCGGGCAGTTCGGCCTCCAGTGGCTGCGCATCCGGTCCGATGCCGAGGTCACGGTGGTCGATGCGTCCGCCGAGAAGCGGGCCCTCGCTCTCAGCCTCGGAGCGCACGCGGTCGCTGCACCGGGAGAGGTCGAGGGCACCTTCACGGCCGTCATCGACTTCGTGGGAGCCGAGGCGACCCTCGCCACCGCGCGCGATCACGTCGCGCGACAGGGCATGGTCGTCGTCGTGGGGCTCTACGGCGGCAGCATCCCGTTCGGCTTCGGAGCCGTTCCCCACGAGGCCCACTTCCTCACGTCCGTGTGGGGATCGCTCGCGCAGATGCACGAGATGGTCGCCCTCGCCCAGCAGCACCCACTCCACTCGCCGATCGAGGTCGTCGGGCTCGACGACGTCGCCACGGCCCATGAGCGCCTCCACCGAGGAGAGGTGTCCGGGCGCTTCGTCATCACTCCGGGAGGTCACGCATGAGCACCACGGCCGACGCCGACATCGACATCACCGATCCCGCGACCTTCGCTCACGGCATCCCCCACGAGGTGTTCGCACGCATGCGGCGCGAGGAGCCCATCGCCTCGAGGATGTACGGAGGGCGCCCGTTCTGGGCCGTGACCCGCTACCGCGACCTCGTCACGGTGACCCGCGACCCCCAGACGTACTCGAACGCCCGTGGGATGACCAACCTCCCCGATCTGACCGAGGAGCAGATGAACGCCCGTCGGTCGATCATCGACACCGATGCTCCTGACCACGTCCGGCTGCGCAAGCTCGGCATCCCTGCCTTCACGAGCCACCGGGTCCGGTCGTACGAGGAGGTCACGCGCGACATCGCGGCGCAGCTCCTCCGCGACGCCGCGGAGGAGGGCGCGGTCGACGTCGTACAGGCGATCAGCGCTCCCCTGCCGATCCGGGTCATCATCAACATCCTCGGCGTCCCCGAAGATGACGCCGCGATGCTGGTGCAGTGGTCCGATGAGCTCATCGACTCCAGCGGCGTGCCCGCGGACGCCTACGGCAACACGACACCGCTGGAGCTCCTTCCCTTCAGCGCACCGGCGTCGCACGCGCTCTTCGAATACGGACGCCGGATGCGTGAAGAGCGCACGAGGAACCCCCAGGACGACCTCACGACGGCCCTGGTCGAGGCGCGCTACGAGGGCGAGGCCCTGTCGGACTACGACTTCAAGAACATGTTCCACGTCCTCGTCTTCGCCGGCAACGAGACCACGCGCACCGCAATCAGCAACGGCCTCCAGGCGTTCGCCGAGAATCCCGACCAGCTCGACCTCCTGCATCGACGCCCGGAACTGGTGGAGAACGCGGTCGAGGAGATCATCCGCTGGGCCACGCCGGTGCTGCACATGCGCCGCACGGCCACGCGCGACACAGAGCTGTCGGGAGTGCCGATCCGTGAGGACGACAAGGTGGTCATCTGGTACGCCTCCGCGAACTTCGACGAGGACGAGTTCCACGACCCTCTGCGCTTCGACATCACGAGGCCCGTCAAGCCCCCTCAGGTCTCCTTCGGGGCCAAGGGTCCGCACCACTGCCTCGGCGCCCCCCTCGCCCGCATGGAGATCCGGGTCCTCCTCGAGGAGATGGTGAAGCAGGGCATCCGCGTCGACCAGGCCGGGCCGATCGTTCGCACGAACTCCAACTTCGTGAACGGCATCGCCGCGTTCCCCGCCCAGGTCACCACCCGATAGACCACTGGCCGCGCCCCCTGTCGGAGGCGCGGCCAGTGACGGTCAATCGGTCGCTCAGCTGACGAAGTTGTGCACCGCGTCGTAGTTCTCCTTGTCGCGACGCACGGCACCGAGCACCAGCCCCACGACGAAGATGATGAACGGCAGCAGGACGAGGAACCATCCGAGGGCTGTCATCTCGAACGGCCCGCAGCCCGAGCCCGACTCGCCGGGGCACATGGCGGGATCCTGGGCGACGCCGGCGAGCAGGTTGAACCGGCTCATCAGCATGAACTCGCCGAGGGCCAGGCCGATGATCGCCAGCACAGGGGCGATGATCGTGTTCCAGGCTCTCGTGTCCTCCTTGGTGCGCCGGAAGTAGACGATCACCGAGATGCTCACGAGGATCTCCGTGAGCACGATCGCGATCACCGACACGGACGAGAACCAGTAGAAGACATTCAGGATCGGGTCCCACTTGAAGATGATGGCGACGATCACCATGAGGACGGCGAGCACGGTCACGACGGTGGTGGCCGCCATCGGGGCCTGCTGCTTGTTGGTGCGGTCGAGGCGCTTCGGCAGCACGCCGGCCCGGCCCATCGAGAACAGGTAGCGGGCCGCGCTGTTCTGGAAGGCCAGCGTGGCGGCGAACAGCGACGTCAGGACGATCCAGCCGAACAACTCGGTGAGCCACGAGCCGACGAACTGGGTCGTGAGCCCGAAGAGCATGCCCGACGGGTCGGCGAGCGGGACACCGTCGACGGCCGTCACCTCGAACACCTTGTTCTGGATGTCGGTGGCACCGAGACCCGAGACCATGCCGAATCCCACGAACGCGAAGATGACCGTGATGAGGATGACGGAGATGTAGGTCGCGCGGGGAACCGTCTTCTTCGGGTCCTTGGACTCCTCGCCGTAGATGGCGGTGGCCTCGAACCCGATGAACGACGCGAGCGCGAAGGCGAAGGCCACGCCGGCTCCACCCGTGAGCCCGCCCGCCATGACGGCGCTCGGGCTGAACGAGGCCGCAAAGTCGGGGCCTTCCGGCCCGCCGTCGATGATGGCCGACGCGCCCACGATGATCAGGGCGACGAGCTCGATGGTGAGCAGCACTCCGAGGAACTTCGCCCCGATGTCGACCGACAGCGCGGACAGCACGTAGACGATGACGATGATGACCAGTGCGTAGACCCACCACTCCAGGACGATGCTGAACTTCGCCTCGAACTGGAGCTTCATCTGGAAGGCGATGAAGCCGATGACCGCCCACTGGACAGCCAGGTAGGCGAGCACCGAGACGGCCGCCGAGCCCACGCCGGGGACGATGCCCAGGCCGCGACCGACGTACGCGAAGAACGCGCCCGTGTTGGTGACGTAGTGGCTCATCGTCGCGTACCCGACGCTGAAGAAGAGCAGGACGATGCCGACGGCCACGTACATGCCCGCCGCGCCCGCGCCGTTGCCGATGCCGACGGCAACCGGGAACGCGCCGGTCATGCCGGCCAGGGGCGCCGAGGCCGCGACGACGAAGAAGATGATGCCGAGCAGGCCCAGCGTGCCCCGCCTCAGCGTCGTGTTGGGGGTCTCGGGATCAGGTGCACCGAGCTTCTGATCGGACTCGGGGAGATTCTCCCTCTGGGACATGCTGCCTCCACGGGCGTGCGGACAGGAATCGTGCGGGGCCGAACGATGGCACTGGGTGACGCAATCCACGCGCGGGGTCAAGCACTTTCCGGAAGTGTCCGCAAAGTGATGGCAAGGTGTGACCCACGCCGACGGAGAGGAGAAGGCATGACCACACGACCGACCGCGACCCCGCGGATGGTGTGCGTCCTCACCGAGAACTGGACGATGACCGACCCGCGCGACCTTCGCGGCATCGTGCGCATGGCCCAGGAGGCCGAGGACGCAGGCTTCGACATGGTCATGGTCAGCGACCACGTGCTGCTCGGGGGATCGGCCGGCAGCCAGGGGCGCATGGCGAATCCGCGTGACTACGCCATGCCGGGGAACCAGGACCCGTTCACGGCCTGGCCGTCCAACATCGTCCTGCTCAGCGCCATCGCCGCCGCCACCTCGCGCATCCGGCTCGGAGCGATCGCCCTGATCGCCCCCCTCCGGCACCCGCTCGTGCTCGCGCACGACCTCGCGGCCCTCGACCTGCTGAGCGAGGGGCGCCTCGTCATCCAGCCCACCGTCAGCTGGCATCGCGACGAGTACGACGCCCTGGGGGTTCCGTGGGAGAAGCGTGGACGGATCCTCGACGAGCACCTGCGGATCTGGGAGCAGGTGTGGGCGGCATCGCCCGCCTCGTTCGAGGGGGAGTTCTTCCGCTTCTCCGACGTGTACATCGAGCCGAAGCCGACCAGGCCCGAGGGTCCTGCGATGTGGTTCGGCGGCGAGGGCGTGCACCCGGCGCTGGTCGATCGACTCGTCCGCTACGGCAGCGGGTACCACCCTCTGGGGCGGACGTCGGCGGAGGATGTCGCGGCGCTGTCGGCCTCGCTGTCCGCAGCCGGAGGCTCGCTGGACGGCCTCGAGCTCGTCGGCGGCACCCGGGTCGAGTTCCCCGCCGACGATGCCGTGGCCTCCCTGGCCACGGCCTTGGAGGAGATCCCGCGCCAGCAGGCCCTCGGCTTCACCACCTTCGTCGTGAAGCCGTCGATCTTCATCGACCGCAGGGAGGACCACGCGGCCTTCTGCCACGAGGTGATCGTGCGGGTGTCGGCGATGACGTCATGACCTCCTTCGCCGAGTCGATCACCGTCGACGACCTCGAGCGCGACCCGTACCCCGTCTACGCACGGCTGCGCGCCGAGTCACCGGTCGCCTGGGTGCCCGCAGTGGGCCTGTGGCTGGTCACGCGCGCGGCCGACGTCGAGTTCGTGACCACCCGCCCCGACCTCTTCTCGGCGCACGTGGACGGCTCGCCGCTCGACAGGTCCTTCGGAGGGCCCACCATCCTGACGGTCGACGGCGAGAGGCACCTCGACCTGCGCCGCAGCCTGGACGCGACGTACAAGCCGCGCGTCGTGGCGTCCTACATCGATGAGCTCGTCACTCCGATCGCCGAGGCCGCGCTCGCTGCCGTCCTCGAGAGCCCTGGGAACCGCGCCGAGCTCATGGCCTCCTACTTCGAGCCGATCTCGGTGCTGAGCCTGGGCGCCGTCCTCGGCCTCGGCCACGTTCCGGCCGAGACGCTGCAGGACTGGTTCCACGGTCTGGCCATGGGCGCCATCAACTTCGAAGGCGACCCCGGGCGGCAGCGCATCAGCGACGCCACCGCTGCGCGCATCGACGCCGAGCTGCGTCCGCTCATGGAGAGTCTTCAGGGGAGCCCCGACGGCTCGACGATCGCGTCGATGCTGACCGTCGGGCGAATGCGCACCATCGAGGAAGTCATGCCGTCTCTGAAGGTGATCATCCTGGGCGGGATGCAGGAGCCCGGTCATGCGGCCGGCTCCTGCCTGGCCGGACTGCTGGCCGACGCCGAGCAGCTCGACCTGGTCCGGTCGGAGCCGACGCGCTGGGACGACGCCGTGCACGAGGGCCTGCGCTGGGTCGCGCCGATCGGCACCCAGACGCGCCAGGCCACCGGGGACATCGACGTGGCGGGCACGACGATCCCCGATGGCAGCCCTGTCGGAGCGGTCGTGGCCAGCGCGTGCCGCGACGACGCCGTGTTCGAGGACCCTGACCGCTTCGACATCCGACGCGTACGGAGGCCGAACGCCGCCTTCGGCTACGGGCCGCACTTCTGCGCGGGGCACGCCTTCGCGCGGGGCCAGGAGGCGATTGCGTTGCGCCTGCTGGTCGAGGCACTGCCGGGCCTCGCCCTGGACCCACGACACGAGGTGTCGTTCCGCGGGTGGGAGTTCCGGGCGCCGACGGAGCTTCGGGTCACCTGGTAGTGAATCGGCACCCGGAACTCGGCATCGGCGACTAGTAGTCCTCGATGTACTCCTCGAGCTCCCACGCCGTCACGTCGCGGGTGTCCGGATCGTCGACCTCGGCCTCGTACCGCTCCACCTCGTCGCGCTTCATGACCGTGAACACGTCGATGAAGTCGCCCGTGAGCAGGTCGCGCAGCCCGGCGTCCGCAGCAAGCGCGTCGAGGGCCGCCTTGAGGCTCATCGGCAGGACGGGCCGCTCCTCGTCCTCGTACGCCCACCCCTCAGCCGCAGCCGGCGGCGTGAGGCCGCGGCGAATACCGTCGAGGGCCGCCGCAAGGACCACGGCGATGATGACGTACGGGTTCGCCGAGCCGTCGCCGATCCGCAGCTCCAGGCGCGTGCCCTGCCCGCGCTCCGGGGGGATGCGGATCATCGTCGACCTGTTGTCGTAGCCCCAGTTGGAGCGGTACGGCGCGAGCGTGTCGGGGCCGAGGCGCTTGTAGGCGTTGACGGTGGGATTGGTGAACGCGGCGATCGCATCCGCATGGTCGATGACCCCCGCGATCATCTGCAGCGCCGTCTCAGACAGCTCGCCGCCACCGTCGTGCATGCGGTTGACGCCGTCGCCGTCAGTCACCGAGAAGTGGAGGTGGAAGCCGCTGCCCCCTTCGTCGTTCCACGGCTTGCCGAGGAACGTGCCCAGGATCCCGCGGCTGGCGGTGACGTCCTTGATGGCGGTCTTGAACAGGAAGGTGCGGTCGGCCGCGTCCATCGCCTCGCTGTGCCACAGGTTGATCTCGTACTGCGAGGGGCAGAACTCGTGGTTCCCCGCGAAGGCCCCGATGTTGAGCTGGTCGAGCATGCGCAGCAGGTGCAGGTAGTGACCGTCCGGGTCCACCTGGGACCCGGTCGTGTAGACGCGACCGGCCTTGTTGAGGATCCGCTCCCACCCGCCCTCGGTGCGCTGGGCGAAGTAGAACTCCAGCTCCGGCCCGCAGACGGGGACCAGGCCCTCCTTCTCGTACTCGTCGAGCACGCTGCGCAGCACCGCGCGCGGGGCCACGTCGCTGCGCGAGCCGTCGGGGTTGTCGATGTCCGCGATCGCGTAGGCCACGCCCGGGAGCCACGGGATAGGGCGGATCGTGTCGGTGTCGAGGTTGGCCACCATGTCGGGAAGGCCGTCGCCGAAGCTGCCCGTGCCCGCGTCGAGAACGCCTCCGCGCGTGGTCGTCACCCACGTGCCCTGGCAGAGGCCGGGCCGTGGGCTGCCGAGCGCTCGAGCTGCGACACCAGCAGGTCCTTCGACCGGGTCATGCCGAGCAGGTCGGTGAAGATCAGACGGACGACATCGATGCCCTGCGTCTCCAGGAGCCGACGGGTCTCGGCGAGGTCGTGCAGCATGGTTCTCCCTCGTGAGGTCAACGGTCCGACTGTTTCGTTCGGACCCCAACGATCTCGTGGATACTAGGCGGTCCGCCAGCGTCACGGGGTACTTTCGTCACCGATCCGACCCTGAGGGGGATGCATGCGCGCCCTGTTCCTGCAGCACGACCACGTCAGCCCTCCGGGGCCGGTCGCCGAGCGGTTCGCCCATCGTGGCTACGCGATCGCCGAGGAGATCGTCGTGGCGCCCGAGAACTTCCGGTCGCCCAACCAGCCCTTCGACTTCCCCGATCCCCGTGAGTTCGACGCCCTCGTGGTGATGGGGGCCCCCTGGGGGGCCTGGGACGACGAGCTGATCGGCAACTGGCTCCTTCCGGAGATCGCCTGGCTCCGCGAGGCGGACGAGCTCGGGGTCCCCGTGCTCGGCATCTGCTTCGGCGGCCAGCTGCTGGCCCGGGCCCACGGCGGATCGGTGGCCCGGGCCCCCAAGCCCGAGATCGGCTGGACCTCGATCTGGACCCAGGAGCCCCAGCTGGTCGGGCCCGGGCCGTGGTTCCACTGGCACTACGACCGCTGGCAGGTGCCTCCCGGCGCCCGGGAGGTGGCGCGCAACGCGGTGGCCTCGCAGGCCTTCGTCCTTCGACGCAACCTGGCCGTGCAGTTCCACCCGGAGCTCACCGCTGCCGGACTGCAGGGATGGCTCGAGAACGGCGGCCGGGCTGGGGCCATCGCCGACGGCCAGGACCCGGACATCCTCTACCAGCACACGCTCGCCGAGGGCGAGGACGCCGCACGGCGGGCCCACGATCTCGTCGATGCGTTCATCGACCAGGTCGCCGGCACCCCCTAGCCGAACCCGGCGTTCCCCTTGACCGGGCGCACGCCGGTCCCTAGCCTTCCGTTCGGGTCCGAACGATCCACCCTCCCAGACCTCCAGGAGCCTCGATGCAGCCCACCCCGGTACCGCTGTCGGACGTCGATCTCACCAACCTCGACTACTTCGTCGACAACGAGGCGTGGGGGATGTTCGAGACCCTCCGCGCCGAGGACCCGCTGCACTGGCAGGACGAGCTGCACAGCGACGGGCACGGCTTCTGGTCATTGGTGGACTACGAGGACATCGAGCGGGTCGACAAGGATTCCGACACGTTCACGTCGACCAAGTTCACCAACCTCGAGGAGCCTCCGGAGGAGTTCCAGGACCTGCGCCGCTCGATCCTGGAGAGCGACGGCAACCGTCATCAGTCACTCCGCAAGCTGCTCGCCCGCGACTTCAGCATCGCCCAGCTGCGGCGCTACGAGGACTTCCTGCGCGGCCTCGCCCGCACCTCGATCGAGGTGGCCCTCGAGAAGGAGGACGTCGACTTCGTCGAGGCGGTCGCTGCCGACTTCCCGATCAATGTCCTGGCCCGCCTGCTGGACGTGCCGGATGAGATGACCCCGACGCTCATCGAGTGGGGCAACACGATCGTGGGCTTCTCGGACCCCGAACTGTCCAAGGTGCTCGTGGACAGCGAGGAGGCACAGCAGTACAAGCACCTGCCCTTCCGCAACCCGGTCTCGCTCGAGGTCTTCGAGTACGGTCGCCAGCTCGCGAAGGAGCGTCGCGGTGGTGACGGCGACGACCTCGTGAGCAAGCTCGTCAACCGCATGCCCGAGGACGGCATCCCTCTCACGGACACCGACTTCGACAACTACTTCCTGCTGCTGGTCGTGGCCGGCAATGAGACCACACGCCAGGCCATGACACTGTCCATGAAGGCCCTGATGGACAACCGCGACCAGCTGCAGTACTTCCGCGACAACATGGACAAGGCGCAGACCATGGTCGAGGAGCTCATCCGCTATGCCTCGCCCGTCTACCACTTCCGTCGCACCGCGACGAAGGACGTCGAGATGCGCGGCAAGACGATCAAGGAGGGCGACAAGGTCGTCACGTGGTTCGCCGCGGGCAACCGCGACCCGCGGAAGTTCGAGAACCCCTATGCGCTCGACCTGACCCGGTTCCCCAATGACCACATGACGTTCGGCAAGGGCCCGCACACGTGCCTCGGAGCGAACCTGGCGCGGCTCGAGATCCGGATCCTCTTCGAGGAGCTGCTCCCCCGACTCGCGTCGATCGAGCAGACGGGCGAGATCGAGCGGGTACGCAGCAACTTCGTGAACGGCGTCAAGCGCTTCCCCGTGCGAATGACGGCCAAGTAGCCGATGACAGAGACCGAGACCCGGCTCAGGGAGTACGAGAGCGACCTCGTCGTCGAGTCGTACGACGTCGTCGCCGAGGACGTCGTCGCGCTGACCCTCGTCAATCCCGACGGCCAGGCGCTGCCTGCCTGGACGCCCGGCGCCCACATCGACCTCGTGCTGACGCCCGAGATCACCCGTCAGTACTCGCTGTGCAGCTCGCCCGCGGATGCGCACCGCTTCACGGTGGGCATCCTCAACGCCCCCAACAGCCGGGGCGGCTCGGCCTTCGTGCACGAGAAGGTGTCGGTCGGCAGCACCATCCGGATCCGCGGGCCGCGCAACCACTTCCCCCTTGTCGCCTCGCCCCGCTACGTGTTCATCGCCGGTGGCATCGGCATCACGCCGATGATCCCCATGATCGCCGAGGCAGAGGCCGCCGGTGCGGACTGGACCCTTCTGTATGGCGGGCGCAGTGAGGCCTCCATGGCCTACATCGACGTGCTGCGAGCCTACGGCGAACGCGTCACCCTGCTGCCGGGCAACGACGTGGCCCTGATGTCGGCCGCCCTCGACGAGCGCATCGGCACCCCACGGCCGGACACCCTCGTCTACACGTGCGGACCCGAGGGCCTGCTCGGTGCGGTCGAGGCGCGCTGCGCCACGTGGCCGTCCGGGTCGCTGCACCTGGAGCGGTTCGCGGCGAAGGCCACCGAGGGCGCCGTTGACTCGGAGTTCCAGGTCGTCCTGGCCCGCACGGGAATCACGATCACGGTCCCGGACGACAAGACGATCTTCCGCGCAGCCGAGGACAACGGCGTCAGCGTCCTCGGGTCGTGCCACGAGGGCATCTGCGGCACCTGCGAGACCGTGATCATCGACGTCGAGGGCGAGGTCGACCACCGCGACTCGGTCCTGAACGCTGAGGAGCAGGCCAGCAACGAGACCATGATGATCTGCGTCTCGCGGTGCAGGTCCGGAAGCATCACCCTCGACCTGTGACTGGGGACGTGACATGACTCGATCGATGCCCACCGACTGCTGGTACGCCCCGGCCGCCTCGAGCGAGGTCGACCGCGACCTCCTCCCCGTGCGCGCCGCCGGACTCCCGGTGGTGCTCTACCGCACGGGGGCGGGCGACGTGGTCGCCCTCGAGGACCGCTGCGCCCACCGCGCCTACCCGCTCAGCTCCGGAGCGCTGATCGGTGACACCGTGCAGTGCGGGCTCTGCGGCTTCGTATACGGCACCGACGGCCGCTGCGTGAGCGTGCCGAGCCAGCCGAACGTCCCCTATGGGGCGGCGGTGGCGTCCTACCCGACCCGCGAGGCCGACGGCCTGGTGTGGGTGTGGCTGGGCGAGCCGGGCCGCTCGGCGTTGCACCGCATCCCGGATCTGCCCTGGCTCGCCGATGCCGGCTGGTCGACGGTGTCGGGCGAGGAGGATGTGCTCGCCTCGTTCCTGCTGCTGCATGAGAACTTCGCCGACGTCACCCAGGTGCCGTTCATCGCGCCGGAGATCGCTCCCGCGGTCCTGGGGGCGACGCCGCCTCCGCTCGACGTGGTCGTGAGCGAGACGTCGGTGTCCCTGCACCGCGACTTCCCGCCCGCACCTCTGCCCGCGTGGCAGGCCGAGATCGTCGGCTCCCCCCTCGACACCCCGTACCGCACCGAGCAGTCCGGCTTCTTCCCGTCACCGGCTGTCTGGGTCGACCACTGGGACGCCCAGGCGGAGGACGGGACGTGGGTGCGCCTGCGCTTCACGCACCTCGTGACGCCGATCGACGAGTCGAGCAGCCGGCTGCTGTGGGCGGTGAGCCGCGACTTCGCCCTCGGCAACCGCGCCGTCGACCAGTACCTCGACGGGATCTTCACCGACTACTACGACCGGGTCATCGACGCGATGGAGATCGCCCAGGAGGTCCTGGAGATCGACGGCCCGGGTCCCGAGGTCAACGTCAACGCCGATGCCGTCGGGTTGAAGATCCGCGAGATCGTGTCGGCTCTCCTCACCGCCGAGGGCGCCTGACCAGCACGGCTCGCGGGTCCATCCGCCTGATCGTCTACTGTGCATCGAGGCAACGAGGGGGATGAGATGGCGGGACCGCACACACTCGCCGAGACCGAGCGGGCGGCCGAGTCGCGCATCGCCGGGCTCGAGCTCGACATCGAGTCCCTGCACGTCGTGTCCAACCTGTTCCGGGCCGCCAATGCCGTCCGCAACCACATGGAGCGCAACGTCCTGACGCCGGCGGACCTCACGTGGACGGCCTTCGTCGTGCTGTGGGTCACCTGGATCTGGGGAAGCGCCGAGACGCGGGTCATCGCCGACGAGACGGGCGTCTCGAAGGCGACCCTCAGCGGGGTGCTGACCACCCTGGAGAAGCGCGGACTGGTCGTGCGCAGCCGGAGCGAGGACGACGGGCGGCTTGTGCTGGTCGAGCTCACGTCGAAGGGCAGGCGCCTGATCATGCGTCTCTTCCCGCGCATCAACGCCGAGGAGACCCTGGCCACCCGGCTGCTCCCTGCGGGCACCAAGGAGGACACCGCCGAGCTGCTCCGCCTCATGGTGCTCGCCGTGAGCGACGACGGCTCCTAGGCGGAGGCCTCCGCGACGAGGCGGCGGAACGGCAGGAGCTGGGCCGGATCCAGGTCGTACGTGTCCTCCGGGTGCCACTGCACCCCTGCCGCCCAGCCCGTCGACGCGATGGAGACCGCCTCGACGACGCCGTCCTCCGCCCGGCCCAGGACGGTGATGCCGTCCGCGACCCGGTCGACGGCCTGGTGGTGGTAGCAGGAGCAGGCGACCGGCACGTTCCCCAGACCGAGGTGGTCGTCGGGGTCGTGGATGTCCACCGTGTGCACGTGATGGCGGTGGTTCACGTCCATGTCGATGACGAGGGTGCCGCCGAGCAGCGCGTTCACCACGTGCAGTCCGCGGCAGACGGCGAGGGTCGGGAGCCCGTGCTCGAGCGCGTACGCGGCCAGCGTGAAGTCGACCTCGTCCTGGACCTCGTCGACGTCGTAGAGCGACACGTGCGTCGAGTCGCCTCCGTAGCGCCGGGGGTCGACGTCACCGCCACCGGGCAGGAGGACGCCGTCCACCCCCCTCAGGCGGGCCTCCCAGTCGACGCCGTCCGGACCGGGGGCCGGAAGCAGGACGTGCGGGTCGCCCCCTGCGGCCCACACGGCCTCGAGAAGCTTGCGCGCGGCGACGAGGCCGCGATAGCGCAGGGCGCTCGCCGACTCGGTGAACCTGCCGGGAATGGCGATGACGGGACGGGACACGTTTCCTCCTTGCCAGAAGGATGCACTATTGCCCGTCAATCCGCTTTCCGTTTGGTTCCGAACGACCTAGGATGGCGCGACCACGTGCCTCGTAGGAGCCTCATGACAACGATCAGCATCGCCGGTGTCGACGTCGACACCCGGCACTGGATCGGCGGCCAGCGCATTGCGTCCCCCGAGACCTTCGACGACGTGTCCCCCGTCGACGGACGGGTCCTCGGCCAGGTCGCCCGCGGCGGGCGGGCCGAGGCTGACGCCGCGGTCGCGGCCGCTCGAGCCGCGTTCCCGGCGTGGGCCGCCATGAGCCCGCAGGAGCGCGGTGAGATCCTGCTCCGCCTGGCGGACTCCGTCGAGGCCCATGTCGAGGAGCTGGCCCAGATCGAGACCCTCGACAACGGCTCCCTGCTGCGATCGCATCGCCGAGGAGTGATGCCGAGGGTTGCCATGAACATCCGCTTCTTCGCCGACTACGCGATGAACCGGCTGAGCCATCCGGTCTTCGAGACCCGCGGCCACACCAACCACGTGTCCTGGGATCCGTCGGGGGTGGCCGTGATCATCACCCCCTGGAATGCACCGCTCATGCTCGCGACGTGGCGCATCGGGCCGGCTCTCGCATCCGGTGACACCGTGGTCCTCAAGCCGCCGGAGTGGGCCCCCCTCACCGCGTCCTACTTCGCCGACCTCGCCCACGAGGCAGGCCTGCCCGCCGGCGTCTTCAACGTCGTCCAGGGCCTCGGCACGGAGGCGGGTGCCCCGCTCACCTCGAATCCGGATGTGTCACGCATCTGCTTCACGGGATCGGTGCCCACGGCGAAGGTCATCGCCCGCGCGGCCGCCGAGAACCTCATCCCCTGCTCCTTCGAACTGGGCGGCAAGAGCCCGACGGTGATCCTCGACGACGCCGATCTCGACCTCGCCGTCGACCTCGCCGTCGAGCAGTACGACAACGCAGGGCAGGTCTGCCTGGCCGGGACACGCCTGCTCGTCCAGCGGGGGATCGCCGACGCCTTCACCGAGCGCTTCCGCGCGCGGGCCACCCAGATCCGGCAGGGCGACCCCCGCGACGAGGACACGCAGATCGGCCCCAACATCCACCTCAAGCACATCGAGCGCGTGCAGGGGTTCGTCGACCGGGCCAAGGCCGACGGCGCCACGATCGCGTACGGCGGCGGCGTCAACACCGCTCTGGGCACCCACTATTTCGAGCCAACGCTCGTGGTCGATGCCGCGCCGGGCAGCGAGATCCTCACCGAGGAGGTGTTCGGACCGGTGCTCACGATGCAGACGTTCGACACCGACGAGGAGGGGCTGGCACTGGCCAACGGAACCGAGTTCGGCCTGGCAGCCTGCGTCGTCTCCGGTGACCGGGCGCGAGCCGAGGCCTTCACCAAGGACCTCGTCGCGGGCACCATCTGGGTCAACTGCTTCTTCGTGCGCGACCTCTCAGCGCCCTTCGGCGGGTCCAAGAAGTCCGGCATCGGACGCGAGGGCGGGGTCTGGTCGTTCGACTTCTACGCAGATGTCAAGAACACGGTGTTCGCACCGAACGGTTGGAAGGACTAGCAATGGGTGAATTCGTCGCGGCCGGGCTGCTCTCGCACGTCCCGACCATCATGCTGCCCGAGGCCACGCGCCGCGAGATCAACGAGGGCAAGGAGCTGTCCCTGGTCACCGCGCTGAACAAGCTGCGCGCCGACGTCTTCGAGACGATGGACTACGACACCGTGATCGTGCTCGACTCGCACTGGTTCACCACCGTGGAGTTCATCGTCACGTCCCATGCCCGCCGCGCCGGCCTGTTCACTGCGGAGGAGCTCCCGCGTGGCATGTGCCGCATCCCCTACGAGTGGCGGGGCGACCCCGAGTTCGCCCAGGCGATCGCCTCCCATGCCGACGAGGTCGGCACGTGGATCACGCCGATCGACGACGAGTACCTGCCCCTCTACTACCCGTCGATCAACCTGTGGTCGTACCTCGGCAAGGGTCTCGACAAGCAGTGGCTGTCGATGAGCGTGTGCCAGACCGCCGACACCGAGGACTACCTGCGGGTGGGTCGAGCGATCGGCAAGGCGATCGCCGACGTCGATCGCAAGGTGATCATCCTGGCGACCGGCTCTCTCTCCCACACCTTCTACCCACTGCGGGAGATCCGCACGAACCCGGCGGTCGAGCGGTCGGACCCCGCGTACCTGTTCAGCGACAAGGCCCGCGACATGGACCACGAGCGCCTCGCCTGGTTCGCCGACGGTCGTCATGACCGGGTGCTCGAGACGATGGATGAGTTCCTGACCGTCCGCCCCGAGGGCAAGTTCGCCCACTACTTGATGATGGCCGCAGCGCTGGGCGAGACCGACTTCGCCGCCCCCGGTCGACAGATCTCCGACTACGAGAACTCCATTGGCACCAGCCAGGTGCACGTGTGGTTCGACCGACCCGAGTCGGGCTGGACGAGGAAGGGTGCCGCCGCATGACCGAGTACCGCCGCATCCTCCTCGACGGCGCCCCCGTCGAGACGGTCCGGCACGGCGACGAGCTGGTCGCGGCCGATGGCCGGGTCGTCGGCGTCGACGAGGCGATCCACCTGCCCCCGTGCGAGCCGACCAAGATCATCGCGGTGCACCTGAACTACGACTCGCGCACCCAGGAGTTCATGACGAGGCTGCCGTCGGCGCCCACCTACTTCCACAAGCCGATCACGGCGCTGAACTCGCACAAGGGCGCCGTCGTGCGACCGGAGCGGTGCAAGTGGCTCAACTACGAGGGCGAGATCGTCATCGTCATCGGGCGGACCTGCCGCAACGTGTCGCCAGAGCAGGCCGGCGACTACATCGCCGGCTACACCGTCGGCAACGACTACGGCCTTCATGACTTCCGGGACACCGACGCGGGGTCCATGCTGCGGGTCAAGGGATCCGACACCCTCGCCCCGATCGGACCGGGACTCGTGACCGGCTGGGACTTCCACGACAAGGGCATCCAGACGAGGGTCAACGGGGTGGTGAGGCAGGACTCGACCACGGCCGAGATGGAGTGGGACATGCACTACCTCGTCGCTGACATCGCCCGCACCATCACACTGGTCCCCGGCGACATCCTCTTCTCGGGCACGCCTGCGTTCTCCCGCACCGTCTACCCGGGAGACGTCGTCGAGGTGGAGGTCGAGGGGCTCGGCACCCTCAGCAACACGATCGTCGAGGGCCCCGTGCCCATCCGCGACGACTGCGGCGCGCAGCCCACCGAGAGCGAGGAGGTCATCTCCACGGCGATGGGCGGCGACTGGGAGTTCCGCGGGATCCGCACTCCCTCGAAGGACCTGTACCCCTCCACGGTCGAGGAGAAGGAGTAGGCATGGCGAGCTCGCAGGGTTTCCTGCCTCCGTATACCGACACCGGGCGCACGGCGCTGGTGCCGGACATGCCGTGGCACTACTCCGGGACGCTGCTCACGGTCGAGTACCGCACCGACCCGGCGCGCGTCCGGGCGATCCTTCCCCCCGACCTCGAGCTCGCGGACGAGGACCCCGGTGCGGTCGCGTTCATCTGGGCGGACTGGCAGTCCTGCTCGACGGGAGGCGCCGAGCTGCTCGACCCCTCACGCTCGCAGTACCTCGAGGCGTTCGTCGTCGTCCGGGCCAAGTTCGAGGGCGTCACCTACAGCCGCTGCGTGCTCATCTGGGTGACGACCGACTTCGCGATCGGCCGCGGCTGGTTCCAGGGCTATCCGAAGAAGCTGGGCAGCGTCTTCGTCACGCGGCCGTACAGCCGCGGCGTCGCCGCTCCGCGGATCGCCGAGGGCGGCACGTTCGGGGCCTCGCTGGCGGCCTACGACCACCGGCTCGCCACCGCGAAGGTGACCCTGCGCGAGCCGGCCGACTCCAACGGCTTCGTCAACGCGCACCGGATGGTCCACCACCGCTACATGCCCTCGCTCGTCCCCGGGGCGGGCATGTCCCTGCGCCAGGTCGTGACGATGGGCGGCGTCGACCTCGACCTCGGCCAGCCATGGAAGGGCGATGCGGAGCTGACGCTGTTCGACTCCCCGTGGGATGAGCCCGCGAGCCTGCTCCCCGTCGACGAGATCATCGCCGGCTACTACTGCGAGGTCGGCACGACCTTCGCCGGTGGCGCGCTACTGTCGGACGGCTCCGCGGCCGTCTGACCGCCGCACCCGCCGCTGAAGGAGAGGGACCGATGACCGTCCGCATCACCGTCGACCGCAGCACCTGCCAGGGCTACGGACAGTGCGTCTACGAGGCCGGTGACCTGTTCCACCTCGACGACGACAGCATCAGCGTCGCGGCGGCCGACGTGGCCGAGGACCGTCGGGCCGACGCGGAGCGCGCAGCGGACGTCTGCCCCATGCAGGCCATCACGGTGGAGTAGGACGCCGGCATGGGCGGTGCGGTCATCATCGGCGCCGGGCTCGGGGGCCTGCGCACGGCGGAGTCGTTGAGGGGTTCCGGCTACGACGGACCCATCACGATCGTCGGCGACGAGCCGCACCTGCCCTACAGCAGGCCGCCCCTGTCGAAGGAGGCTCTCGCCGGCGGGGTCGACATCGCCGCGCTGGAGTTCCGTCGCCGGCCGGCCCTGGATGACGTCACCTGGCTGCTGGGCCTCTCCGCCGTGTCGTCCGACCTCGCGGCACGAACCGTCACCCTGTCCGACGGAGCCGTCCTGGCCTTCGACGGCCTGGTCGTCGCCTCGGGCATCCGACCGCGGCGCCTGCCCATCCCGGGGCCGGCGCTCGGGCGGCACCTCCTGCGCACGGCCGACGACGCCGAGCAGGTGCGCGCGGGACTGGTTGCGGGCGCGCACGTCGTCATCATGGGCGCGGGCTTCATCGGCTGCGAGACAGCCGCGACGGCGCGCACGCTCGGCGCCGAGGTGACGATCGTGGCGCTGGACGACGAGCCGATGATCCGGCCGCTCGGGGCCGACCTCGGGGCAGGCATGCGCCATCGGCATGAGGTGCACGGCGTGCACTTCCATCTCGGCCGCACCATCGACTCGTTCAACGGCGACGGCCGGGTCGAGTCCGTCTCCCTCAGCGACGGCACGGAGCTGCCTGCGACCCTGGTGATCGAGGCTGTCGGCTCGGTGGCCAACACCGAGTGGCTCGACGGCAACGGCCTCGACCTGTCGGACGGGCTCCTGGTCGACAGCGGCATGCGGGTCAGCACCGACCTCGCGCCCGTCGTCGCGGTCGGGGATGTCGCCCGTCATCCGAACGCGCTGTTCGGCGGACCCCCACGACGGATCGAGCACTGGAACATGCCCACGGAGACGGGGCGTCGGGCCGGGCAGACCCTGGCCGCACTGCTCGGCGGGCAGCCTCCGTCAGACGAGCCGTTCACGGCGATGCCCTCCTTCTGGTCCGACCAGTACGACCACAAGCTGCAGTCATTCGGCATGCCCGGCAATGCGAGTCGGATCGCCGTCGCGCAGGGCGACGTCGACGGCCCCTGCGTCGTCGAGTACCACGACGACTCCGGCCTGGTCGGCGTCGTCGGGATCGACCGCACCCCGGACCTCGTCCCCTACCGCAAGGCACTCCTGGCCCGCGGCTCCGACAGCGGCTGACAGGTGCCGGCCATCGCTATCCTCGGGAGCGTGGACGACAAGCCAGAGCGGGCGAGCTGGGCCGGACGCCTCCTCCCGGACGGCACCGATCCGGATCCGCGCTTCTCGCTCGCCAACGAGCGCACGTTCCTCGCATGGATCCGCACCTCGCTCGGACTCATCGCCGTCGGGATCGGCGTCGCCACCTTCGTGTCCACGCAGATGTCCCGCGGCCTGGCCGTCCTGCTGTCCGCGGGCCTCATCGTCCTGGGCGGTGCCATCGGCGCCGCCAGCTGGTTCCGGTGGGTGTCGGTCGAGCGCGCCCTCCGCACGCAGCAGGGGATACCGCCGTGGCGCGTCGCACCGATGCTCGCCTTCGGCATCGCCGTGCTCGCCCTCGTCGCCATCGCCGCAGTGGTGCTCGCCCTGTGAGCGCGGCCCACCCCCAGGGCGCTTCACCCGGCGACGAGGACCTCGGCCTGGCGGCCGCGCGCACAGGCCTCGCCTGGAGCCGGACCCTCATGGCCTTCGCGGGGGTGATCGGACTCGTCGGGGTGCGATCGGTCGTGCTCGACGGCCCGGCCTTCGCCAGTGCCGTCGTCCTGCTGTCGAGTGCCCTCCTGCTGCTCGCCAACGGCATCCTGACCCGGCGGGCCTGGCGTCGCGCCGCGGCCGACATGCTGGCCGGGGTCCGGACCGTGCACGCCACCCCGGCCGCGATCCTCGCCGGCGCCGCGACGGCGATCGCCATCGCGGCCCTCGCTCTGCTCGCCACCGGGGCCCCGCCCACATGACCGGAGGGTCTGCCATGCCCGATCGACCAGGATCCCTGTCGCTGGGCGAGCAGCGGATGCCCGCGCTCGAGCACGCGGCCCGACTCGTCGCCCGGGCGTGGCTCGAGTTCGACGAGGCGCGGGAGGTCGAGACCATCCCGTCGCCCGAGCTCCTGGCCATGCTCGACGAGCCGCTGCCCGAGCAGCCAGGGGAGGTCATCCGCGATCTCGACCTCGCGGCCGACGTGCTCGACGCGTCGCTGGCGCAGTCCCGGCCCCGCTACCTCGCCTACATCGGGTCGAGCGGCCTCGAGGTGGGCGCGCTGGCCGACCTCCTCGCGCACTCGTACGACATCAATCTGGCCCTCGACGCCCGCGGCGCCACGCAGCTCGAGAACCGGGCCATCGCCTGGCTCGCGCAGTTCCTGGGCTTCCCCGCCACCGCGGGATCGTTCACGAGCGGCGGCACCATCAGCAACATCACTGCCCTGGCGGCCGCTCGCGAGCGCGCACTGCCCGGCAGCAGGGCCACAGGCATGGGAGATCGCCGGGTCGCGCTCTACTGCTCGGCCGAGGCGCACTACTCCGTCACGCGGGCTGCCGAGCTGCTGGGGATCGGGAAGGACAATGTGCGCCCGGTGCCCATCGACGTCCGACGCCGCATGTCGACGCCCGATCTGGCCCGGATGATCGATGCCGACACGGCTGCGGGCATCACCCCCATCGCCGTGGTCGCGACCGCGGGCACGACCCTCACCGGAGCGGTCGACCCCATCGACGCGATCGCCGACGTGTGCGAGCTCCGCGGCGTCTGGCTGCACGTCGACGGCGCGTACGGGCTCCCGGCCGCAGCCGCCGCGAGCACCGCGCCCCGGTTCAGCGGACTCGACCGCGTGGACTCCCTCAGCGTCGACGCGCACAAGTGGATGTTCGTCCCCAAGGCCTGCAGCGCGCTGCTCGTGCGCCGCACGGCCGACCTGGCCGCCGCGTTCTCCCACAACGAGGACTACATCCCGCACGAGGACGACGAGCTCAACGCCGTCGACGTGACGCTGGAGTACTCGCGCCCGCTGCGCGCGCTCAAGCTGTGGCTGGCGCTGCGCGTGCACGGAGCACAGGCCTTCAGGGACGCGATCGAGGGGAACCTGCGCCAGGCCCAGCTGCTGTTCGACCTCGCGACCGACCATCCCGACTTCGAGACCCGCGAGCACCGACCCCAGCTCTCGATCGTCCCGATCCGGCACGCTCCCCCGGGGTGCGCCGACCTCGACCGCCACAACGAGGCCCTGTGCCGGGCGATGCAGCACGACGGCCGGGTCTACATCTCGCCCGCGGTGATCGACGACCGGATCTGGCTGCGTCCCTGCTTCACGAACTTCCGCACCACGGAGGAGGACGTCCGGGTCACTCTGGCCGTCGCGGCCGAGATCGGCTCCGCCATCTGCGCGGATCACTGACGGCGATTGGCTATTCTCCGAGAGTGAGCGACTCGGCACGCCCCGACAAGGCAGGCGTGTCGTTCCCGGAGGGCGGCGACGGCCGGCGCAGCACCACCGGCACGGGTCGGGCGATCTTCGCCGATTCGGTGCGCCGGATCGATCCCGACCTCGCGGCCCGGATCGAGCACACCTCCGACTGGCGGACGGGGTACATCCGCCCGCTGAGGGACATCGTGCAGGCCGCCGCCATGACTCCGACCGCCGCAGTGAGCGTCTCCGTCGACGGGCTCGACTCCGCGCACCGCCGCTTCACGTTCACGCGGGACGGCCAGCAGTCCACGCTGCAGCAGGCCATGGACCGCTACCGTGACCCGCGCTTCGGATCGGTGACGGTCCGCGGCGCCAGCCCCCGCGAGACCGAGGTGTCGCTCCCCTACCAGGGCCGCCGGCTGTTCGGTGACGACCTGCGACGGCAGATCGACCAGTGGGTCGTCGACGGCGTCGCCGAGCCGGGGTTCGCCGAGGCACTGCACCTGCTGCTCGACAACCCCGACTGGCTCGACCTCCACGACGTCGACATCGCGATCCTCGGCGCTGGCGCGGAGATGGGGCCCACGAGGTCACTGCTCCGGTGGGGGGCCCGCGTGCATGCGGTCGACCTGCCCCGTCCCGCGCTCTGGGAGCGGCTCATCGCGACCACCCGCAGCACCGCGGGATCACTGCGCATCCCGATCCGCCTGTCCGACAGCGGCGCGGCGCCCTTCGTGCTCGACGGGCTCGTGCATCCCGAGGACGACTCCACCGTGGCAGCCAGCGCCGGCGCCGATCTCGTGCGCCAGACCCCCGAGCTGGGCACGTGGCTGAACGAGACGGAGCAGCCCTTCGTCCTCGGCACCTACGCGTACGCCGACGGCGCCGTGCACGTCCTGCTGTCCATGGCCGCCGACGCGATCGCCGCCGACCTGCTCTCGCGACGCGGCGACATCACGCTGGCGTACCTCGCCACCCCGACCGACGTCTTCATGGTGCCGATGAGCGCCGTCGAGGAGTCGCGCAGGCGGTGGGAGTCCCGCGGCGTCAGCGGGCTGCTGCAGAGCCCACTGCGCCTGCTCCGGCAGTTCGAGCCGAACTACCCTCACTCGTACACGACCGAGGCCGGCATCCCGTTCGGGATCAACGACTCCCTCGTCTCGCAGCAAGGGCCGAACTACGCCCTCGCCAAGCGGCTCCAGCGCTGGCGCGCGCTCGCGGCCCGCGCCTCCGGCACCCCCGTCTCGCTCAACCTCGCGCCCGCCACCCGGACGCAGTCCGTCGTCAAGAACCGCGCACTCGCGGCGGCCTACGCCGGCGCGGGCCGCTTCGGCGTCGAGGTGTTCGACCCGTCGACGTCCACCACCCTCATGGCCGCGCTGCTCGTGCACGACCTGCGCAACCCGGCCGCCGCCGCGAGCCCGGCGACCCCGCTCGACAACCCGATGGACCTCTTCGCGCAGGCGGCCAACCACGGAGGCCTGTGGCGTGCGGCCTACGCACCCCGGAGCGTGCTGGGCATCGCCGCCGTGCTCGGGATGTTCGAGTCGCGCGCATGACGGGTCCGTCCGTCGCGTCCGCCATCCTGGAGCTGCTCGGACGTCACGGCGTCACGCGCGCCTTCGGCGTACCCGGGGTGCACAACCTCCCGTTCTGGGACACCGACGCGTCCGAAGCCCCGCGCATCATCGGGGTCCGGCATGAGCAGGCCGCCGGCTACGCGGCCGACGGCCTCGCGCGGGCGACGGGTGTCCCCGGCCTGGCCCTGCTCACCTCCGGGCCCGGGGCGGCGAACGTGCTGGGCGCCTTCGGAGAGGCCTTCGTCAGCGGATCCCCCGTCATGGTCATCGCGAGCGAGCCGAGCCATGCGCTGCGCTCGTCGTCCGGTCCGCGCGGGCTGCTGCACGAGATGGCCGACCAGGGAGCCATGTTCGCGTCGTTCGGGGCTCCGTCGCGCACCGCCCGCACCCGGCAGGAGGCCATGGCCTCGACCGTGCTGGCCCTGCGGGATGCCTGGGGGTCGCCGCCGCAGGCGAGCTACGTGGGGATCCCCTCGGACGTGCTCGGCGAGACGTGGTCGGCGGCCATCCCGCACATCCCGCGCCTGCCCGCGCCCCGGGCCGATGCCCACCGCATCGGCGAGCTTGCCGAGCTGATCCACGCGTCTCCCCGCATCGTCCTCTGGCTGGGCGGCGGGGTGGTGGCCGCCGGCGCCGAGGCGGCAGCCGCGGCGCTCGCGCACCGGCTCGGAGCGCCCGTCGTGACGAGCTACGCCGGTCGCGGCCTGCTGGCGGGTGATCCGCTGCTCGTGGGCGCTCCGGTGCACGAGCCGGAGGTGTCGCGCCTGGTCGGCGAGGCCGACCTGCTCATCGTGCTCGGCTCGTCCTTCGACGGCATGAACACCATGAACTGGCGACTCCCGCTGCCGGCGCGCCGGGCCGCCATCACCCTCGGCGCACAGATCGAGCAGACCATCGACTTCGACTGCCTCATCAGCGCCGACGTGGCGGAGGCACTGGCTTCGCTCGCGGAGGCACTGGACGACCTCGGAGTCGAGCCGCGTCAGGCGTGGACGGACGTCGCGTCCCTGCGACCGGCGATCATCGACCGCATCCTCGCCGACGCGCGCACCGTCGACGCCATGCGGATGGTCGAGGCCATCGACCACGCGTGGCCGGCGGACGGTGCCGTCGTCTGCGACATGGCGGTCGCGGGCTACTGGTACGGCGGCTACAGCAGTCAGACCCGTCCCCGGCGCCTGCAGTACCCCGTGGGCTGGGGCACGCTGGGCTTCGCGCTCCCCGCCGCGATCGGCCCCGCGTCGGTCGGCATCCCGACCCTGGCCGTGTGCGGCGACGGCGGTCCCATGTTCGCGCTGGGGGAGCTCGCCACCTACGCGCAGGAGTCCCTGCCGATCACGCTGCTCGTGGTCGATGACGGCGGCTACGGGATGCTGCGCTTCGACCAGCAGGTGTTCGGCCATCCGGAGCGCGGGGTCGACCTGCTCACCCCGGAATGGCATGCACTGGGGTCGGCGTTCGGGATCGCCGTGCACACGGTGGGCGAGGTGGGCGAGCTGCCGGCGGCGCTGGCGCAGGCGCATGAGGCCAACCTGCGCGGCGAGCCCCGCATGATCGTCTGGAAGGAGCGGCTGTTCCCGCCCCGCACGACGTCGCCGCGCTGGTCCGACCCGGCCTGACGCCGAATCCTGCACTTCCCGTCACAACGGGCGCGCCTTGTGACGCGAACTGCAGGATTCCGTGACGGACTAGCTCTGCTGGCCCATGGACCACAGGGCCCACAGGGTCGTGCGCACCGTGCGCGGCTGCATCAGCACCGTGGTCACGGCGTGGGCCACGTCATCGGCCGTCAGCCACTCGGCGAACCTCGGATCGTTCTCGACGCGACCCGTCCCGACCGCGAACTCGGTGCCGGTGCCGGCGGGGCACACCGCCGTCACGCGGATCCCCTTCTCGCGCAGTTCGCGATCGAGTGCTCCCGCGAGGCCCACCTGGGCGAACTTCGTGCCGGCGTACACGGCCTCGTCGTCACCGCCACGGAGCCCGGCCACCGACGACACGATGACGATGTCACCGCCACCCGTCGTCTCGAGCATCGCGGGCACCGCCGCACGAACCGCCCACACCGTGCCGTCGTAGTTGGTGTGCATCATCCGGCGCACCTCGTCGTCACTGTGGTCGAGGATCGACCCGTACAGGCCGATCCCGGCATTGGGGACGATGGAGTCGAGTCGACCGAAGGTCGACACGGCCGCGTCGACGAGCCGCCGGCAGTCGTCGGCGCTCTGCACGTCCATGACCACGCCGAGCGCGTTCTCGGAGCCCAGGCGCGCGATCGCCTCGTCGAGCCGCTCCTCGCGACGTCCGCCGAGCACCACCTTCGCCCCGGCCTCGACGAGCTGCGAGGCGGCAGCCGCGCCGATCCCCGCCGTGGCTCCGGTGATGGCCACGACGGTCCCGGTCAGGTCGCGCGTTGCGTACGGCATGTCATCCTCCACTAGGTCTGATGGCCCCGAACCTACTCGCCGAGCGCCGGTCGCGCTCGTCCGTGCGGGCTCCGACTGATTTACTCGCACCATGACCGACCTGAGCCCCTCACCCCTGTCCGTCGTCCTCCTCGGGTACGGCCTCGGCGGCCGCGTCTTCCACGGTCCGCTGGTCTCGACCACCCCCGGCCTGTCCCTCGACGCGATCGTCACGGGGGACCCCGACCGGCAGGCCCAGGCGCGCTCTGCCTACCCCGATGCCGTCATCTACGACTCCCCGGAGCAGGCATGGTCCGGGGGGCACGACCTGGCCGTCATCAGCACGGCCAATGTCACGCACGTCGACTACGCGACGGCGGCCCTGGGCTCCGGCCTCAACGTGGTGCTGGACAAGCCCATCGCGCCGACGGCGTCCGCCGCGACGGCTCTCGGAGTCCTGGCGTCCGAGCACGGCCTCCTCCTCGTGCCCTTCCAGAACCGCCGCTGGGACAGCGACTTCCTCACCCTCGTCGCCGTCGCCGATTCAGGCGACCTCGGCACCGTGCACCGATTCGAGTCGCGCATCGAGCGGATGCGCGTGGTGCCCAAGGGCGGATGGCGCGACTCCACCGATCCGCGCGACATGGGCGGCATGCTGTACGACCTCGGAGCCCACGTGGTCGACCAGGCCCTGCTGCTCATGGGGCCGGTCGTCGCGGTCACGGCGTCGGTCCGGTCGGTGCGCAGCCCCGGTGCGACGGACGACGACGTCACGATGCTGCTCGAGCACGAGTCGGGAGCCGTCAGCGTGCTGACGGTGAGCCAGGTCGGTGCCTTCGCCGGCCCGCGGTTCACGCTCTACGGAACCCGTGGCGGGCTCCGGATCGATGCCAGCGACTCGCAGGAGGCGGCGCTCGTCGGCGGCCTCCTTCCGGACGGCACGGGCGAGTGGGGCGTCGAGCCGGACGGCACCGAGGCGGATCTCCGGCTCTACGACCAGACCAGCGTCATGACCCGTACCCGTCGCCCGCTCGAGCACGGCTCCTGGCCGACGTTCTATGCGCAGGTCGACGCCGCCCTGCGCGGCGATGCAGAACCGCCCGTCCAGCTCGCCGACGTCATCGCGAACCTCCGGGTGCTCGACGCGGCGCGCGAGTCCGCGGCCACGGGGTCGCGGGTCAGCCTGCTCCCTGCGGCAGGCCATCTCGCATGACCCAGGTCGTCGTCATCCGGTGAGGCCGCCCCGGCGCCGCCCTCGGCACCGGGCGGCCGACCCCGTCATTGAGACCGTTCGGCGGACCACTCTGCGGCTCGATGCACGCGGCAACGGACAGCTGGTCGAACACGACGAACCACGGACCGTCTCCGGAGATCTCGATGTCCAGGGCCTCCGGCCATCGGACGAGGGCCCGCCCGTCCGGGACCTCGAACGCATCGTCGAAGGGGCCTAGGGCGGGGTCGTACGGCAGGAGCCGCCCCGTGGGCAGGTAGTCGTCGCCACGCTCGGCCATGCCGGTCGCGGCCAGTGTCCACTCGACCGCCGAGCCGCGGCTGAGCGTGCGCGCGAACCAGGGGTGCCAGCCCACGACCGACGGGAACGCCGTGTCGAGGGCGTGGACCGTGATCGTCGTGGTGAGTGCTCGCGGCCTGAGATCCCACTCGATGTCGACCTGCGTCGGCCACGGCCAGCCGGGATGCTCCGTGGCACGAGCGAGGAGCCGGGCATGCCCGGGCGCGCTGTCGTGCTCCACCGCCTCCACCCGTGCGGCAAGGACCGTTCCGTGGAGGGCCCACTCGTCGTGCGTCGTGGGCTGCACGTGCGCCTGACCGTCGACCACGACGGCGTTGTCGCGCAGCCGGCCCGCCCAGGGGGCCATCGGGTACATCCCGTACTGCACCGGCTCAGGCCCGTAGGCGGCCAGCAGTGAGAGGTCGCCGACCGTCCAGGACGTGGCCCGCGCTCCGCGCGTCAGGTCGATCCTGATCTCGACGTCGTCGACGCAGAGGACGACCTCGTCGATCCCGGGCACGTCAGGACGCCGCAGCGTGCTGCGAGCGTGCGAGCTCGCCGATGGGGTCGGCCAGCAACGCGCCGAACGCCGACTCGGCGGCCCCCAGCAGCGTGCTGTCCCCGCTCAGCGAGGGGACCTCGACCCGCACCTGCTCGCGTGCCGCGGGGAGCGCGAAGTGGAGCTGACGGAAGACGGCGCCGCTGACCAGCGGCAGGAGCAGCCTCAGGTGCCCGCCCAGCACCACGACCTCCGGGTTGAAGAGGTTGACCAGGTTGGTGAGCCCGATGCCCAGCCAGATCCCGACCTCGTCGACCGCCGCCTGCGCCGCCCTGTTCCCCGATGACGCGGCGGCGATGACATCGGCGACCTCGACCTGCTCGCCGCCGAGGCCCGCCGCGCGCACCACCGCGTCGCGACCGATCTCGGTCTCCCAGCAGCCCGTGGCCCCGCAGCGGCAGAGGACCCCCGACGGGTTGACGACCATGTGGCCCACCTCGCCGCCGTAGCCGCCGGCCCCCGACATGATCCTGCCGTCGATGATGACGCCGCCGCCGATGCCGACCTCACCGGACACGTACATGAGGTTGCGGCAGTGCGCTCCGACCCCGCGCGTGAACTCCGCGATGGCGCCGAGATCGGCGTCGTTGCCCACCGACACCGACGGGACGGCAGCGAACTCCGCGGTGAGGGCCTGCCGGACGAGGTCGCCCAGCGGCACGTCGACCCAGCCGAGGTTCGGTGCCAGCCGGATGCGGCCATCGGCATGGTCGACGATGCCCGGCACGCCGATCCCGACGCCCACCCAGGCCGCTCCCGCCGGGGCCGTGTCGAGGGCCTGGGCGGTGAGGGTGACGATGTTGCGCACCGCTGCCTCAGGGGTGAAGTTCGCCCGGCGGTGGCGCTGCTCCTTGCGCAGCAGGACGCGGCCGCCGAGGCCGACGACCGCGACGACGGTGCGCTCGACGCGGATGTCGAAGGCGACGACGACCGCCGAGCCGGGAACCGGCTGAACCATCAGCGACGGCCGTCCGACCTGTCCGGCCGATCCGGCACCCTCGTAGACGAGTCCCACCTCGGCGAGCTCCGAGACGAGGACCCCCACCGTGCTGCGATTCAGCCCGGTGAAGGCCACCAGCTCGGAGCGACTGCTCGCCCCTGCCTCATGCAGGTAGCGCAGCATGCGAGCGAGGTTGTGTCGCCGCACGTCGTCCTGGGTCGCTGCACCCCTCGTTGCCATGCCGTGCCGACTTCCTTCGACCTAGGAGGGTGTGGAGCGCTTTCGCGAGATGGCGTCGACGCTCGCGGCGAGCAGCAGGACCAGTCCGGTCACGACGTACTGGATTCCCGACTGCTGCGTGATGAGCGGAAGGCCGTTGGCGATCACGGCGATCACCAGGCCGCCGATGACGGCGTCGAAGATCCGGCCGCGACCGCCGAAGAGGCTGGTCCCGCCGATGACAGCCGCACCGACCGCGAACAGCAGAGTCTGCGCGCCGCCGGTGGTGGGCGAGACCGAGTTGTCGCGCGACGCGATCAGGACGCCAGCGACGGCGGCGAGGGTCGAACAGATCATGAAGCAGTAGATCTTGATCGCCTTGACGCTGATGCCCGCGCGGCGGGCCGCCTCGGAGTTGCCGCCGACGGCGTAGATGTGCCGCCCGAAGGACGTGCGCACGGTCACGAAGGTGAGGCCCACGAGGAGCACGAGCACCACCAGCACGGCCCACGGCACGCCCTGGATGACCGGGATGCAGCCTGCGGGGTCTGGCGGATCGTTGGTGACGCAGGCCGTCTTGCCCGGACGGACGATCTGACGCTCCTGGTTGAGCAGGTAGACGCCGGCGCCGAGGATGACGGTGAGCGCGATGAGCTTGGCGGCCCACACCGACGTCGAGGTCGCCTTGAGCCCGGCCTTGCGACGGCCGCTGATGGCGCGGAAGGTCACGAGGCCATAGCCCACGACGACCACCGCGAAGAGCAGCCAGCTCGCCCATGCCGGCATGTTCCGGTTCATGATCGCGAGGAGCTCGTCACTGCGGAGCGTGATGGTGCCGCCCTCGCCGATGATGAGGAGCATGACGCCCTGGAGGGCCAGGAACATGGCCAGCGTCACCACGAAGGACGGGATGCCGAGGCGGGCGACGAGCAGTCCGATCACGAAGCCGATGAGCGTTCCGGTGAGCAGCCCCAGCACGAGCGCGATCGGCCAGGCCAAGCCCCAGGAGGTCATGGCGACGGCGAGCACCGCGGCCGCGGTACCCGCGGCGAAGCCGGCCGACAGGTCGATCTCGCCGAGCAGCAGCACGAAGATCAGGCCCATCGCGAGCACGATGATGGCCGTGCCCTGATTGAGCAGGTTCGCGAAGTTGAAGAGGCTGAAGAAGGTGTCGGGCTTCAGGACGCTGAAGAGCACGACGAGCGCGATGAGGCCGAGGACCGCCGGGAGGGAGCCGACATCGCCACCCTTGATCCGGTTGAAGTAGTCGCCCATCGCCTCGCCGATGGTGCCGCGGTCGCCGGCCTCCGGCAGGTCGACGTCGGTGGTCTGATGCGACGTGCTCATGCCACTCCTCCCGCGTTCGCGATCTCCGGTTGCAGCCCCATGTCGCCGCTGCGACCCGTCGTGATGAGCTCGACCACGGAGCTGTGGGTGACGTCCTTGACCGACACCTGCGCTGCCAGTGCGCCGAGGTACAGGCACGCGATGTTGTCGGCGACCTGCATGACGTCGTTCATGTTGTGCGAGATGAGGATGACGCCGAGGCCGTTGTCGGCGAGTCGGCGCACGAGGTTGAGCACCTGCTCGGTCTGCGCCACGCCGAGGGCCGCCGTGGGCTCGTCGAGGATGACCAGCTTGGAGTTCCAGAGGACGGCGCGGGCGATGGCCACGGTCTGGCGCTGCCCGCCGGACAGGCTCGAGACCTGCTGGCGCACGGACTTGAGCGTGCGCACGGACAGCCCCTTGAGGGTCTCGGTGGCCCGCTTCTCCATGCCGATCTCGTCGAGGACGACCGCCTTCTTCTCCTCGCGGCCGAGGAACATGTTGTGCACGACGTCGAGGTTGTCGCACAGGGCGAGGTCCTGGTAGACCACCTCGATGCCGAGGGAGTTCGCGTGCTTCGGATCGGACACGCTGACCGACTTCCCCTCGAAGAGGTAGTCGCCGGAGTCGAAGGGGTAGATCCCGGCCACGCCCTTGACCAGCGTGCTCTTGCCGGCGCCGTTGTCGCCGACGAGCGCGGTCACCTGCCCCTCGTAGACGCTGAGGTCGACGCCACGGAGGACGTGCACGGGGCCGAAGCTCTTGTTGACGCCCCTCAGCTGAAGGAGCGGGGTCTCGTTTGTCATGGCGTTACCTTCTCGTAACCGACCGGATGGAGTGGGGCAAACCGCGAAACGCCCGTGGTACGACGGTGGGGGCGGATGTCACTGCACCCGCCCCCACCGTGTCGTGCTCAGTCCGGCCTACGGCCGAACGGGGGTACTACATAACACCGAACTCGGCGCACTTGGCCTTGAGCTCGTCGGTCGTGCAGACCTTCTCCACCGTGGTGAAGCCGTCAGCGATGACGTCCTTCACGTTCTCGGGGTAGATGGCCTGCGGCACCAGCAGAACGCTGGGGACCTCGGTGCCGGCCTCGCTGTCGGCGGTCTTGCCGGTGGCAAGAGCGTCAGCAGCAGCGGTGTCGCCATTGATGAGTGCCACGGCGAGCGCCGCAGCGGCCTCTGCCTCCTGCTTGACAGCCTTGTAGACGGTCATGCACTGAGTGCCGAGCAGCACGCGCTGCAGGCCCTCGTCGGTGGCGTCCTGGCCGGTGACGAAGATCTTGCCGGCCTGGCCGTTGCGGTCGAGGACAGCGATCGTCGCGCCGCCGAGGCCGTCGTTCGCGGCAGCAACGCCGACGAAGTCACCATTGGCCTCGGTGTACATCTGCTCGAAGATGGTGCCGGCCTTCGTGTTGTCCCAGTCCGGAACGGCCTGGTCCGCAGCGACGGTGTAGCCGGCAGCCTCGATGGCAGCCTGGTAGCCCTGCTTGAACAGCGTGGCGTTGTTGTCGGTGGGCGAGCCGTTCAGCAGTGCAACGGGGCCCTCGGTGGTGCCGGCGTCGGTGAGGCACTTGACGAGGCCCTCGCCGATGGTGGTGCCGACCGCGACGTTGTCGAACGACACGTAGTACTTCGCGCCGCCGCCCAGGGTCAGGCGGTCGTAGTCGATGACCGGGACGCCGGCAGCGTCGGCCTTGGCGATAACGGCCGCGGCGGACGGGCTGTCGAGGTTGACGATCAGCATGGCGCTGCAGCCGCTGGCGAGCATGCCGTCAGCGATGGTGGCGAACTTCGCCTTGTCGCCATTGGCGTTCTGGATGTCGTACTCGACACCAGCAGCGGTGAAGGCCTCCTCGAGGAACGGCCGGTCGGCCGTCTCCCAACGGGCCGACGACGCAGCGTCGGGCAGGATGACGCATGCCTTGCCACCGGCAGCCATCGCCGACTCGGACTCGGCCGGCGCAGCCGACGACTCGGCCGGGGCGGCCGAGGACTCAGCAGGAGCTGCCGACGAGGAATCCGAGCTGGAGCTCGAGCCGCAAGCGGCGACGAGCAGTGAGGCGGCGGCGAGGCCGGCTACTGCTCCAAACAGTTTCTTGGACATACGATGCTGTCCCTTCCCCGCAGGAGGCTCCTGCGAATTTTGTGAGATGGAGTTGTGTCGACGATCCCTGCGGTCGCTCGATCGGCGCGAGGCCGATCAGGCGATCCCCAGGATGTGATCGACGACGAGCTGGTCGAGGGCCTCGTTCCCGAATCCGAGCGCCGCGAGGGCGTCGAGGTCGAAGGTCTCTCCCAGCAGTTGCGCCGCCGCGGCCGTGGAGTACGGACCAACGGACGGAGCCGCGAGCTCGGCAACCTTGGCACGGGCCATGGCTTCCGCAACTCGAGGATCGTTGTCGAACGCGCGGGCCTTGTCCGCGAGTGCGAGGTAGTTCCGGATGCAGCCGCGGGCGAAGTCCCAGACTCCCTCGACATCCTCCGTGCGATACGCGTGGGCGTCGAAGTGCTTGGCGCCCCCGTAGCCGCTCGTCTCGAGGAGGCGGACAAGGAAGAAGTGATCCTTGATGCCCTCGGAGCCGAAGCGGAAGTCCTGGTCGAAGCGGCCGATCCGCTGGTCGTTCAGGTCGATGTGGAAGAGCTTGTCCTGCCAGATGGCCTGCGCCACGCCCTGGTAGAAGCTCAGGCCCGACATGGTCTCGTGGGCCACCTCGGGGTTGAGCCCGACCATCTCCGAGTGCTCGAGCCTCTCGATGAAGGCCAGCGCGTGCCCGACGGTGGGCAGGAAGATGTCGCCGCGCGGCTCGTTCGGCTTGGGCTCGATGGCGAAGCGGAGGTCGTACTGCTTGTCCTTGACGTAGCCGGCCAGGAAGTCGAGGGCCTCTGCGTAGCGCGACAGGGCGTCGCGCGTGTCCTTGGCCGCAGCCGTCTCGACGCCTTCGCGTCCGCCCCAGAACACGTAGATGGGGGCACCGAGCTCGGCGGCGACATCGAGGTTGCGCATGACCTTCTGGATCGCGTAGCGGCGCACGTCCCGGTCGTTCGACGTGAGGGCGCCGTCCTTGAAGATCGGGTGGTAGAAGAGGTTGGTGGTGGCCATCGAGCAGACCAGGCCGGTCTCGTCGAGGGTCCGCTTGAAGGCCTCGAGCTCCGACCGGCGCTGCGACTCGGGCGCACCGAACGTCATGAGGTCGTCGTCGTGGAAGCTCACGCCCCAGACGCCGAGGTCGGCGAGCCCGCGCAGGATCTCGTCGGTCTCGAGCTTGGGGCGGGTGGCCTCGCCGAAGGGATCACGCCCGCGATTGCCTACGGTCCAGAGCCCGAACGAGAACCTGTCCTCCGGGCGCGGGGTGTAGTCCACGGAACTCCTCGTCTGCTTCCACGTCGGCCGACGCGGGGCGTCGGCTAATTGTTGTCTCAGGAAACATATGCCCCGGAATCACGTGACACAAGCGCTTATTGCATCGATTCGACATCTTTCAGTAACGATTCGGTCACGTCGGCCGCCTTGCCGAAACCCCTTGCAGGCGTTGACTACCCGTAGAGCGCGGTGCGAGCGCGGGCGTAGGCCTCGCGGATGCCCGGAACCGGGGAGGGCTCGAGTCGAGTGGTCGATCCGGGACGCGCATCCGGCCACTGCGGAGCGGCCGCCGTCCCGGCCAGGGCCCACGCGGCCTGCCGTGCGGCGCCGTCGGCCACGTACTCCCCTGGTGGCGGCACCTCAACAGGGACGGTGAACATCGTCGCTGCGACCTCGCTCACGGCGGGGTTGGCCGCCGCTCCCCCGACCAGGATGATGCGCCGCGGCACGACGCCCACGTCGACGAGCGCGTCGACCGCGTCGGCGAGGCCGCCGAGCATCCCCTCGATGGATGCCCGCGCGATGTTCGCCGGGGTCAGGTTGGCGCGGGTGATCCCGTGCAGCGAACCACGGGCGTCCGGCAGGTTCGGCGTGCGCTCGCCGTCGAGGTAGGGCAGCAGAACGAGGCCGCCCGCACCCGGCTCGGCGCTGAGCGCGAGCGCCGCGAAGGACTCGACGTCCACTCCGAGGAGCGCGGCGGCCGACGTCAGCACCCGTGCCGCGTTGAGCGTGCAGACGAGGGGCAGGAAGTGGCCTGTCGCGTCGGCGAACCCCGCCACGAGCCCGCTGGCATCCGCTGCCGGCACGCGTGACACGGCGAACGCCGTGCCCGACGTGCCGAGCGAGACCACGACGTCGCCGGGCTGCGCGTCCAGGCCCAGGGCGGCACCCATGTTGTCGCCGGTGCCCGGCCCGAGGACGATCCCCGTCGCCGTCGTGCCGGCGGCCTCGGCCGGGGCCGCCACCCGTGGCACGGCCGGCACGTGACCGAGGGCCAGGCGGAGCAGGTCGTCACGGTAGGAGCCCTCCGCAGGAGACCAGTAGCCCGTCCCGGACGCCTCACCGCGATCCGTGATCGCCTCCGCGGGTCGTCCCGCGAGGTGCCAGGTGAGGTAGTCGTGCGGGAGCATCATCCGCGCGGTCCGGGCGGCGTTGCCGGGCTCGACGCGGGCCATCCAGCGCGCCTTCGTCACGGTGAAGGACGCCACCGGGACGCTCCCCACCGCCGCTGCCCAGGCCTGCGGGCCGCCGAGCTCGCGCACGAGGTCATCGGCGTCGGAGGCCGATCGCGTGTCGTTCCACAGCAGCGCCGGTCGCACGACCTCGCCGTTCTCGTCGAGGGCGACCATGCCGTGCTGCTGGCCGGCTACCGAGAGGGCGGCGACGCCGTCGAGCATGCCTGCGGTCGCCGCGTCGAGGGCCTCGAGCCACGCCGACGGCTCGACCTCCGTGCCGTCAGGGTGTGCCGCCCGCGCCTCGCGCACGAGGGCACCTGTGTCGGAGTCCCGGACCACGATCTTCACGGACTGGGTGGACGAGTCGATCCCTGCGACGAGAGCCATGGCCCAACGCTGTCATATGGATACGCGTCGTTCCACCGCAGTCCCTTACCCGGACTTTGCAATCGGGTTGCCCTTCCTGCACGGTGCGTGCGCCACCATGACATGACGGTCCTGCGCAGCAGGCCGGATCAACGAGGCCGGCGCAGCCGGCGCGGAGGTGAGCATGAGCCGCCTGGGCATCCAGAGCCGGTCATCGTTGGCGATGCACCTGACCGAGCACGGGCCCCTGCCCGACGTCGGGCGTCGCCACGGGTCACGTCCGGGTCCCCTCGTCGACGAGGTGGAGCGTGCAGGCCTGCGCGGGCGCGGGGGCGGCTGGTTCCCGACCGCCGTCAAGCTGCGCGCCGTCGTCGACAGCTCGGCGCAGCGCGGTCGGCTCAGCCCGCAGCGGCGTCCCGTCGTCATCGCCAACGGCATGGAGGGGGAGCCGGCCAGCGTCAAGGACGCCGTGCTCCTCGCGTCGTCCCCGCACCTCGTGCTCGACGGCATCAGTGCGGCGGCAGCAACCGTGGGAGCCACGGACGCCTTCCTCGCGATCCACCGCGACTCACCGCTGGTGCCGGCCCTCATCGCCGCCCTGGACGAGCGCGCCGAGGCCGGCATCGACGACCTGCCCATCCGACTGGTCACGCCGCCGGCACGGTACGTCGCCAGCGAGGAGAGCGCACTGGCCCACTGGGTCGGCGAGGGGCTCGCGACGCCCGTCTACCCGGATCGGCCGTACCAGCGCGGATCCGATGGGCGCCCCACCCTGGTCCAGAACGTCGAGACGCTCGCGCACCTGGCGCTTATCGCCCGCCGCGGCGGCGCGTGGTTCGCCGAGGTGGGCTCGCCCTCGGCACCGGGAACGACGCTCGTCACCGTCGGAGGCTGCGTCGGCACCCCCGGAGTCGTCGAGGTTCCCACCGGGACTCCCGTGGGGGAGATCCTCGCCCTGTGCGGCGGGACCACCCAGCCCGTTCGCGGCCACCTCACGGGCGGCTATGGAGGCGGCTGGGTCGCCGCCGACGGCTTCGACGCGGTGGCCTGGGATCCGGACTCGGTGCGCGTCGCACGCGGCGTCTTCGGTGCCTCACTCCTCTACCCCGTGGGGATCCAGCAGTGCCCCCTCGACGAGATCGACCGTGTCACGACCTGGATGGCCGGCGAGAGTGCCGGCCAGTGCGGCCCCTGCGTGTTCGGCCTGCCGTCCGTCAGCGACGACGTGCACCAGCTGGCCGTCGGCAGCGCGGGCGACGAGGACATGGACAGGCTGAACCGGCGCCTCGGGCTGATCGTGAATCGCGGCGGGTGCAAGCACCCCGACGGCACGGCGCGCTTCGTCGCGACCGGCCTGTCGGTCTTCGCCGACGAGGTGGCGCTGCACCTGGAGCGCCGGTGCTCGGCCGGCGTCAGGTCACACGGCGACCACGCAACCGCCCTCCCGGTGCCGACAGCACGCCTGGCCCTGGTCGACGTAGGAAGCAGGGACTTCGAATGAGCTCCGAGAAGATCGTCACCCTCGCCCTCAACCCCACCCTGTGCGACGGCAGGGGCCTGTGCCGCGACGCCGCTCCGCAGCTGATCGACCTCGACGAGTGGGGATACCCGCTCCTGCCGGGCGGCGGCCTTCGCGCGGTCATCGCGCCAGCCGACGTCAGGGCGGCCGAGGATGCCACCCATGCGTGCCCGGTGCTCGCCCTCCACATGGAGCGGAGCAAGGCCGAGTCCGCTACCTGAACCCGCCCGCAGGGAGCAGACTGCGCGCATGGACTTCTACGGACACATCATCGACGGCATCGAGGTGCCGTCCCTCGACGGCGCCACGATGGACGACGTCGATCCGTACACGCGCGAGCCGTGGGCCACGATCGCCTGCGGCGGGCTGGCCGACGCCGACCGGGCCGTCGCCGCGGCACGGAGGGCGTTCGACAACGGGCCTTGGCCTCGCATGGGCTACGAGAAGCGCCAGGCGGTGCTCCACCGGCTCGCCGCACTGATGGAGGAGCATGCGGCGGAGCTCGCCATGGCCGACACCCGCGACATGGGCAAGCCGATCAGCCAGGCACGCATCGACGTCGCCCGCTCGGCATGGAACGTCCGCTTCTTCGCCGACCACGCACGCATGTCCATCTCGGACATGTACCCCATGGACTCGGGGCACCACGCCTACACCCGCTTCGACCCGGTCGGCGTCGCCGTCGCCATCTCCCCGTGGAACTTCCCGCTCATGCTGGGCACCTGGAAGGTGGCGCCGGCGCTGGCCTGGGGCAACACGGTGGTGATGAAGCCGGCCGAGGACACGCCGGTGTCCGCGACCCTCTGGGCACGCCTGGCGCTCGAGGCAGGGCTGCCTCCGGGCGTCCTCAACATCGTGCACGGCTACGGCCCTGACTCGGCCGGAGCGGCCCTGACGGGCAACCCGGACGTCGACCGCATCACCTTCACCGGGGAGTCGGGCACCGGCAAGGTGATCAGCGGGGCGGCAGCGCGCAACCTCGTGCCCGTCAGCCTCGAGCTCGGCGGCAAGGGCGCGAACATCGTGTTCGACGACGCAGACCTCGACAACGCCGTCTCGTGGGCCGTGCAGGCGATCTTCCGCAACGCGGGCCAGATCTGCCTGTCCGGATCGCGGCTCTACCTGCAGTCCGGAATCTACGACGAGTTCATCGCCCGCTTCGTCGCCGCGGCGGAGGCGATGCGCGCGGGCGACCCGAAGGACCCCGAGACGGAGTTCCCGCTGGCGCTCGCGAGCCGCGAGCACTTCACGAAGGTGAGCGGCTACCTCGACACGGTCACGGCGGACGGCGGCCGGATCCTCACGGGCGGGGTGGGCGAGGGCTGGAGCGTGCGGCCGACGATCATCGTCGATGCGCCACCGACGGCCCGCGTGTGCCGCGAGGAGATCTTCGGGCCCGTGTGCGTGGTGCAGAGGTTCGACGACGAGGCGGACGCGATCGCCGCAGCGAACGACACCCGCTACGGACTGAACGCCATGGTCTTCACCGAGAACCTCTCGCGCGCGCATCGGGTCTCGGCTCAGCTGCGGGCCGGAACGGTCTGGGTCAACTGCTTCTTCATCCGCGACCTGCGCGCCCCCTTCGGAGGGGTCGGCGACTCGGGCGTAGGCCGCGAGGGCGGCAGCTTCAGCCGCGAGTTCTTCACCGAGCCCAAGGCCGTCATCATGCAGATCGCGGACCGGTAGCAGCGATCAGCGGGTCTCGACGACCGCCCTGCCCGGGACGCGCATGAGCGGCGAGCAGCCGTCCAGCAGCCGGGTGATCGCCGACTTCTCCGCCGAGTCGACGGCCAGGCCCCACCGGAACTTCACGGCGATCCACTGCTTGAGATAGCCGCAGCGCTGCCCCGCGAGCGGGGGCATCCATTCGGCGGGGTCACGGTCTCCCTTGGAGCGGTTCGACGAGGCCGTTACCGCGATGAGCGCGGGGCTGAAGGCCAGGTCGTTCGCGAACCGCTCCTTCGTGTCCGCGGTCCATCGCCACGCGCCCGACGCGTACGCATCCGCGAGCGGGACCCGATGGTCGACATCGAAGCCGCTCGGGTCTGAGGTGATGATGCCGTCGTAGGCCGACCGCCACCTCCCCCCGATCACGGTGCAGCCGGAGACCGTGCCGGAGATGCGCTCGGAGATGAGCACCTCCTCACGGGTGTCGCATCCGTCGCCGTCGAGGTCCGACCAGTGGTCGAAGTCATCGCGGTCGTACCCCGTCATCCGCTCGGGCGACACGGGGAGGGCGTTCAGGACCATGAGGGCCGGCTTCTGGTTCGCCGACGGGACGGCATGTGCCGCGGAGGGGAGGACTGCCACCGACACGATGACCGCGGCCAGCGCCGCGACCACGGGGCTTCTCACCCCTCGAAGATAACCCCCTTGCGGAGGATGAAGCACCCGTACGGCTCGGCGTCGAGCGTGTGCACCACGGCGAACGCCGCCTTCGCCCTCTCATAGAACTCCAGACGAGGGACGACCGCGTAGGCGATGTCGCGGCCCTCCACCCGTCGGGCCAGGGCAAGGAGGTCGTCCTGGGCGCGCGTCGTGAGGCCTGGGTCGTCGTCGACCTCCATGCGCTCGATCGGGCAGTCGACGAACGAGTCGAGCGGCAGCACGCTGAGGATCGCCTCCGCCGCGCGGAGGATCGTCGTCTCGCCCAGCCTCACGACCGGCCTGCCCGAGGCAGCAGCCGGGTAGTTGCGGTCGACGAGCAGCAGCAGGTCCCCGTGGCCCATGTCGTCCAGAAGTCGAAGCAGCTCGCCGCTCAGCAGTGGATCGATCCCCTTGAGCACGGTGCCCGCCTCTCGAATCCGATCGCGTGCCTACGACCGGCGCCTAGTCGTCCAGCGCGACCGCGACGGTCTCCTCCTGGGCGATGAGGTTGGCGTCCTCATCGAAGACGCTGACGGTCTCGTCCTCGATGAGGACATTGCCCTGATCGTCGAGGATGTCGACGGTCTCGTCGACGATGCTGCCGCCCGGGCCCGTTGCGACGATCACGTCATCGACGACGGCACCCACGACGTCTCCCTCGTCGTCGACGACGACCTCGATGTCGACCGACTCACCGATCTCGATGCTGTCGTCGGGCATGGCTCCTCCTGAGGGCTGAGTTCACGGATGGGCCCGGTCGGGCCGGCGACGCGAGTCTACGGTCGTCGATCCGCCACCGCTCGGAGTCGGGCAGACCGCTTAGAAGCATTCGCGCAGCGCTGAGAAGGCGGAGGGGAGATGGGCCTCGAGCGACAGGTGGCCCTCCCCCGGGAGAAGGTGCGGGCGGGCAGTGGGCAGGTTCGCGGCCAGCCACTGGCCGTGGGCGAACGGAACCATGAGGTCGTCGGTGCCCTGCCACACGTGCACCGGCACGGTGATCGAGGAAAGGTCGAAGCCCCACGGCGCGACGAAGGCCAGGTCGTCGTCCATCCAGCCCCAGGGGCCGTGGGCGACGGACCACCGGAGCTCGGCTGCCATGTGCTCTGCCGCCCCGGCGGACAGGGCTCGGCGGTCGGCCTCGGGAAGCAGCGATGCCATGGCCTCGATCACGCCGAGGCCCTGCACGTCGACCAGCTCGGCCACCGCCTCGGTGAGGAAGTGCTCGATGAACCAGTCACCGGCGAGGGCAGCGCCGAACTCGTGCCAGTTGTCCTCCCCCATGCCGGCGAGCCAGTTCAGTCCGGCCGCATCGACCGGTGCCACCCCCGCGAAGCTGACGACGCCGACGCACCGCTCAGGAAGCAGCGCGGCCGTCGCGAGCACGTGCGGACCCCCGCCGGACCATCCGAAGGACGCGAACCGGGCATGGCCGAGGGTGTCGGCCACCGTCGACACGAGGGGGGCCACGTCGGCGACCGTGCGTCCGGGCCGGCGCGATGAGCCGCCGTACCCGGGACGCACGACCTCGACGAGCCGCAGCCCGCACCCCCGAGCGGCGCCGACCATGGCGTCGCTCAGGGGTCCGGCCACGGGGGTGCCGTGGTGGTACACGAGGAGCTCGGCGTCGTGCGGCGCACCGTCATCGACGATGAACTGGAGCTCACCGCCGCCGCTCAGCACGACCGTGTCCGCCTCGCTCGTCATGGCCGAGCCTCAGCTGACCTCGACGATCTTCGCGACGCCGCCGGTCACCGTGAAGATCACGACGTCCGGCGTGCCCGTGCCCGTGCCGCACTCGATCGATCCGGAGCCGACGACCGTGACGCTCGGCTTGACCGTCTCGTTGGTGTCGATGTTGACGGCCGCCCCGTCGAAGGCGCAGCGGTCGTTGATGCGAATCGACGAGTTGGGGTTCATCCCGTAGTTGCCGTCCACGAGCCCGGTCTGCGAGTTCTTCGCCACGTCGACGCTGTTGCTGACGAACGCGACGCCCGCCGCGATGAGGATGATCGTGACGATACCGGCGATCACGGTGAGGATCAGGCCGATGATGCCCAGCCAGAATCCGGCCTTCGCGACGCCGCCGTTGGTGGCCTCGCCCGCCTTGGCCTTGTTCATGCCGATCTTGCCGAACACGATGGCCAGGACGCCGGCGATCACGGGCAGGCAGAAGAACTGCAGGATGCCCATGATGAGGGCGGCGGTGCCCATGCCGTTCGACGGTGCTGCACCGGGCATGCCCGCCGACGGTGCCGTCGGGTAGGTGGTCGGCGCGGGGGCGCCGGGCGGCGGAGGCGGCGGGGTCGCGGCTGCGGGCGGGGTCGGAGTGGGCTCGGCCGGCGGCGGCGTGGGGACCGGGTCGGAGGGCGGAGGGGTCGTGTCGCTCATCGGGGTTCCTTCTCGAGGGGGGAGGCGCGGTCGCGCCAAGCATGCCAGAGGCACGTGTCGGGCCACTACGCTTGCCGCTGGACAGACCGGCCGCCCACACCTGCGAGGCCCTGTGACAGCGAACGACGCTCCCCGTCACGCCTCCGGGGGCATCGTGCGGACTCGGCTGTACCGCTCCGGAGTGCTCGAGCTCGAGGGATTCCCCGTCGCCGACGTGTCGGACTACGTCGACGTCGACGGCTGCTTCGTCTGGGTCGACCTCCTTGCCCCCGACCCCGGGGACCTCACGCTCATCGCGGACGAGCTCGGGCTCCACCAGCTCGCCGTCGCCGACGCCCTCGACACGCGGCAGCGCCCCAAGCTCGATCGCTACAGCTCACACGAGTTCCTCAACATGTACGACGTGCGCCTCGACCGGGAGTCCGGCGACCTGAGGATGAGCGAGGTCTCAGCGTTCATCACCCCCGCCGCCCTGGTCACCGTCCGCAAGGACGACCAGTTCGACATGGATGCCGTCGTCGCGCAGTGGGACCGCTCCAGCGACCTGGCCCACTGCGGGGTCAGCTTCCTCCTGTACGGGCTCATCGACCACGTCGTCGACAGCCACTTCGCGGCCGTCCAGGACCTTGACGAGGCGATCGAGGAGCTCGAGGACATGCTGTTCGACGACGGCACCCCCGACAGCGACCTCCAGCGCCGCAGCTTCGCGCTGCGGAAGAGCCTGGTGATCCTGCGCCGCGTCGTACTGCCGATGCGCGAGGTGGTCAACAGCCTCATGCGCCGCGACCTCAAGGTCGTGGGCGACGAGATGCTGCCGTACTACCAGGACGTCTACGACCACGTGCTCCGCGCCACGGAATGGACAGAGTCGCTGCGGGACCTCGTCTCCACGATCCTGGAGACCAACCTCACCCAGCAGGGCAACCGGCTGAACGTCATCACGAAGAAGGTCACCAGCTGGGCGGCGATCATCGCCGTGCCGACCGCGATCACCGGCTGGTACGGCCAGAACCTGCCGTATCCCGGCTTCGCCAGCACGGCAGGACTCGTCTCCTCGGCGGTGCTTATCGTGGGTATCTCGGTGGCCCTCTACTGGACGTTCAGGAGGAACGGATGGCTGTGACCCCCCTGGACCCGTTCGCCGACAGGGTGGCCCGCGCTGCCCATCAGCGGCCGGTCCCGCACCCGAGCGTGGCCGAGCGCACCGCCCGGGGCCGCGACGCACGGGCTCGCACCCCCCGCAGTGCCCTGGCCACGTGGACGACGTCGCCCGAGCGCCCCGACCCGATCGCGCTGCTCACCGGGCAGGAGACCTCCCGCGTGCCCGAGCTGGTTCCCGTCCGTCATGCACGGATGGCGAGCAGCCCGTTCGCCTTCTACCGGGGCAGCGCCATCATCATGGCGGCCGACCTGGGGTCCATGCCGCGCACCGACCTCGAGGTGCAGCTGTGCGGCGACGCGCACCTGGCCAACTTCGGGCTCTTCGCCTCCCCCGACCGGTCGCTCGTGTTCGACGTGAACGACTTCGACGAGACCCACCCCGGCCCCTTCGAGTGGGACGTCGCACGACTGGCCACCTCCTTCGTGCTCGCTGCCCGGGACAACAGCCTGGCGACGGCGACCGGCGCGGAGGCCGCGCGCATCGCCGCTGCCACCTACCGCACCGCGATGGCGACGTTCGCGACGAAGCGCGAGCTCGACATCTGGTACGACCGCATCGACGTCACGAGCATCCAGGCCCAGCTGCCCGCGTATGAGAAGTCGGCCCGACGGTCCGAGCGCCGCAAGGTCCGCCGTCTGCAGACCACCTTGGGCAAGACGATCGCCGCCGCGCAGGCCCGCGACGCCTGGTCGGCCATCGCCAAGATCACCGAGGTCGTCGACGGCCGCCGCCAGTTCCGGAACGAGCCACCACTCCTGGCCCGCCTCGACACGGATGCCGAGATGCGCCGCGTCGTCAACGTCCTGTTCCATGACTACCGGGCCACGCTGCAGGACGACCGTCGCGACCTGCTCAAGCGATACGAGGTCATCGATGCCGGCCACAAGGTGGTCGGCGTAGGCAGCGTCGGGCTGCTGGCGCTCGTGCTCCTCATGCGGGGCCGCGACGACGACGACCTGATGATCCTGCAGGTCAAGCAGGCGCAGGCATCGGTGCTCGAGCCCTACACGAAACCGTCTGCGTTCACGCGGCACGGGCATCGCGTGGTGAGCGGTCAGCGCCTGATGCAGGCGGCCAGCGACTCGTTCCTCGGCTGGATCGACGGTCCGAACGACCACAGCTTCTATGTGCGGCAGCTGCGTGACATGAAGTGGGCGCCGGACCCGTCCAAGATGCGGTCAGCCCAGCTGCGAGAGTACGCGGCAGCCTGCGGTCACACGCTTGCCCGCGCGCACGCCCGCTCGGGCGACGCGGTGGCCATCGCCGCCTATCTCGGAACGGGCGAGCGGTTCGACGCGTCGATCCAGTCGTTCTCCGTGGCGTACGCCGACCAGGTGGAGCAGGACTACGCCGACTTCACCGGCGCCATCGCTGACGGACGCCTGTCAGCCCAGGAGGGTGGAGGTGCCGCCGCCCGGCGGGCCTCCGATCCATCAGTCCCCTGAGCTCGACCCCTCGATGAGGGCGCGGATCCGCTCGGCCACGTCCGGGGGAACGGCCTCGTCGGAGTCGCGGCCCCGTCCGACCGCCTCGCGCACACCGACCAGGCCGGCATAGAGAGGCGGACAGGTCGGGCACGTCTCGAGGTGCCTCTCCAGCAGCGCCCGGTCGCGCTCGGCGAGGTCGTTGTCCATGTAGTCGCTCACGCGGCTGCGGGCATCCCAGCACCGCAGCGGCACCTCGGGCGTGGGCTCGGGTGTCGTGCCGCTGTCGAGTTCGCTCACGAGCATCATCCGCCCTCTCCTCAGTCTCTGCTTCGCCGCCGGCAGCTGGATCCCCTGGATCTCGGCGACATCGACCATGCGCATTCCCTCGCCGTCGTGCAGCACCACGGCCGACCGGTAGGTGAGGGGAAGGCGCAGGAGCGCGTCACGCAGCCGGTCCCGAGAGTCAGCTCGCTCGACCACGACGGCCGCGTCGACCGTGTAGGCGTCGTTCGCCCACATGACCTCCACCGCCTCGGCTCCTTCGTCGTCCAGGTCCGTGGGCAGCTCAGCCTTCCGGCGTGAGGCATCCACGGCCAGGTTGTGCATGATCCGATGCAGCCAGGTCGCCAGGGACGACCGGCCGTCGAACGACTCGAATCGCTCCAGGGCACGCACGACCGTGTCCTGGACGAGGTCCTCGGCCTGGGCCTGATCCCTGGTGAGAGTGCGGGCGTAGCGCAGCAGCCCGGGCACCTCGTCGACGAGGCGCTCCGGGCCGGCAGCCGGACCCGCACTGCCCTGCGAAGGATCGGTCATGGCACGAACGCTATGCCTGCGCCCGCCGGCATCCGCCGCAGGACGTGCGTGGTCAGGAGTTCGAGACCTTGCACGTGCTCATTCCGAAGACCCGGTAGAGCGGGCAGAAGCCGGTCGCGGCCGTGACGAGCATGATGGCGGCGACGACGAAGAGGATGATGCCGAGGACGCTGCTCGCGCCGACGACGAAGGCGACAACGACTGCGGCGACGGCGATGACGACGCGGATGACCCGATCGATGGGGCTCTCGTTCGTGGACATGGGGTGGATCCCTTCTCGTAGGTTCTCTTGCCTCATAGACGCAGAACCTCACTCCAGGGATACAACCCCACCTCCCGAAACCTGCAGTTCGCGCCACAAGACGGTCATGTTGCGACGCGAACTGCAGGATTCCTCGCACTGACCCCTATGTCGTCAGCGGAGCATCCGCCTGCTCGTCGGTGCCGTCGTCGTCGCCGCCCTTGCGGGCCAGCATGCTCAGCCCCGCACCCGCAGCCAGGACCGCAGCACCGATGGCCCCGAGCAGGGCCGCGTTGCTGCCCGTGTGGGCGAGCTCGGTGCGGTCGGAGGTGTTGACGTCATTGGTCGGCGTGCCCGTCCCGCCCGGGGTCTGGTGCGTGACATGACCCGTGGTCGTGTCGATCAGGCCGGTGACATCGGTGACGCCCGTTCCGAGTCCACCGCCGTGCCCGCCGCCACCCGGCGTCACGGTGCCGGGCGTGGCGGTCCCGGTGTCGGTGACGCCCGGCGTCGTTGTGCCCCCGCCGGGACCCTGGACGTCGACGGTTCCCGTCCCGCCATCGACCGTCCCAGGGGTCGTGGTGGTCCCCGGCGTCACCGAGTCCGGGGTGGTGACGGTCTGGCTGCCGATGGGGGCGACGGTGACCTCTGTCGGCGTGGCCTGCAGCGGCGGCACGAGCGTCGGCACATCCACCGGCGCCTGCACTGTCGGACCCACCACCGGACCCACATCCGGCGTGACCGTCGGCTGCACCTGCGGCTGCAACGTCGGCACCACCATCGGCGTCACCACCGGCGGCGTCACCGTCGGACCCACCACCGGACCCTGCTGATCAGGCACCTGCGGCTGCAACGTCGGCACCACCATCGGCGTCACCACCGGCGGCGTCAC
>CALGTB010000334.1 GCA_937902285.1 uncultured Actinomycetes bacterium | reverse complement strand
GCGTTCGCGGTGATGTGGCTGGCCATGACGGTGGCGATGATGGTGCCCTCCGTGCTGCGCCCGATGCAGCGGGCGGCCGACGGGTCGGCTGCTCGCGCGTGGGCCTTCCTCGCGGGCTTCGTCGCCGTGTGGATGGCGCTCGCAGCGCCCATGTACGTGCTCATGAACGCCATCACGTGGACGCCGGCGTGGATCGCCTTCGCGTGGATGGCGGCGGGTGCCTACCAGCTGACCCCCCTGATGCGGGGCAGCCTCACGGACTGCCGGTCCGTGGCCTTCGACGGCCGTCCGGCGGGCTATGGACTCCGGCAGGGGCTGCGGTGCGTCACCTCGTGCGCGCCCGTGATGATCGCGGCCATGGTCACGGCGATGGCCATTCCGTCCTCGGTCCTGGCGCTGGTGCCGCTCGTCGTCGTGACCGTCGCGATCTGCTGGGAGAAGCGCCCGCGCACGAGCGCCCGCTGGGTCGCCGCGGTCGGCGTCGCCGCGCTGCTGCTGGGGGCCGGGGGCTTCGTGCTGGCGGGCGGGCAGTCGGGCTCAGGCCATCACGTGAGCGGCACGTCGACGTCGTAGCCGGTCGCGAGGTCGCCGACCTCGACGAGGGTGACGTCGTGCCGGCCCTGCAGGAAGAGCCGGGCGCCCTGGTCGCCCTGCGCCGCCAACGCGACGTCGGCCCAGTGCCGGCGGGCGAAGACGATCGGGTGGCCGCGCTCCCCGTCGTAGGTCGCGACGATGATGTCGCCGCTCGACTCCAGGACCCGGCGCACGGCGTCGGCGGTCAGGCCGGGCAGGTCGACGAGGCTGACCGCGACGCGCGCCACATGGTCGTGCTGCTCGAGCCAGGCCAGCCCGGCGCGCAGGGACGACCCCATGCCTGTGCTCCACTCCGGGTTGACCACGACCTCGGCATCCGGTACGTCGCCGACCCAGGCGCCGAGGACGACCACGATCCGATCGCACCCGCCGTCGCGCAGGCACGCGACCGCATGGTCGACGAGCCGCCGGCCGTCGACGACCACCGGCGCCTTCGGCTCGCCGAACCGGGAGCCGGACCCTGCGGCGAGGACGAGGCCGACGGTGGTGCCGTCGGTCACCGGGCGGCGCCGGGATGGATGGGGCCCTCCGTGGTGGCGAGGTGCTGGCCCGTGCCGCCCCAGCGCGCCTGCACGATCTCCGCGGCGATGGAGATGGCCGTCTCCTCGGGCGTCCGGGCCCCGAGGTCGAGGCCGATCGGGGAGTGCAGCCGCGCGAGCTCGGCCTCGGTGAGCCCGGCCTCGCGCAGTCGCACGAGCCGGTCCTCGTGGGTGCGGCGCGAGCCCATCGCCCCGACGTACCCGGCGTCGGTGCGCAGGGCGAGCGTCAGGGCCGGGACGTCGAACTTCGGGTCGTGCGTGAGCACGGCGATGACCGTGCGTGAGTCGACGTGCTGCTGCTCGAGCCATCGATGGGGCCAGTCGACCACGACCTCGTCGGCATCGGGGAACCGCTTGCGGGTGGCGAACACCGGCCGGGCGTCGCACACCGTGACGCGATAGCCCAGCAGCTTGCCCACGCGCACGAGGGCTGCGGAGAAGTCGATGGCGCCGAACACGAACATCTGAGCCGGAGGCGCGTGACTGGCGACGAACACGTCGAGGCCCTCGCCCAGCCGCTCGCCCTCCGGCCCGTAGTGCAGGAAGCCCGTGCGTCCGGCAGCGAGCATGCCGATGGCGTCTTCGCGCACGGTGTCGTCGAGCCGGTCGGTGCCGAGCGATCCCTCGGTGTGGTCCGGGCGGACGACGAGGTGCCGGCCGACGAAGTGCGGACCGCGCACGATGGTGGCGACGGCGACGGGCTCCTCGCGGGCGATGCTTCGCTCGACACCCTCGAGCTCGGGCCAGGTCTGCCCGTCCACGCGCTCCACGAACACCTCGAGGATCCCGCCGCAGGTGAGCCCCACGGCGAACGCGTCGTCGTCGCTGACCCCGTAGGTCTCGAACCGCGGCACGCCGTCGGCGAGGACCTCCTGGCCGAGCTCGAAGAGCGCGCCCTCGACGCAGCCGCCGCTGACCGACCCGACGGCCTCGCCCTCGTCGGTGACGAGCATCGACGCCCCGGCCGGTCGCGGCGCGGAGCGCCACGTGCGGACGACGGTGGCGAGCGCCGCGGATCCGTCGCGCTGCCGGATGGCCGCCAGCTCGCCCAGCACCTCCCGCACGCGCGGTCTCCTTTGCCTCGGTTCCGTGAGCCCCGGTGGCGGGGTGGGTCAATAATGGCCCGATGGGTGACATCCGGCTGGCCGAAGTGACGGACCGGCCCCTAGATCCCGCCGCCGTCGAGCGGCTGGTGTCCGACTCCCGCGCCGGCGCGGTGGTGTCGTTCCTGGGCAACGTCCGCGACCACGATCATGGGCGGGCCGTCGCCACGCTCTCCTACGAAGGGCACCCGAGCGCCGGCGACGTGCTGGCCGACGTGGCACGGGAGATCGACGCCCGCTTCGACCTCGTCAGCCTGGCCGTGGCCCATCGGGTGGGGGCGCTGGGCATCGGGGACTGCGCACTGGTGGCCGCCGTGGCCGCCGCCCACCGCGGCGAGGCCTTCCGCGCCTGCGAGGCGCTGGTCGACCTCACCAAGGAGCGGCTCCCGGTGTGGAAGCACCAGGTCTTCGCGGATGGAACCGACGAGTGGGTGAACTGCGCGTGACGCCGCTCGTCGACACATACGGCCGCGTGCACCGTGACCTGCGGGTGTCGGTCACCGACCGATGCAACCTGCGGTGCACCTACTGCATGCCGCCCGACTTCGCCGACTGGCTGCCCGGCGACCACCTGCTGTCCATCGACGAGCTCATGACGGTGATCGAGGTGGCGGTCGACAACGGCATCACCAACATCAGGCTGACGGGCGGTGAGCCGCTGCTGCGCCCGGACGTCGTCGAGATCGTCCGCCGCATCAACGCCCTGCCCACTCCCCCGCGCATCTCGCTGACCTCCAACGGCCTTCGGCTCGTAGACATGGCCGAGCCGCTGGCGGCCGCGGGGCTCGAGCGCGTGAACATCAGCCTCGACACCCTCGACCGCGAGCGCTTCGCGAAGCTGACGTTCCGCGACCGGTTCGACGACGTGATCGCGGGGATCGAGGCCGCGCAGCGCGCGGGCCTGCGCCCCCTGAAGGTGAACACCGTCCTCATGCGGGGCGTCAACGACGATGAGGCGATCCCGATGCTGCGCCACGCTCTCGAGCACGACTGGAGCCTGCGCTTCATCGAGCAGATGCCGCTCGACGCCGGCGGCTCGTGGGAGCGCTCGGAGATGATCACGGTCGACGAGATCTTCAGCACCCTGTCGACCGAGTTCGACCTCGAGGCCGTTCCCACCCGCGGCTCGGCCCCGGCGGAGGAGTTCCTGGTCGACGGCGGCCCGGCGACCGTCGGCATCATTGCCAGCGTCTCGAAGCCCTTCTGCGCCGCGTGCGACCGGCTGCGGCTCACGGCGGACGGGCAGATCCGCAACTGCCTGTTCGCGCGCGAGGAGACCGATGTCCGGGCGACCCTGCGCGACGACTCGATCAGCGAGGAGGAGCGCCGCGTGCGGCTGGCGCGGCTGTTCGCCTCGTCCGTCCAGGCGAAGCTGCCCGGTCACGGGATCAACGACCCGCTCTTCATCCAGCC
>CALGTB010000333.1 GCA_937902285.1 uncultured Actinomycetes bacterium | reverse complement strand
GCGTTGCCGCTCATGGACGTCCTCTCGGGCCCCGGGAGCGGGACACTTGCGATAAGCCTGCCACGACGCCGCCGAACGACCCACACGGGTCCGAACCGCGCCCATCCGGCAGGCGGTGACGTACGGTGAGCGCGTGACCCGACGCCCCCTCGTGCACCGCCCTCGCTCCCGGACGATCTCCCTCGTGGCCACGGTCGCCGCCGCAGCGGGGCTGGTGCTGCCGGCCACCTCCGCCGTCGCCGTCCCGGATCGGACCCCCGCCGCGGCGGGCACCCTCGCGCCCGCCGCCGACTACCCGGCCGAGCTGGCGGCCTACTACACGCAGGCCCTCACGTGGACGCCCTGCGAGGGCAGCCTCACCTGCACGTGGCTCACGGTCCCGCTCGACTACGCCGACCCCGGCGGCGCCACCATCCGCATCCGGGCGGCGAAGGCCACCGCCACCGGCCCTGCGGCCCAGCGCCAGGGCTCCATCGTCATCAACCCCGGTGGCCCGGGCGGCTCGGGCGTCGGCTTCACGGCCTACGTCGCGGAGTCCATCGCCGCTGATGTCGCCACGCAGTTCGACTTCGTCGGGTTCGACCCGCGGGGCGTCGGCCAGTCGGCTCCGATCACCTGCCTCACGGGCCGCCAGACCGCCGTCTGGCTCGCGACGGACGGCTCCCCCAATTCGGCAGCCGAGGAGCGCCGGCTCATGTCGCGTGCGGCGGCCATCCCGCGCGGATGCCTGTCGATGTCGCCGACCCTGGCCCGCAACGTGGGCACGGAGAACACCGTGCGCGACATGGACATCCTGCGCGCCGCCCTCGGGGACCCCCGGCTGAACTGGCTGGGGTACTCGTACGGCACCTACCTGGGGACCCTGTACGCGCAGGCCTTCCCCGACCGCGTGGGCCGCATGGTGCTCGACGGCGCGCTCGACCCGAGCCTGGACGCGATGGAGGTCTCCGAGGGACAGTCACGCGGCTTCCAGACCGCCATGACGCGGTTCGCGGCCGACTGCACCACGCGAGCCAACTGCCCCTTCGCCGGCGGAACCCGAGCAGTGCTGGCCGGCATCAACGCCATCCTGGCCGGGCTCGACCGCACGCCGATGGCCACGTCCTCGCGGCGCGTGCTCACGCAGGCGGAGGCGCTCACCGCGCTCTTCTACCCCATGTACACCACGCAGCTGTGGCCCATCCTGCGCGAGGCACTCGGAGCTGCTGCCGACGGCGACGGCTCGGGGCTCCTGGCGATCTCCGACTACGCCAGCGACCGCACCGGCCCGGCGCAGTACGCCACCAACATGACCTCCGCGTTCTACGCGATCTCATGCTGGGACATGCCAGCACCCCCGGGGGCGGCGGGGCTGCGTGCGGCGGCAACCGCGTGGTCGCGCAACGCCCGGGTTCCCGAGATGGCGAAGTCGATGGCATGGGGCAACGCCCCCTGCAGCCAGTGGTTCGGGCACAGTGCGCGCGTCCCGGCACCGGCCAGCACGACCACGACCGCGCCGATCCTGGTGGTCGGCACGACGTTCGACCCGGCCACGCCCTACTGGTGGTCGGTCGCGCTGAGCCGGCAGCTCACCACGTCGACCCTGCTGACCTACCGGGGCGACGGGCACACCGCCTACGGCGCCGGCTCACCGTGCATCGACCGCGCGGTGGGCGGCTACCTGCTCACCGGGACCATGCCGGCCGCGGGCACCGTCTGCCGCTGACGCCCGTCAGCCCTCGGTCTGCTTGCCCGGATCGTCGGGGTCCTCGAGCGACGACAGGAACTGCTCCACCTGGGCGGCGATCTCGTCACCCGTGGGCATGTGCGTGTCGGCGAGGTCGGCCAGGCCGCCGCTCGAGCCGGTCGCGATCGCCGCGAACTGGTCGTACTGCTGCTCGAGGGCGGCCACGACGGTCGCGAACTCCTCATTGCCCGCCAGCTGCGCCGCGACGTCCGCGTCGGCCCGACGGGCCGCTGCCTCCAGGTCGGCGATCGGCAGCGTGAGTCCCGTCGCGGCCATCACGCCCTGCAGGAGGGTGGCTGCGGCCCGGGGGAAGTCGAACTGCACCAGGTAGTGGGGAACCTGCGCCGTGACGCCCATCGACGCCGTGCCCTCCTGGCCCAGATGCAGCTCGAGCATGGCACCGACATGGCCGGGCACCTCGATCTCGCCGATGACCGACGCATGACCGGCCACGAGGCTCGGCTCGCTGCCGTGCACGGTCAGGCCCATGGGACGCGTGTGCGGGCTCGGCCACGGGATCGCGGACAGGCCGACGGCAAGCCGCACCCGGAAGTGCGCCACGATGAGGTCGATCGCTGCCAGGAACCGTCGCCACTGGTAGTCCGGCTCGGGCCCGGTGAGGAGCAGGAACCGCTGGCCCGTCGCGTCGGTCACCTCATGCAGGACGATCTCCGGGATCTCGACGGAGGCGAAGTGGTCGACGACGTACGTCATCCTGGGACGCCGCGCGCGGTAGTCGAGGAGCTCGTCGGCATCGAACGTCGCCACGAGGCGGTGGCTGCACGCGTCCAGCACGTGCTCTGCGGCCAGGCGCACCCCGGCGCCCGCGTCGACGAACCCTGCGAAGGCGTAGAGCAGGATCGGCGGCTCGTCGAACTCCACGTCGGTGTGGATCGTGAACAGCTCTTCCGGTGCTCGCATGGTCGACCTCCACGTGCTCTCGGGACTCCGGCGGCCCTGCCCGAGCACACCCCGTCGTGGGCAACGCCGCCACCCCGTGCGGCTGTTCCGCCGTTCGCTGAGGGCTGAGCCGGTCTCAGGAGTCGACGGACGGGATCTCGGCCTGGACGGCCTTGGTACGCGAGCGCGGCTTCTTCTCCGCCTTCTCGGTCTTCTCGACCGCGGGTGCGGGCTCCGCGTCGGCGTTCGCCGCCTCGGCATCGGCCGCGGCAGCGGCCGCCGCCTCCGCCGCGGTGTCGGCGAGCTGATGCGCCGTCTCCCCCGTGGCCTGGGCGAGCTGGTCAGCGGCCTTGCTCGTCGCGTCCGCGGCCTCCGCTGCCGACGCCCCGAGGCTGGCGGCGGTGTCGGCGACCTTCTGGGCGGCCGAGTCGGCGGCACCGGCCGCCGAGGTGGCCACCGACGACACGGCACTGGCCGCGCTGCCGGCGGCGGTGGACACTGAGTCGGCCCACAGGCTCGCGGTCGAGGCGACGTCGGACGTGCTGCCGCGCCGACGCCAGGCGATGACGCCCGCCGCGGCACCTGCCGCGGCAGCGGCGACGATGAGTACCTTCTTCATGGCTTCCTCCCGGTTCCAAGCGCGACGCTAACACCCGCGTCGCATGGCCACTCGCCGAACCCTGATCAGGTGCGTGCGCTGCGGGCGTCCTTGAGGTACGAGAGGAACCGCTCAGTGACCTGCGGGCTGGAGAGGAACTGGTCGCGCGCCTCCGGGGTCAGCGTCAGCGAGTACTCGCAGACGCGCGCCCACGCGTGCCCGACGGCCTTCGTCAGCGCCCCGGCGACCGTGGCCGAGATGGCCGACCCGGCGACCATGCCGCCCGGCACGAACTTGAGCAGGCTCGTCACCGCATAGCGACCGGCCATGGTGGCTCCGCCGGTGAGGATGACGGCGCCGGCCGTGGACAGGGCCTTCGACCGGTTCGGCGGCAGGCCGTACGCCGCGGTGATCCGGGCGATCATGGTCACCTGGTTGGGGACCAGCAGGGCTGCGTCAGCGAAGGGGATCGGGGTGGCGCCTACCCCAGCGGCGACGACCACGGCCTGCTTGATGATCGTCGCCACCTGTTGTTTCTTGCGGCTCATGTCCAGCATCTGCGCCGCGGTGAGCGCGCCGGCGACCACCTCGGGGATGACCTCGTAGGTGTCGTCGAGCAGGGTCTGGAGCCCGAACACCGGACTGCCGGTGAAGGGGTCGCCGAGGGCGTTGGTGACCACGACGCGGCCGTGCGGCCTGATGGGCAGCCCGAGGGACTCGATGTAGCGCGCGAACTCCAGGGCCTCCGGGTGGGCCACGCCGTCACGGCTCGGCACCTGGGTCATGACGACGATGACGGGCAGCCCGAGATCGGCCAGCTCGCGGACGAACTGCTCCTGGGCGGCCTCGAACCGGCGGTCGGACCAGCGCACGAGGTACCACACGGCATGGATCTGGCGGTCGACCGCGCCGGTGCGGTAGTCCGCGACGATCCGGCGGAGTCCCTCCACGATCGCGTTGCCGGCCGTGCCCGTCTCGAAGCCCTCCGAGTCGTAGAGCCCGAGGAAGCCGTCGGGATGCCGGTAGTAGACGAGGCCCTTGGTGACGGGACTGCCCACGCCCGTCACGGCGACGTCGCGCCCGAAGATGGCATTCACGAGGGTGGACTTGCCGACCCCGGTCTTGCCGAACACGGCCAGGTTGAAGCAGCCCAGCGCGGCGAAGGCCTCGGCGAGCTTCTTCTCGAACATCCCCTCGACCTGCAGCTTGGTCAGGTCGGGAACCGAGCCTGAGGGCACCGTGCCGGACGGCGGGGACGGCTCGATGGTCACGACAACACCGTACGCGCGGGGTCGGGGTTGGACAAACACCCGTCATCTCGGGTTACCGTGGTCGCATGAGCGCCACGGGAACGTCGACGCGCGTGCGCCGTCGGAACCGAGGCCGGGTCACGGTCGCCCTCATGCTGGCCGTCATCCTCGTCGCCGGCGTGGTCGGCGGAACGGTGCTGGCCGTCGGCAGCGTCCGGGACCAGGGATACCTCGGCGGTGCCGTGGTGGTGCCGCAGGAGTACCGATCCGTCATCCGGCAGGCGGCCAAGCGCTGCGACGTGGTGCCGGTCGAGGTGCTGGCGGCCCAGATCGCCGCCGAGAGCGGCTGGGACCCCATGGCCCGGTCGCGTGCGGGGGCCCAGGGCATCGCGCAGTTCATGCCGGCCGTCTGGGACCAGTACGGCGTCGACGGTGACGAGGACGGCAGCGTCGACGTATGGAACCCCGTCGACGCGATCCATTCCGCCGCCGAGCTCAACTGCCTCAATCGCCGGCTCGTGCGCGATGCGTCGGGCAACCGCCTCCGCAACACCCTTGCCGCCTACAACGCCGGCTTCGGCGCCGTCCTCAAATACGACGGCGTGCCGCCGTACCCCGAGACCGAGAACTACGTCGCCAAGGTGCTGGCATCGGCGAAGACCATCGTCCTCTAGCCGGAGCCGGCAGGGGACCGTCCAGCGTCACGACGAGATGAGCGGGTCCGTCGCCTCGTGGACCTCGTGCGCGACAGCCGTGGGCCCGGCAGGCCGGGACTCTGCCAGCACCTGGCGCAGGACGGCATCGGCCTGGCTGTCACTGCCGCTGCTGACGCCCCACGTCTTGAACTCGCGGAGCAGGGCCTCGCGGGCGCGGGCGATCTGCTCCGTGACCACGCGTGCCTGGGCCCACTCCAGCTCGCGCTCGCGCAGGGCCCGCTCGATCTCGAGCAGCTGGACTGCGGTCACCGGCAGGTCGTAGGCCGCCGAGACGAAGCGCGCGATGTCCTCGCGGTAGTCATGGCCCCGACGACCGAAGGTCCCGGGCACGACGTCCATGGCGTTCACGAGGTCGATGCCGGTGAGCACGAAGGTCGTGCCGGGGCGCCAGGTCGTCGACTTCGGGATCCCGTGCGGCCGGGCCTCCGGCGGCCCGAGCCACCACGGCTGGCGCAGCAGCAGGTTGGTGCCGAACTTGGGGATCGGATCGTCGTGATGGCTGATGAGCACATGACGCACGCGGCTGCGGCGCTCCTCCGGAAGGTCGAGGTACTCCCCGTAGTTGTCGACCTCGAGCATGAGGCCCTCGGGGTCGACCTTGGCCGGGTTGAGCCGCCATCCCTTCGCGAACTCGGTCCCCGAGGGGGTGCCCAGGAAGATCGAGGAGTGCACGAAGTCGCGGTCCATGGCCGCGACGGTGCGCCGGCGCCAGATGTCCTGCATCGTCAGGGCCCCGAGGCTCTCGCCGAAGAGCACGAAGCGCGGCCGGGCCTCCGGCTCCATGCCCCGCAGGTAGCCGGTGATCGCATGCATGAGGTCGCGGTTCTGCTCGATGGCCAGGCCCGTGCGCGTGAGCGACATCGACGACGGGAGCATGGAGTACTGCATGGTGACGATGGCGCAGTCGCCCAGAGTCATGTACTCGAGCGACTCCGCTGCAACGTAGTTGATGTAGCCGGAGCCGGTGGGTGACGCGAAGCACAGCACCTTGCGCTCGAAGGCACGCGTGCGCACCAGCTCGTCCATGATGATGTCGACGCGGTCCTCGGCCTCGGCCGCCGTGTCGAGCCCGACGAAGACCCGGATCGGGTCGGCCACCGCCGGCTCCCCCATCACGGTCTCGATCTCCTCGCGGGTGAGCACCATGTTGACGAAGCGCCGGCCCTCCCTAGACAGCGTGTCCCACGGGACGAGGCTCTCGGGGCCACCTGACACCAGCGGGGATGTTGGCGGCTTGTCGTAGGCGGGCTCGACGGCCGCGCCGCCCTGCTCCACCCGGTGCACCGCGTACTCGTAGCCGGAATAGGCGCCGGCCCCGAGAAGGGTCAGGGCGACCGCATGGCCGATCGGGTTCGACACGGAGTCGTAGGAGGGCGCGACCCTCGAGATGGCCCGTGACACGCCGTGCGCGATGAGGCGCTCGCCCGTCTGCAGGGCGATGACGCCGGCTCCCACCCCCACGGCGATCGCGACGGACTTGCGGGTCGAGACGTTCTCGATGGTGGTGTCGCCGAACTCGGCCGACTGGAGGTGCACGCGGTGCACCTGCCACGCCGAGACGGCGATGCCCACGGGCAGGGCCACCGGGATGCGCGTGATCCAGCCCCGGTTGGGGCCGGCCTGGCTGACGAGGTCGCTGGCGCCGATGACCGCCGACAGGCCGGCACCCATGGCTGCGACCCTGGCGGTCTGCCGGGCCGCGATCCGCGTCAGCCCGCGCCGCGTCGTCTCGTCGTCGCGCGGCGGCAGCGCCCGCGCCAGGCCCTCGGCCACCGCACCCACCATGGCGTTCGTCCCGACGGTGAACGCCAGCCGCGCCGCCGACGACGCGGTATCGGTGCGACCTCGCGTCACCAGGCGCCCGACGGACTCGATCGCGCTCTGCGCGACCGTGACGGCCGACAGCGTGGTGGCCGAGATGACCCCCGTCGCGATGGCCTGGTCGATGGTCCGGCGTGGCTGGAGACCGGGCTCGAACGACTGCCCGACCGAGGCTGCGGCGGCGAACAGGGCGACGCGCTCGGTGAGGCTCCGATCCGGACCTAGGGCACCGATGACGGTGTTGGCGACCTGCATCGCCCGACCTGAGCCGGTGGTCGCCGAGGTGTCGTCGTTCATGGGCGTCATCCTGTCACGCGATGAGAACGATGGACTGAAGGTTGTCGACCACGAGCCGGCCGTCGGCCGCCCAGAGGCGACGCTGCTCACTGGTGAACCCGTCCGCGGCACCGGCGGCCGTTCCCTCGTAGAGCAGCAGCTCGTCCGCGTCGATCGTCGCAGGGTCGACCATGAGGTTGGCGGAGAAGTTCACGGTGGCGATCGGGCGCACGCGATCCAGCATCGCGAGGGTGGCCGGCCACCAGGCATCCACGAGGCCGAGCAGCGACGCTGCCGTGTGCGGCACGGGGTCCTTCAGGCGGACGTAGCCGAGGGCGCGAGCGGATGGCCCGGAGTACGGGAGGCCGGTGACCGGCCGGAACTCCACCTGCCTGCCGAACTCGGGACCCAGCGGCGGCTCGATGGCGACGACAGGCACGTCGGCCGCATCCGGCGCGGGCGGCGGCTGGAGCATGCCCCAGGACGACACGTCGATGTCGGCTGCGGACGGCCGCGCCTCCGCGACGACGGCCGTGAGGCGGGCCACCGGACCCCCCTCGCCATCGACCGCGACGACGTTCCACGTCGACAGGGTCGATCCCCGGCGCAGCCGGGTGGCGGTGATGGTGTGGGGACCGACGCGCGCGGGGGCGGCGAACTCCGCGGAGACCGACCGCACGACCCGGGCCCGCTCGTCCTCACGCGTCGTCACAGCCCTGACGAGGGCGCCGGCCACCAGCCCGCCCCAGGCACCCCGGCCGACGTGCCACCCGTCAGGGATGTCCCACGAGAAGCTCCCGTCAGCGAGCTCGATGAGGGCACACGCCGCGTCGAAGTTCTCCACCCGCGCAGTCTTGCATCGCCCGGCGCGCGGCGTCGCGCCGGATCAGTCGGTCCAGGAGACGTCGAGGGTGCTTCCGAGCCGGGCGCCCAGCGGCCGCACATCGATGCGCTCGGGGATGCTCCGCTTCATCTCGGCGACATGCGAGATGACGCCGACCGTGCGGCCGTCGGCACGCAGCCGCAGCAACTCTGCCATGACCTCGTCGAGCCGCTCGCCGTCGAGCGAGCCGAAGCCCTCGTCGATGAGCAGCATGCCGATCTCGACACCGCCGGCGTGGGCGCGAACGGTGTCGGCCAGGCCCAGCGCCAGTGCCAGCGACGCGCAGAAGGTCTCCCCTCCCGAGAGGGTCGAGGTGCGGCGCACCGTGTCGGTGCGCAGGTCGAGCACCTCCAGCCCGAGGCCGAGGCCCATGAGCCGTCGGCTCGTGCGGCCCTCGGTCGACTGCAGCTCGAAGCGACCGTCGAGCATGGAGCGCAGCCGCCTGTTGGCGGACGCGAGGATCTCGTCGAACATCGTCTGGACCACGAACGCGCTCAGTGGCTGCGAGAGCGCATTGCCCGCACCGCCCTTGACGACATTCGCCAGCGAGATGACGTCGGCCGTGTCGCTCCAGCACTGGTCACGGGCGGCCAGGGCGGCCTCGGCGAGGCCCGACCGCGTGCGGAGGTCGTCGAGCAGGGCACGGGTGGCGTCGAGCCGGCTGCGTGCCGCCCCCGCCTGGGCCTCGAGGGACTCGCACGCAGCCCGCAGCCCCGGCAGGGCGGCCTCGTCGGCCCGCGGGTCGTCGACGAGGGCGTCCAGCGCCACCGTCGCCTCGGCGAGGTCTCGCTCGCACCGGGCTACCGCCGCCTCGGCCTCGAGCACGGCGGCGACGCGCCCGCGCACCGTGATCAGGTGCAGGCGCCGATCGTCGATGCTCGAGTGCCCCGCGAGCGCGGCCGCCACCAGGTCCGACCGTTCGGCCATGGTGGCCTCGAGGCCCGCGAGCTCCGCGAGCATCGCGCCGTGCTCGTCGCGCGCCTCGCGCAGGCTGCCCCCGACGTCGGCGATCCGCTGCTGCAGGGCCCGGACACCCCGGGCCAGCTCGGCGGCCGACATGCCCCCCGCCCGTGCCGGGACGTCGATTGACGGCGCCGAGTCGGCTGACGGCGGCACCAGGTCGGCGGCCACCAGGTCGAGTCGGGCCTGCTCGACCTCGAGCGCCTGCCGGGTCGCCTCCGCCTCCGTGCGCTCGCGTGCCGCGGCGGCGAGGTCGGTCGCCGTCACCGTCCGGGCGGCGGCCGGGGCAGGAGCCGGGTGGTGGGCTGAGCCGCAGACGACGCAGGGCGATCCCTCGACCAGGGCCCCGGCGAGCTCAGACGCCATGCCATCGAGGCGGGCCTGCACGAGGGCTGCCTCGCCTGCCGTCGCCTCGTCGGCCACGCGGGCGGCCTCGGCGACGGCGTCGCCCAGCGCCGTCGCGATCGTCAGCATCCGCGTCGGCAGGTCGTGGTCGCGCTCCGCCTCGAGGCCCTGGATCCGCACCTCGATCGACTCCACGGCACGACGTCGTCGATCACGCTCCGCGGCGTCGGCGACGAGGCGCCGCTCCGCTTCCAGGGCGGGATCGAGGGCGCCGATCGCGCGGTCGACGCCGGAGACGAGGTCGCCCAGGGAGGCGTCGCCCAGCTCGAGTGCGACGATCTCCCCCGTGTGCTCGTCGAGAGCCGCCCTGAGGACGGCGCGCCGGTCGATGGCCTCGGCCACGAGGTCGCGGGCCGACTGCACGCGATGTCGCGCCTCGGCCAGCGATTCGAGCCGGCCCAGGTCGGCCAGGGCACGCGCATGGTCCGCGGCGGCCGACGCGAGGGCCGTCTCCTCGGCGATCGCCCGGGCGTCGACGGCCTCGATGAGGCCGCCGAGGGCCGCGATCACCGAGGCGGTGTCGGGTTCGGCCTCGACCCCGAGGCCGGCGAGGTCGGCATCCGACAGCCTGCTCCGCACGTGCTGGACGGCCCCGGCCACCTCGCGATCGGCCTGCTCCCGCGCCGCCTCGGCGCCGCGACGGGCATCGTCCAGGGCGGCCTCGATGCGCGAGTAGAGGCTGGTGGCGAAGATGCGCTCGAGCACGGCCAGGCGGTCCTTGCTCTCGGCCGCGAGGAACGTGGCGAACTCGCCCTGCGGCAGGACCACGGTCTGGAGGAACTGCACGCGATTGAGCCCGATCAGCCGGGCGATCTCGGCGTCGGCCTCGCCCTGCCGCGACGAGACCGGCTCCCAGGCGTCCGGGCCGGTGGCCCGCTCGAGCCGCACCGTCGATGCGGCACGGGTGGTGCCCGTGCCCCGGACCTTGGCGCGCTCGTACTCGGGCGTGCGATGCACCCGGTACCGACCGGCGGACGTGGTGAACACGAGCTCGGCGAAGGACTCGTCGGCAGGTGTGGCGAACGCGGATCGCAGCCGCTGGCGGTCGGAGCCGTTGCCCGCCACGTCGCCGTAGAGGGCGAACACGATGGCGTCGATGACGGTGGACTTGCCGGCCCCCGTGGGCCCGTCGATGAGGAAGAGGGCGCTTCCGCCGAGTGCGTCGAAGTCGATCGTGTGGGCCGCGGGGAAGGGACCCAGCGCCCCGAACGAGAGGCGGTTGATGTGCATCAGGCGCCCCGCACCGACTCGTAGGTCGAGCGGAGCACGGCGGACTCCCGCTCACTGAGGTCGCGCCCGGTGACCTTGCGGAAGAACTGCGACATGACGTCGACGGGGTCGCGGCCCCGTGCGTCCCCGCGCTCGCCGGTCACGGGGACGGGGGCGCCGAGCGGCTCATGGACCTTCGTCAGGGCCCACGGGAACACGGCGTCGAGACGGGCATGCATGCGCTCGGGGTACTCGGCGTCGGTGACGACGAGCTCGACGAAGTCGTCACGGTGGACTCGGTGATCCTCGCCCAGCAGGTCGTCGATGGTCCCGGACAGACGCGCCATGCCTCGACCCTCGGGCAGGGCCACGGTCTCGACGACCGGCGGGGAGCCCGCCCTCCCCAGCTCGATGAGGGTCACGGACTTGGCATGTGCGGCCTCCGACAGCGAGTAGCGCAGCAGCGATCCGCTGTAGACGGCCACCGGGTCTGCGAGACGCACGGTGTGGGGCCGGTGCAGGTGGCCGAGGGCCACGTACTGCAGGCCGCGCCCGGCGAACACTCGGGCGGGAACGACCTGGACGCCGCCCACGGAGAGGTCGCGCTCGCTCGTCGAGGTGAGGCCCTCCAGTGCCGGCGCTCCGGCGTCGCCCGGCGCGCCCGACGGCTCCCCCACCTCGGCGACGAACGCATGCCCCACGGCGATCGCGCGGGGGCCACCGCGCTGGGCCAGGTCGGCGGCCACGACGTCGAGCGCCGCCGTCATGACCGCCTCGTGGCTGCGCTCGAGGGGCTCTCCCTCGGCGCCGAGCAGCTGGCGAGCCGTGTCTGGCTCGAGGAAGGGCAGGGGGTAGACCAGCACGGGACCGAACTCGTCGGCCAGCTCGACGGGAACGCCGATCTCCGCCATCGATCCGACGATCCGCACCCGATCGCGCAGGAGCGCCGAGTAGCTGGCGAGCCGATCGCCGCTGTCGTGGTTGCCCGACGTGATGATCGTGGTGATCCCGGCGCCGTCGAGCCGGACGAGGGCCTCATTGAGCAGGCGCAGCGACTCGACGGGTGGCACGGCACGGTCGAAGACGTCACCCGCGACGATCACGAGGTCGACGCCTCGCGAGATCGCCAGGTCGACCACATGCGCGACGGCCTGCTCCTGGGCCTCGCGCAGCGAGAAGCCGTGGAGCGTGCGGCCGAGATGCCAGTCGGACGTATGGAGGATCCGCACGCCGCGACGCTACCGCCTCAGTACGACGGCGGCCGGAGGATCAGGCGCCCACCTGGTCGGTGGAGTCGCCCGGGCCCGGGGTGAGCGGGTCGGTGGTGTCCGGATTGCCGGTGACGCTGCCGAGGGCGGACTTCTTCAGCCACTTGTCCCAGGGAATGTTCCACAGGCCACCGGGGCCGTTCCACGCGGGAACGACCTCGCCGCCGGTCTCGGTGTAGACGACGGGGTCGCCCGGGATCGTCTTGTCGTAGATCCACTTGGCGTCGGACTCGAACATGTTCGTGCATCCGTGCGAGCCGTTGTAGCGGCCGATGCGGCCGTAGGCCCAGGGTGCCGAGTGGATGAACTCCCCCGTCGGCGTGAGCCGGGTGTTCCAGGGGATGTCCTTGAGCTCGTACGGCTCCTCGACGCTGGGATCGAGGTTCAGCGACGTGCTCGTGTAGGTGTGCGTCGGCTCCTTCTGGGTGCTGATGACCTTGACCCCGTTGCGGGTCTCCCATTCGGCCTTGCCCAGTGAGACGCCGAAGTCCTTCACCTTCTCGCCGTCGACGTACACCTTCATGCGGTTGGTCTCGCCGTTCACGTTGACGACCAGCTTGCGGGCCGTCCGGAAGGTGTAGGTGGCGCCCAGGCTCTCCGAGCCGACGAGGTAGGTGCCACCGGACTTGCCGAGCACGGCGCGGTCGAGGGTCGACGTCACGTTGATGGTCGCGTGCCCGGGCCACCACTTGATCGGGCGGAACACCACGTTGCGGTCGTCCATCCAGCCCCAGGCGCCGTTGACCTTCTTGACGCGGCCGTCCTCGAGGGTCGCGGTCACCGTCAGGTGGCTCTCGACGACCCGCTTGTCGGGGATCGCCTTGCTGAAGGTGAGCTTGGGGAGGGTGCCGACACCGAGCTTGACCTTCGACCCGTCGACGCCCAGGCCGTTGCTGGCCGCGTCGAAGGTGGCGTTGACCCAGGACCGGGGCTTGGGCAGCTTGGTCGGCTTGTCCGGATCCGCGCCCGCCGGGACGGACGGCACTCCGGAGCTCGGCAGGCTGGCCGGGCCGGGGCCGATCGCGTTGACCGCGCGCAGGACCACGGGGTAGCTGCGTCCGTTGGTGAGGCTGGTGAGCGTGCACGAGCCGGGCGTCGGCGCGCAGACCCACCACGTGGTGCCTCCGTCGACGCTGATCTCGTACTTGGTCACCGGGGTGCCCCCGTCGGAGGCCGGGACGGCGTAGGTGACGACGAGCTGGCCGGTGCCCGTTCCGCCGATCACAGCGGTGATCGTCGGAGCGCTCGGGGCCGTCGCCGTGGGCTGGGCCGCCGTGGTCGCGGACGGGGTCGGCGAGGGGCTGGGAGCGGCGCCGGCAGGCGCGGACACGAGGAGCGAGGACGCAAGGACGCCCGACACGGCGAAGGCGACCACGAGGGTCCGGCGGAGGGAAGTCACCTCATAAGGGTAAGGCCCCCGCAGGGATGCGATTGCCGATACGGTCGGCACCGGCTCGTCAGGGGGCCACCTCACCAACTCGTGTGACGAAACTCACGGAGGAAGCCATGGCGCACGGAGCACCCGTCCTGGCGGCCGACGGACCGGCGGAGGGCTACCGCACCCGGAGGGTCGTGCGGCTGGCCAGCACCGCTGCACTGGGCGGGTTCCTGTTCGGCTTCGACTCCGCAGTGATCAACGGCGCCAACACGGCGATCGCCGAGACGTTCAACCTCGGCTCGGGCCTCATGGCGTTCGTCGTGTCCATCGCGCTCATCGGGTCGGCCGTGGGCGCGTGGTTCGCGGGACAGCTCGCGGATGCCTTCGGACGGCGCCGCGTCATGCTCATCGCCGCCGTGCTCTTCGGGATCAGCGCCGTCGGCACCGCCTTCCCGCCCAACGTCGAGATCCTCATGGTCTGGCGGCTCATCGGAGGCGCGGGAATCGGCGTGGCCAGCGTGGTCGCCCCCATGTACATCGCCGAGATCTCGCCCGCCCAGCTTCGCGGCCGGATGGGATCCCTGCAGCAACTGGCCATCGTGCTCGGAATCCTCGCGACCGGGATCAGCAACTACGTGATCGTGTCGCTGGCCGGCAGCTCGACGTCCGACTGGCTGCTCGGCATCGAGGCCTGGCGCTGGATGTTCCTCGTCATGCTCATCCCGGCGACCATCTACTTCCTCATGGCCCTGCGCATCCCCGAGTCGCCCCGCTTCCTCGTCGAGCGCGGCAAGCTCGACGAGGCACGCGCCGTGCTCGAGTCGGTGTTCACCAGCGATCAGAGTGCCAAGGTCCTGGAGATCCAGACGTCCATGGAGGGCGCCAACCGCTCGAGCCTGAGCGACCTGCGCGGGCCGCGATTCGGGCTCATGCCGATCGTGTGGATCGGCATCCTGCTGAGCGCGTTCCAGCAGTTCGTGGGCATCAACGCCGTCTTCTACTACTCGAACCTCATCTGGGAGTCCGTCGGCTTCAGCCAGGACCAGGCGTTCCTGACCTCCATGATCACCAACGCCGTCAACGTGGCCACGACCCTCGTGGCGATCGCGCTCATCGACCGGGTCGGCCGCAAGCGCCTGCTGCTGGTCGGATCGTCGGGCATGGTCGTCATGCTCGCGACGCTGACCATCATCTTCGGAACCGCCCCGCAGGTGTCCAACGGCGAGGGCGGCATGGAGCCCTCCCTCGTCGGCACGACCTCGACCGTCGCCGTTCTCGCGTTCAACGCCTACGTGGTCTTCTTCGGGATGTCGTGGGGGCCGGTGGTCTGGGTCCTGCTCGGGGAGATGTTCCCCAACCGGATTCGAGCCGCTGCGCTGGCGCTCGCCGCCTCTGCGCAGTGGATCGCGAACTTCATCGTGTCGAGCGCCTTCCCGCCCATCGCGACGCGCAGCCTGATGATCGCCTACGGGATCTTCACCGTCTTCGCGCTTGCGTCGATCTTCTTCGTCCGGGCCAAGGTCCCCGAGACGATGGGCAAGTCTCTGGAGCAGATCAGCGCGGAGTCCATGAAGGTCCCCGCCTGAGGCCTACCGGACGCGTGGCTGGACGGCACCGGGACCACGGCTCACTTTCGCCCCGAATCGCCGTGCAAGCGCCCGTTTCTCCCGTTCTCCGGCGTGGGTTCAGGCGGTCATGGCAACACGGTGGCGAGGGTAGCTGCTGGGGTGGCG
>CALGTB010000332.1 GCA_937902285.1 uncultured Actinomycetes bacterium | reverse complement strand
AAGTCCCCGAGGTCTCCTTCGACCACCTCTCCCCCATGAGCACAGACGACAGCATGTACGAGCACGCCGATCACGCGGTCCCCCGCGAGGAGCATGGCTACTGCGTCGACGACGTTGCGCGCGGACTGGTGGTCACCGTCCGCGAGCCGCACCCGACCGACCGGGTCCTCGCGCTGTCGCGGATGTACCTCGAGTTCACGATCGAGGCGCAGGACTCGCAGGGGCGATCGCACAACCGCCGTCAGGCGAATGGTCGATGGCTCGATGAAGCGACCACGGGCGACCACTGGGGGAGGGCGCTCTGGGGCCTGGGCACCGCCGCGTCGCACGGCCCGAACGACGAGTCTCGGGCCCTCGCCCTGGGGGCGGCACGGGTGTGCCTGCGCGCCAGGTCGCACCACCCCCGGGCCATGGCCTACGCGGCCGTAGGCGCCTACGAGGTGCTGCTGGCGGCGCCGGGCGACCCACTGGCCGTGGGCATGCTCGAGGACGCGCGCACCGTGATCGGCCGTGCCGTCCCCGACGCCGACTGGCCGTGGCCCGCGGCGCGCCTGACCTACGCCAACGCCCTCATCCCCGAGGCGCTGCTGCTCATCGGGTCAGCCCTCGGGGATGCCGAGTGCACGCGGGACGGCCTCGCCCTGCTGGCCTGGCTCGTCGAGCAGGAGACGAGCGGCACGCACCTGTCGGTCGTGCCCACGGGCGGCTGGAGCGCGGGCGAGTCGCGCCCGGGCTTCGACCAGCAGCCCATCGAGGTTGCCGCTCTCGCAGAGGCATGCGCGCGGGCGCTCGAGTTCACCGGCGACCCGAGGTGGGCGTTCGTGATCGACCGCTGCTCCGCATGGTTCCTCGGCTGGAACGACAGCGGCCTGGCGGTCTACGACCCCGCGACCGGCGGGGGCCTGGACGGGCTCCTGCGCGACGACGTCAACCTCAACCAGGGGGCCGAGTCCACGCTGGCCGCCATCGCGACCTTCCAGCTGGCGCACGTGGCCGCGCGAACGCCGGCACGATGACCGGCCGCACGGCGGTGCCGCTCGTCCGCTGGACGCCGCATGTGCTCAAGGCGGATCCGACCCGCGTTGTCGTCAAGACCTTCCTGCCGGGCCAGGAGCTCCTGACGCTGGGGGAGTCCCGTGCCACCGCCGTTCTCGAGCGCGTCCTCGAGATGACCTCGGTCGAGGTCGACACGTGGCTCGCGGCGACCCTGGAGTCCTTCGGACCCCGTCACCTCGACCTGCCCGCGATCCTCATGAGCCGCTTCGAGCTGGTGGCCCACCGGCTCCCGCGCCCCGGCCGCGTGTCGAAGGCCCGCCGGCAGCTCATCGGCGCGTTCTTCACGCAGGAGTACGCGATCGAGGCGGCCGCCCTCTTCAACCCGTCGATGGTCGCGCACCCCGACCAGGAGGGGTTGCCGCCGGGCAGCACGCGCTTCATCATGAGCGTGCGCGGGGTCGGCGAGGGCCACATCTCGAGCATCGAGTTCCGCACGGGTGTCATCAACCGGCACGACTCGGTGGTGCTCGACGTCCCCGACGGCACCACCACGCTTCCCGTGGCCTTGCCGCCCACCTACCGGAAGTCCATCTTCGCCCAGCAGCTCGCCGGACTGGGCGAGGATCACTCGAGCGCCGACTTCGTCCTGGACCTGCTCGGCGACACCTTCGGCAGCGCCGAGCTCGCGATGGCCATCGCGCGACTGCACGGCCAGGGGCTCACCCGTGGCCCGGTGGCGACGACCATCGAGCACCTCGAGTGGATCGCGTCCTGCAACTACTCCGTGGAGTTCCCGGCCGACTCGTCCATCGACCAGCGGGTGATCATCCCGACGGCCCCCACCGAGAGCCACGGGCTCGAGGACCTGCGCATGGTGCGCTTCACGGCGGACGACGGCACCGTCGACTACCGGGGCACCTACACGGCGTTCGACGGCGCGCGGGTCGTGCCCCAGATGCTGCGCACGTCGGACTTCCGTACGTTCCACGTCAGTCAGCTGTGCGGCCCCGCGGCGAAGGACAAGGGCATGGCCGTGTTCCCCCGTCGCGTCGGCGGGCAGTACCTGGCGCTGTCCCGCTGGGACCGGGAGAACAACACGGTCGCCGCATCGTCCGACTTGGGCCAGTGGGACGAGGCAGGCGTCCTGCAGACCCCTCGCCAGCCGTGGGAGATGGTGCAGGTCGGCAACTGCGGGCCTCCGATCGAGACCGACGCCGGCTGGCTCGTGCTCACGCACGGTGTCGGTCCGATGCGGGAGTACAGCATCGGCGCGATGCTCCTCGACCTCGAGGATCCGCGCGTGGTCATCGGCCGGCTCAAGCGCCCGCTGATCACTCCCCAGAAGGGGGAGCGCGATGGCTACGTGCCGAATGTCGTGTACTCCTGCGGCGGGCTGGTGCACGGGCAGACGCTCGTGCTCCCGTACGGCTGCGACGACTCCCTGATCCGCATCGCCCTCGTCGACGTGCCCGGCCTGCTGGCGCAGCTCACGAGATAGGCGCGAAGGCACTGGCCAGGCACGGTACCGGCGGCGTACGCTGGGGCCACACCGCGACGTGAGAGGAGCCACAGCCATGACTGCCGTGACCTTCCGCGTCTGCGCCCTCTGACCCCCTCCACGGCTGGGACGAGCGCGCGGACGCCCGCGACCCCCATCCCTGCGCCGCGCGCGCATTCCGCCCTGGAGTCACGTTGTCCCTGTCACTTGCCGATCTCGGCTGGCATCCCGACGATCACGTCGAGAGCCTGATCCACTCCCATCCCCGGCTTCGCCCGGCCCGTGTGACGCGGGCCGAGCGCGGAGCCTGGCTCGTGCACGACGGCGCCGGCGAGCTGCTGGCCCGGGGTCATGCCCGACCCCTCGACGATGTCCCGGTCACCGGCGACTGGGTGCTCATCTCCGGTGACGAGAGGTCGTCCTGCTACGTGGAGGTGCTCCTGCCGCGCCGGACCACGCTGTCGCGAGCAGAGGCCGGGCGCCGCAAGGCCGAGCAGGTTCTGGCGGCGAATGTCGACGTGGTGGCACTCTGCGCCGCTGCGGGTGCCGTCAACCATCGGCGCCTCGACCGCGAGCTCACGGCCGTGTGGGAGTCCGGCGCCACTCCGCTGGTGGTGGTCACCAAGGCGGACACGATCGCCGATCCGGACGACGAGGTCGACCGGGCGGCGGCGCACTGCCTCGGCGTCGACGTGGTCGCCGTGTCCTCGGTGAGCGGGGAGGGCGTGGCCGCGCTCCGAGCGCGCATCGCGACGGCCACGACGCTGGCCCTCATCGGTCCTTCAGGTGTGGGCAAGAGCAGCCTGGTGAACGCCCTGGCCGGGCACGAGGTGCTCGCGACGGCCGACACCCGGTCGGACGGGAAGGGCCGCCACACCACGACGTCGAGGCACCTCGTTCCACTGCCGGGCGGGGGCCTGCTGCTCGACACGCCGGGGATGCGCGAGTTCGCGCCCTGGGTGGGGGACGAGGGGCTGCAGGGCACGTTCGCGGACATCGACGAACTGGCATCGCACTGCCGGTTCTCCGACTGCGGGCACGACAGCGAGCCGGGCTGCGCGGTCGTGATCGCGGCGGCCTCCGACGAGGAGGTGGGGAAGCGCCTGGACTCCTGGCGCAGGCTCCAGCGCGAGCAGGCATGGCTCGAGCGCCGACACGATGCCCGCCTGATGGCGCAGGAGCGCCGGCGGTGGGCGATCATGAGCAAGTCGGCCCGATCGCAGATCCGGCCGTGATGGCCCCGGGCTACATCACGGAGAAGGTCTCGTACACCTCGACGCCGCCGTTCGCCGCGAGATGCGGGCATCCCTTGGCCATCTCGATCGCCGCCTCGAGGCTGTCAGCCGTCACGACGGAGTAGCCGGTGACGCCGGCCTTCGCCGCGACGATGGAGCCGTCCGAGGCCACGGCCGCCGACGCGCCGATCGGATTCCCCGGATCGACGACGGCGTCCCCGAGGCTGCCGAACCACGCGATCCAGGCGTTCATCACGGCGGCACCGGCCTCCTCGGAGTCCGGCTCGTCGCCACCGACGTAGGCAAGCAGGTAGTTGGCCATGGTGGATCCCCTTCATGGGGGCGTCCGCCGGGCGAGCGACGCCGTGAGCGGGAGTGTGGCAGCGCCTCGCGTCAGCGGGCAAGGGTCAGGGGCCGAGCCATCCTGGTCGTGGATCGTGGTCCTCGGGCGCCAGGAACCCGATCGGACCATCGCTAGGGTGCGGCCATGGACGCTGCGTTCCGGGTGCTGATCGTCTGCCGGGCGAACGTCTGTCGATCCCCACTCGCGGAGAGCCTCATGGCGCAGGCCCTCGATCGAGCGGGGCTGTCCAGCACGGTCCTGGTCGAGTCCGCAGGGACCCACGCCGGCGTGGGCGAGGCCGCCTGCCCGCAGGCGATGCACTGGTCTCCCGCGGCGGGGTTCGGTCGCGGGTCGCGCGGCGTGACCGCGCAGCTCCTCGGCTCGTCCGACCTCGTGCTGGCCGCGGATCGCGAGAGCCGTGCGGAGTGCGCCCTGCTGGATCCGGCCTGCCGCCCCCGCATGTTCACCCTCAACCAGGCGGCCGTCGTCGCCGACTCGCTGCGCGGACCCCTCGAGGACGGGCTGCCCATCGAGGGAGCCCCGTCCATGCCGATCGACCCGCGGGAGCGCCTCACGTGGCTGGTGGGGGAGATGGACGCCGCCCGCACGCACCTGTCGGCTCGCCCGGGGGACAGCGACGACATCGCCGACCGCCATGGTCCGGCCCCCCATTCGGACGTTTTCGTCGAGGTAGAAGGCGCCGTGACACGTATTGTCGGTCTTCTGGCGGCCGTCGCCGGCTGACTCCTGGGCTCCCCGGCCCGGGCGAGGCTGGGCGTCGTGCCGTCACGAGTGTGACAAACTCCCTCATGACGAAGGGTGCGGGAACCGATGGACGTTCGTGACTACGTTCGAGTGCTGGGCAAGCACTGGTTCGGGATGCTCGCGATCTTCCTGCTGTGCACCGGCGCCGCCGTGGTCTACACCTACCTCCAGCCGCGCATCTACACCGCCTCCGCCCAGATCTTCGTGTCCATCTCGACGCGCGTGAACAGCGGCACCACGGGGCAGACCACCGTGGGCTCATCCACCCCGTACGTCCTCCAGCGGCTGACCAGCTACGTGCAGATCGTCGACAGCCCGCGGGTGCTCCAGCCCGTGATCGACAGCCTCGGCCTGGACATCTCGGTCGCGGGCCTCGCCCCCAACGTGTCGGCGACGAACCCGTCGGGCACCGTCATCCTCGAGATCTCCGTCACCAACATGGACCCGGTGCGTGCCGCGGACATCGCGAACGCCACGGCCCAGCAGCTGTCCACCGTCATCCAGGACCTCGAGGCCCAGACCCTGGGCAGCTCGGTCCTGGTCAAGGCGACCATGACCCAGCCGGCCGAGCCGCCGAGCTCGCCGAGCAGTCCGCGCAGCCGGGTCAACCTGCTCCTCGGCATGCTCATCGGCGCCGTGCTCGGCATCGGCTACGCATTCCTGCGCAACCACCTCGACAACACCGTCAAGACGCAGCAGGAGCTCGCCGAGATCACCGGGGCCAGCAGCCTCGGGATGATCATGTACGACAACGACGCCAAGACCACGCCGCTGGTGGCCATGGACCAGAGGGCGGTGCGCTCGGAGGCGTTCCGTGCCATCCGCACGAACCTGCGCTACGTCAGCGTCGACAAGCCGCCGAAGGTCATCACGATCACGTCGGCCGTGCCCGATGAGGGCAAGTCGACGACGGCCATCAACCTCGCGATCACGCTGGCCCAGGCGGGATGGAAGGTCTGCCTCGTCGAGGCCGACCTCCGTCGCCCCAAGCTCGGCACCTACCTCGGCATCGAGATGGGCGTGGGCCTGACGAGCGTCCTGTCGGGACAGCACACGCTCGACGACGCGCTCCTGCTCTGGAACCGCGGAGCCTTCACCGTCCTGCCGTCGGGCATGACCCCGCCGAATCCCTCCGAGATGCTGGGCTCGCGGCAGATGAAGGAGGTCCTCGCCACTCTCCGCGGGGCCTTCGACGTCGTCATCATCGACGCGCCGCCGCTGCTGCCCGTCACTGACGGAGCCATCGTGACCACGGCCAGCGACGGCGCCATCCTCATCGTGAGGTGGGGCAAGACCACGCGCGAGCAGGTGGCCGCCGCCGTCAATGCCATCGAGCAGGTCGACGGCACCCTCCTCGGCACCGTGATGAACTTCGTGCCGTCCTCGCGGCGCCGCTACAGCTACAAGTACAACTACGGCTATGGCTACGGCTACAACTCCGGCTACGGAGAGTCTCGCCCGAAGCGGGCCGACACCGTGAGCCAGCCGCAGATCACGCCGTGACCCTGGAGAGGGCGCAGGGGTGGGACGCCGGATGAGACTCTGGTCCGACCTCCGCTCCGCACTGCGGCTCATCAGCGCCCGGGATCGGCGGCTGCTGATCGTCGTCACGGCGCTGCAGGCCTCGCTGGCCCTGCTCGACCTGATCGCCATCGTGCTCGTCGGCCTCGTCGCGCTGCTCGCCGCGGGCGCGGCCTCGGGCTCGATCCCGTCGATCGTCGACGACCTCTTCCAGCGCTTCGGGATCTCCGAGGACGATCCCTACTCGCTGGCCGTGCGACTCGCAGTGCTCGCCGGCCTGCTCATGATCGCCAAGAGCGCGCTCAGCTTCTTCGCCGCCCGCCGGACGTTCTCGTTCCTGGCGCGTCGGCAGGCGACCATCTCGAGCCGGCTGGCGTCCCAACTCCTGGCCCAGCCGCTGCTCGACGTGCAGAGCCGGTCGAGCCAGGAGGTCGGCTACTCGCTCACCCACGGCGTCAGCAGCATCACGCTCGGCATCATCGGCCAGAGCGTCGTGATCGCGTCCGAGGCGGCCCTGCTCACCGTGCTCGCGATCGGCCTGCTCTTCATCGACCCCTCGGTCACCGTCTTCACGGTCCTGTTCTTCGCCGGCGTGGGGGTGGGCCTGCACCGGCTGATCTCGGGGTGGGCCGAGCGCGCGGGCCGCGACTCGATGGACGCTCAGGTCGAGAGCCTCGAGGCCGTCCAGGAGGTGCTCCGCACGTACCGCGAGACCTCGGTCATGGGCCGTCGCGCGTTCTTCGTCGAGCGGTTCCGCGGACTGCGGTGGGTCGGCGCGCGCGTCGAGGCGAGCGTGCAGGTGATGGACCAGGTGTCGAAGTACGTGTTCGAGGTGGCGCTGATCCTCGGAGGGGCGCTCCTCGCCGCCTCGCAGCTGCTCACCCGGGACCTGCCCGCAGCGGTCGCGGTCATCGCGGTGTTCCTCGCCGCGGCATCCCGGGTCATGCCCTCGCTGCTGCGGCTCCAGTCGGCTGCCCTGCAGGCGCGGCGGGCGTCCGGCACGGCCGAGGCCACGCTCATCCTGGCCGACGAGCTGTCGCGTGGCGTCCCGGAGGAGACCGACCTCCCGGCCGACGTGCGCACGCGCATCCGCGAGGGGATGGACAACGGGCACGAGGGCTTCGAGCCCGAGGTCACGCTCCGTGACGTCACCATGCGCTACACGCTGGTCTCCGAGCCGGCGGCCGAGCATGTCTCGCTGCACGTCCCGCCGGCCACGTCGCTCGCGCTCGTGGGCACGACGGGCGCGGGGAAGTCGACGATCGCCGACATCATCCTGGGACTCCTCGTGCCCGACGAGGGCACGGTGACCATGTCCGGCATGGCGCCCATGGAGGCAATCCGCCGCTGGCCGGGGGCGGTCTCCTACGTGCCGCAGGACATCGCGGTGATGAATGCCGACGCCCGCAGCAACGTCGCCCTCGGCCTGCCGCCGGACCTCATCGAGGACGACCGGGTGTGGGAGGCCCTCGAGCGCTCCGACCTCGCCGACTTCCTGCGCGACCAGCGCGACGGCCTGGGCACCGTCGTCGGCGAGTACGGAGTCCGGCTGAGCGGTGGCCAGCGGCAGCGGCTCGGCCTCGCCCGCGCGCTCTACACGCGCCCCCGCCTCCTCGTGCTCGACGAGGCCACCAGTGCGCTGGACGCCGAGACGGAGGCGACGATCGCCGACAGCATCGCGAGCCTGTCGGGCGACATGACGCTGGTCGTCATCGCCCATCG
>CALGTB010000331.1 GCA_937902285.1 uncultured Actinomycetes bacterium | reverse complement strand
GAGATCGCGAACCGTGCGCCCAGCTCGCGCGTCCACCGCTCGCACAGCTCGGAGTCGTCGGAGAAGCGCCGAGTCGCGTCGTAGGGGTGCGCTCTCAGCAGGTCGCCCACGAACAGCGTCGGGGTGCCGATGACGGCCGCCGACCCCGGGACGAAGCGGCCGGACCGCCACGCGTTGAGGCCCCGCGACACGTAGTCAGAACCGTCGACAAGGGTCTGCGCACTGACCCCCTGCACGTCGAGCCGCTGCAGGGCGTCGATCATCCGCAGCAGTTGCCCCGGAGGCATGACGTTGTCGGATCCCATGTTCAGCACGAGCGGGAGTGTCGTCGCGGCGATGCCGACGTTTCGGGCGTTGCCCAGGCCGGTGCCGGGGTCGTCGAGCACGAGGTCCGCGATGCGCTCCGCCACCTGCCTCGTGCCGTCCCGCGATCCGGCGTCGACGACGATGAGCTGGCCCACGCCTGCGTCACGCAGCGAGGTGAGGCAGCGCTCGATGCCGCTGATCGACTCCAGGGTGCACACCACCGCGGACACGTCTGCCGGGGTCCACGAGGAGGTGTTCATCGGAGCCTGCCGTTCACAGGCCCAGCAGGGAGGCTTGCCGGTTGAAGTCGGCGACCTCGGTGCGCACCTCGTCGAACGTGCCGCGAGCCGCGATGCGTCCGTTCTCGAGATATAGCAGCTGGTCGGCGTAGCGCACCGTCGCCAGCCGGTGCGCGACGGTGATCGTGGTGACCTCGCCCTCGAGCTCCTGGAGGGTCCGGATGATGGCCTGCTCCGTCTCGGCATCGAGGGCGCTCGTCGCCTCGTCGAGGACCAGCAGCTTGGGCCGCGTGTAGAGGGCGCGGGCGATGCCGAGGCGCTGGCGCTGGCCGCCGCTCAGCCGGAAGCCGCGCTCGCCGATCATGGTGTCGAGGCCCTCGCGGTTCTCGATGAGGAACTCGTCGAGGTGTGCCCGTCGCAGCGCCTCCCACACGAGGTCGTCGTCGATCATGTCGCCGGTGAGCCCCAGCGCGACGTTCTCGCGCACGGAGCCGGCGACGAGTGCCACAGCCTGCGGCACGTAGGAGATCGCGCCCGGCCAGCGGTTGATGGCGTCGCGCGGTGCGAGGCCGCTCACCGTCACGTCACCGGCGTGCGGCTGCATCACGCCGAGGATCACGTCGGCGAGCGTCGACTTGCCCGCGCCGGTCGAGCCGACGAGGGCGACGGACGTGCCGGAGGGCGCTGAGAACGACGCGTCGATGAGGGCAGGCTCGGCGGCGTCCGAGTAGGTCAGCGTGACGCCGCGCACCTCGACCGTCGCGTCGAACTCGGGGTACCCCATGACGATGTGCTCGTGGATTGCGGCCGAGGTCACCCGTGGAAGGGCCTGGCGCTCGATGTCGTCGTCGGTGCGGGTGCGGTCGAGGTAGTCGGACATGAAGAACGTGGGCTGGGCCTGCACGGCGGCGTTCTGGATCGTGATTCCCGCACCCTGAAGCCGGAGCAGTGCGGGGATGATGCGGGAGCCTGCGGCAAGGAACAGGGCGACGGTCGAGGCGGCGGCCGTCCAGTCCTTCGTGAGGAACTGCACGACGGCGAGCATGAGCACGCCGAGGTAGAGAGCAGCCTCGAGCACGTACTTGGGGATCTCGAGGATGAAGGCCGACGTCGAGGTCGCGCCCGCGTAGCGGGTGACGAGGCCCTCGTAGCGGGCGACGTAGAGGTCGCGGCGGTTGAGCACGGTCGACTCGCGATACGTGGACAGCGCCTCCGACACGGCCGTCAGGGTGTCGATCGACGCGTCGGTCATGACCTGGGCGTTGCGCGACGACCAGTTGCCGAGCACGCGGTGCAGGAAGAGCACGATCAGGCCGAAGAGCACGATGCAGACGACCGTGAGCACCCAGTCGTAGACGAGCAGGCCGATGCCGACGATCGTGAAGAGGAAGAGCTCGGAGCCGATCGTGATCGCCGATCCCAGCAGCGAGACGGTGGCGGCGCCCACGCCGCTGCCGAGCGCGTACATGGCCTCGGGGGTCGTCCAGCGCTGCACGACCGCCAGCGGGCGGCTGAGGAACTCCCGGGCGAGGCGCACCGAGACGTCGGCCTGCCGGTTCGCGAGGAACCGGATGATGCGACGGGACATGAGGGCGGAGAGCCCGGTCTTGAGCACGAGGATCGTGACCGCCGCCAGGGCGACGATGACCGACAGCTGCGAGATCGTGAGGTCGCCCAGGCCGAAGGTGGACAGGAAGTTCTGGAGCCAGTCGGGCACCGTCGTCGTTCCGATGCCCGAGACGGCGATCGCGGCCACGAGGCCGATGAGGGCGATGCCGATCAGGTCGAGGATGCCGAGCGAGATCTGGATGGCCGAGGCCAGGAAGAGCAGGCGCCGCTTCGCCGGCGGCAGCAGCTGCACGGCCTTGCGGACCGCCGGAACGACTCCGGGGCTCTCGAAGTCGACGACATTCAGCCCACGGTGGGGGACGTCGGGTTCGGCGGTCTCCCGGCCATCCGCGTCGCTCACGCCCGATAACCTACCTTCCGAGGCGGTTTTCCCCTGCTCTGGAGTGAGTCCGTGACAGCCCTGTTCATCGGCGTGGTGAGTCATGCCGGCTCCCGCTTCGCGGTGAGCCAGGGGCCCGACGGACTCGCCGCACGGCTGATCGAGCCACTGGGTCGCCACGGCATCGACGTCACGGTGCTGGTCAACACGGACGACGCCTACGAGGCCGCCTCGCTGCCCATCACGGACGCGGTCGTGCAGGCCAGCCTCACGGAGCAGCTGCACCTCGACCGCCGCTGGGCGGCCTACCTCAACGGAGGCCGTGGGCCGCGCTGGTGGGCGAACCACTCACTGCGCTGGCTTCGGCGGGTCGAGCAGTCGGTCCGCAGGCCGGGGCCTCGCATGGTCGAGCGCCTGCTGAACATCGAGCTCTCGCACCTGGCGGTCCTGCGCGCGGGCGCCGCAAGCGGAGCCGACTGGGTCCTGGTCCTCGAGGACGACGCCGCCAGCACCGACATCGACGACTGCGCCGACGGGCTGCGCGGACTGATGTCGTGCGGTCCGCGCCAGCCGGCGTACGTCAACGTCTCCCAGTCGTTCACGCCCCGCGAGCTCGGCATCGAGCACCTGCTCTCGCCCGTACCTGATCAGCCATGGCGGGGCACTGCGAAGCGGCAGGTCCTCGCGGCATCGCGCCCGGTGACCAACACGGTCTGCGCGATCCTCTACCGGTCGGACTTCGTCGACGACCTCATCGCAGCCATGGACGCCCTTCCCATGGAGCCGGTGGTGCCGATCGACTGGAAGCTCAACCTCGCCCTCATGCGCATGTTCGAGGTCGGACGACTGGTGGCCGGCGACTGCTGGCAGGTCGAGCCCGGCCCGATCGACCAGCTGTCCATGCGGACGGAGGCCTCCGCATGACCGGCGCCGGCACCGACGTGCCCATCCTGCTGATCGCCTTCAACCGGCCCGAGCCGACCTCCGTGGTCTTCGAGGCGATCCGACGAGCCCGGCCCGCGCAGCTCTTCGTCGCCGTCGACGGGCCGCGCGACCGGCCGGGCGAGTCCGACGCCTGCGAGCGGGTGCGCGCGACCGTGACCGACGTCGACTGGCCGTGCGAGGTGCGCACGCTGTTCCGGGAGGACAACCTGGGCTGCCGCTACGGGGTGCAGGCGGCCATCGACTGGTTCTTCGAGCAGGTCGATCAGGGAGTCATCCTCGAGGACGACTGCGTCCCCGACCCGACCTTCCTCGCCTTCGCGGGCGAGCTGCTCGAGCGCTACCGCGACGACGAGCGCGTGATGATGATCTCCGGCGACTACTTCGCCGGCGATGGCTTCGACGACTCCGCGAGCTACTACTTCACCCGGTACACCCACATCTGGGGATGGGCGTCGTGGCGACGGGCGTGGAAGAACTTCGATGCCGCGATCGCCGACTGGCCCGAGCGGCGGGCCAGTCGCTGGCTCGACAGCGTCCACCACGACGCGGACTTCCGGCGCTACTGGACCGACGTCTTCGACCGCGTGCACGCCGACCAGATCGACACCTGGGACTACTCCTGGCAGTACTCGGTCTGGGCGCACGGCGGACTCGTGGCGATCCCCACCCGCAACCTGATCACGAACATCGGCTTCGGCGAGGACGCGACCCACACCGTCGACGGCTCCGCGTGGCAGTCACGCCTCCCGACGACGCCGATGGACTTCCCCCTCGTCCACCCCGCCGCCGTCGTCGACGACGAGGCGCGTGACGCCTGGACCGACGAGTTCCTGTTCGGGACGAAGCGTGCGTCACTGGTACGCAGGGTCGCTGGCCGGCTCCGCGCACTGCGATAATGCAGCGGTGAAGCGATACGAGCAGGCCATCGACTCCGTGGCCCGTCGGCTCGG
>CALGTB010000330.1 GCA_937902285.1 uncultured Actinomycetes bacterium | reverse complement strand
GGCCGCTCGGGCGCACATGCGGCTGCTGACCCTCGGGCCCGAGGAAGGCTAGACCGGTTCGGGCAGCTCGGCGAAGAGTCGCACGCTCTCGTCCTCAGTGACCAGGAGGTCCATCTCCTGGGTCAGGATCACCCGCAGGTCCTCCGCACTGCTGACCGTCCGCGTGACCGTGCCGCTGTCGCGCATGACCCAGTAGTCGTGGTTGCGCAGCGAACGGACCTCGTCGTCGAGGATCCTCGACGCCACCAGGTTGTTGACGAACGAGGCGCGCGGATGCCGGTGCGAGTAGAAGTGGCCGAGCTCGCAGTCGGCCGGACCGTACGTCGAGCGCTCGAATCGGTAGAGCGTGACCGCATCGCCGCCAGAGCTGGACTGCACGTGGATCTCCCCCGGAGCCACCTCGGCCACCCGGTGCGTGCCGTGCTCCCCGGCCACGGGCACCGGGCCGCGCGGCCCGAGCGGGCCGAACCCCACGTCGACGAGGTACTCCACCCCGTCGAGGTCGACGATGGTCACGCGGTGGGTGAGGGCAGGATCGGGGTTGCCGTTGACCATGACCCTGCCGAGGTAGAGGCGGGCGCTGAACCCCAGGTCCTGGAGGACCTCGAACATCAGGGCGTTCTGCTCGAAGCAGTAGCCACCCCTCCGGCGAACGACGATGCGGTCGTAGAGCGCATCGAGGTCGAGCGGCAGGTCATCGCCGAGGCGCGGGCCGAGACTGCTGAAGGCGAAGGCTGCCACGTGCCCCCGGACAATGCGCTCCAGCAGGTCGAGGGTGGGCGCCGACCTCTGCAGGCGCAGGCGCGACAGGTACAGATCGGTGATCACCGAGCGCTCCACGTCGCACCTTCCTCGTGCAGGCTTCGTCGCGGGCACAGTCCCCCGCTGGCGGATGCCATTAGCCGATCCGCCGCCCCGATGTTAGCCTCGAAGGACCAGCCTCGTCCGTCGTTGGTATCCCGGCCGTCGGCGCTTCTGGGGGAGGACCTCCGCCGGTCACCGCCCGCGGAAGGCCACCCCATCGCTGACATGCAGCGCACCCAGACCCTTGCCCCTGAGACTCCCCCAACCGCCACCAACGACCCCAGCACCCACGGGGCCACGCAGGCCCCCAGCCGCCTCGAGCGCACCATCCTCGGCATCTTCGTCGGCGTCCCGCTCATCGCGGTCGTCGTCGCGGCACCGATCGCAGCAGTCGTCGGCTGGGTGACGGTGCTCGACCTCGTGATGCTGGCGGTGCTGTACGTCATCGGGGTGCACGGAATCACCATCGGCTATCACCGCCTGTTCACCCACGAGGCGTTCACGGCGGGACGCACCATGCGCGCCGTCCTCGCCCTCGCCGGCAGCCTCGCCGTCGAGGGCCGCGTCGTCGACTGGGTCGCCGACCATCGCAAGCACCACCAGTACTCCGATGTCGACGGCGACCCGCACTCACCCTGGGAGTACGGGCCCGGCACCCGCGGCCTCATCCGTGGATTCACCCACGCCCACATCGGATGGCTGTTCACCTACACGGGAACGGACACGAGGAAGTACGCCCCCGACCTCCTTGCTGACCGCGCCATCGATCGCATCTCGAGGCTGTGGCCCATGATCGCGATCATCAGCATGGTGATCCCGACGGCGATCGGCTTCGCCGTCGATGGCTGGAGCGGGGCCTTGCGCGCGTTCTTCTGGGTCACGCTCGTGCGGGTCGCGCTCGTGCACCACATGACCTGGTCGATCAACTCGGTGTGCCACGTGTGGGGCCGGAGACCGTTTGCCACGAGGGACCACAGCGCCAACGTCGCGTGGCTTGCCCCGATCTCGGGCGGCGAGGCCTGGCACAACTACCACCACGCCGATCCGACCAGCGCACGTCATGGTGTGCAGCGCTGGCAGCTGGACACCAGCGCCGCCGTCATTCGCCTCATGGAGCGCGGCGGCCTGGTCAGCGCAGTCAAGTGGCCGAGCCAAGAGCGCATCGCACGACGGCTCAAGCCCCACTAGCCTGCAGGCATGGCCGGTCGACCTGAGCTGACGAGCGTCCGGGTCGATGTCTGGACGTGGGCCGTGCGCATCTACCCCACACGATCCGCGGCCAGCGCCGCCTGCCGTGCGGGCCACGTGAAGGTGAACGGCGCGAGCGCCAAGCCCGCGCACCCCGTCCGAGTCGGCGACACCGTGCGGGCACGCACGCCCGCCGCCGATCGCGTCGTGGTCGCCACAGGGCTCATCGACAAGCGCACCAGTGCCACGATCGCCGTGCAGCAGTACCAGGACAACACTCCCCCGCCTCCCCCGAAGGACGCGTCCGCACCGGCGGGCTGGCGCGACCGAGGCGCGGGGCGCCCCACCAAGCGCGATCGGCGTCAGGTCGAACGGCTCCGCGGGCGAGGCTGACAGCCCCGACGCTGCACGCAGTGCGTCAGGAGCCTGCGGGCGGAACCGTCCGCGCAACGACCCAGCGGTGCTTGCCGATCCTCCTCGTCCGCTCGAAGCCCTGCGCCTCGAACATGGCAACGCTGGAGTTGTGCAGGAACGACCCGGACAGGGTGCGGCCGTCCATGTCCTCGGGGTAGCTCTCGACGAGCCCCCCACCGAGGTGAGCGATCTGCTCGAGCGCACCGGCCAGCGCCACGGCGGCTATCCCCCGTCCTCGCCTGGTCTTGTCGACGAAGAAGCAGGTGATGCGCCAGTCCGGCAGGTCGACCAGCCCGGCGGCATAGCCGCGCGTGTTCTTGGTGCGCGGCAGTTCGTCGCAGGAGCCGAACTGGCACCAGCCCACACAGTCATCGCCGTCGAACACCAGCGCGGCATGGGCGCGACCCTCGCGCACCCGGACCTCCTTGGCCGCTCGGTTGCCCTCCGGGGTGCAGCCCTTGCCCACGCCCTCGGAGTGGAAGCCCATGCACCAGCACCCGCCCCAGACTCCGTTGTGCCGCTCGACGAGGTCGGCGAACGCGGGCCACGTCGATTCCGTCAGAGGCTCGCAGTGAAGGCCCGGCACCGTCATCCACTGCCGTCCCGGGACGGGAGCGGATGGTCGGGTGCAACGAGGTCGGCGCATGGATCGTGGCCGACAGCGATCGGCCGTTCGCTCGCGCACCACTGGGACCACGAGCCCACATAGAGCCGACCCCTCCCGAGTCCCACGTGCTCCATGATCAGCAGCGTGTGGCACGCGGTGATCCCCGAGCCGCACGAGGAGATGACCGGCGACTGCGCGGAGCTGACTCCGAGCGAGACGAGCCGAGAGCTGAGCACCGGGAGGGGCAGGAGTCGACCGTCGCCATCCACGTTCTCCCGGCAGGGCAGGCTGCGCGCCCCCGGGATGTGCCCCTGCTTGATGTCGAGCGGATGCGCCTCGCCCTCGTACCGAGCCCGTTCGCGCGCATCGAGGAGCACCGTCGTGGCCGTGCCCTCGACGCACTCGCGCCCGATCCGCTCGACCTCGGCCATGTCGGCGAAGTGCTCGGCAGGCCAGGTCACGGCCGTGAAGTCACCGAGCTCGGGAGTCGCCTCACCGCGTTCGCGATCCGTGCCGACGGCGTTCATGCCGCCGTCGAGAAGGGCCGCGGGGTGCCCGATGGACCGGAGCAGCCACACGAGGCGCGCGGCGAACACTCCGCCGACCCGGTCGTAGGCGACGACCGCCTGCTGACGGCCGACGCCGGCCCGCCGCATGCCCTCGGCGAACACGCCCGGCTCGGGCAGCGGGTGACGTCCTCCCTGGTCAGTGGCCGGGCCCGCCGCCCACCGGTCCATGTCGAGGAAGGCGGCACCAGGCAGGTGACCGCTGATGAACGCCTCGAGCGGCGGCACGCCGTCGCCGTTCACGCCGACGTCGAGGAGGGCCACGGGGCCGAGGCCCGCCAGCTCCTCGGCCGTGACGAACGGCTGGATCACGTGACGACCTCCGGCAGATGGCTGGCCACATCGAGACGCCCCGTCCGGCATGTCAATCGCCGGACCCGCGGGTGTCGGACACGTTAGTCCACGCCCGGCCCGCCACCTACGTACGCTCAGCAGATGCCGACCCCGCGTTGCCGCCCCGCATGAGCACCCGAAGGGTGCCGCGCCCGGGCGAGATCCTCCCCCTGATCGGGCGGCCGGACCTGTCCCGGTCGAGGCTGCAGCGACGGCTCGACCGCTGTGCGAGCGTGTGGGACGTCCGTGCCCTGGCACGGCAGCGGACGCCGAGGCCCGTGTTCGACTACACCGACGGTGCCGCGATGTCGGAGACCTCGCTGAAGCGCAGTCGCGACGCCTACCGGCGGGTGGAGTTCGTGCCACGGGTCCTGCGCGACGTCTCCGAGCTCGACATCGGCGTGGACATGCTCGGCCGGCGGAGCGCCCTCCCGTTCGCACTGGCCCCCACCGGCTTCACGCGCATGATGAACCATGCTGGGGAGCCGGCGGTCGCCCGCGCGGCAGCCGAGATGGGGCTCCCCTACTGCCTGTCCACCCTCGGAACGACGAGCATCGAGTCGCTCGCGCAGGCGAGCCCGTCGACCCGCCGGTGGTTCCAGCTCTACGTGACGCGCGATCGGCCCCGCGCCGAGGCGCTGATGGGGCGAGCGCACGAGCACGGCTACGACGCCCTCATCCTCACCGTCGATGCGCCGGTCGGAGGCGTGCGTCGCCGTGAGATCCGCGACGGCCTGACCATCCCCCCTCGCCTCAGCGCGGGCGCACTCGCCGGGATGGCGCGCCATCCACGCTGGTGGATCAACGCCCTCACCACCGAGCCTCTCCAGTTCGCGACGCTGTCGAGCTCCGGCGGGACCGTGGGCGACCTCATGACCCGCACCTTCGATCCCGGCGTCACGGGCGACGACATCGCCTGGATCCGGCGCAACTGGCCCGGCACGCTGGTGCTCAAGGGCATCCAGTGCCTCGCGGACGCCGAGCTCGCTGCGGACCTCGGCGTCGACGCGATCATCCTGTCGAACCACGGCGGACGGCAGATCGACATGGGCGGCGCGCCCCTTGAGCTGGTGCCCTCCGTCGCGAAGGCCGTCGGGAGCTCGGTGGAGGTCTACGTCGACGGCGGGATCATGAGCGGGACGGACATCGTCGCCGCACTCGCCCTCGGCGCGCGGGGAGCACTCGTCGGCCGCGCCTACCTGTACGGCCTCATGGCGGGTGGCCACGACGGGGTCCTCCGCGTGCTTCACATCCTCGACCAGGAGATCCGGACGACGATGAGGCTGCTCGGGGTGACGTCGGTCGCGGACCTGGATGCTGACAGCGTGCGCCTGAGGAGCGGCGGCTGACGGCCACCACCGGTGAGGGGCCACCGACATCGAGCATCCCCTCCATCCCGTGGCTACGCTGATTCGAGGCGACGAGCCCTCGACTCCGGAGGGGACGGGTGACGGCCATGATCCGCGAGCATCCCGCCGAAACCGGCTCGACGACCGTCCCGGCCGCCCCGTCCTCGACCCGGTCGCATCCGATGATGATCGCGATCGTCCTGTTCTTCTACGCCGTGATGAGCATCATCACCATCATCAGCTGGGCGCGCCACGACGCCGGCCTCCAGATGCGGGTCGCCGGACTCGGGCTCGGCGCCATGTACGCCGTCTGCGTGTGGCACTGCACCGTCGTCAAGGGCGGCCGTCAGGCTGCGGCGTTCTTCTCGCTCGCCGCCGTGCTGACCTTCACCGCCGAGTTCGTCGGCAGCAACTACGGCTGGATCTTCGGCGACTACGACTACACCGGTGGGCTGGGTCCCCGCATCGGTGGCGTGCCGATCCTCATCGTGGTGGTCTGGGGAGTCGTCCTCTACTCGTCCTTCATGCTCATCACCTGGGTGGGCGGCGTGTCAGGTCGGCCGCGTCCTCGCTCCTGGGGAGGTCGCATCGCATGGAGCGCGATGCTCGCCGCGGCCACGGGCCTCGTGGCCACGGCGTGGGACCTCATGGCCGACCCGATGGCCGTCTCCGGCGTCTGGAACTCCCTTCTCGGACTCGAGCCCTGGTGGTGGTGGGAGGGCGGCAGCTACCTGCCCGAGCTGCAGGTCTGGCAGGGGTCAGGCGGCATCCCGGTGTCGAACTTCGCGGGCTGGTTCGCCGTCGTGTTCGTGATCATGTTCATCTACACCCTGCTGATCGAGCGACCTGACCGACGGGTGTCCACCGCGGTCCACACCGTGCCGTGGCTCATCTACGCCTACTTCTACTACACGATGATGGCCGCGATCCTGGAGATGAACTGGCACGACCCGGGGATCCATCAGGCCATGCTGATCGGCACCTTCACCATGGGTCCGGTCATCCTGCTGGGCCTGATCAGGCTGGTCGATGGAGCACGGCCGCCCCGCTGAAGGCACCGGCTGCGAGATCGGCCAGGGCGCGGTCGGCGTCGTCCATGGAGTACGGAACCGTCGTCGCGCGCACGCCGTGGCGGTGCGCCAGCTCGAGGAACTCCTCGCCATCGGCGCGCGTGTTGGCGGTGACGCTCCGCAGCACCCGCTCCTCGAACAGCTCCCGCTGGTAGTCCAGCGCGGGGATGTCGGACAGCCAGATGCCCGCCACCGCCAGCGTCCCTCCGCGATCGAGGGCACGCATCGCGACGGGCACGAGCTCCCCCGCGGGGGCGAACAGGATGGCTCCATCGAGCGGCTCGGGCGGCTCGTCGTCGGCGTCCCCGACCGAGTCGCAGCCCAGCTCCCGCGCGAGGCGGCGGTTGCCCTCCCCGCGCGTGAGGACGTGCACCCGCATCCCCTCGGCGATCGCCAGCTGGGCCGTCAGGTGGGCCGATCCGCCGAACCCGTAGATGCCGAGCCGGCCTCCCGGCGTGACGGCGGACGTGCGGAGCGCCCGGAAGCCGATGATCCCGGCACACAGCAGCGGCGCTGCCTGCTCGTCGGGGATCCCGTCGGGCAGGACGTACGCGAACCGCTCATCCACCAGGCAGTAGTCGGCGTAACCGCCGTCGACATCCCACCCCGTGAACGTCGGTGCCAGGCACAGGTTCTCCCGCCCCGCCGCGCAGAAGCGGCACGTCCCGTCCGTGCCGCCCAGCCACGCGACGCCAACCCGCTGGCCCACCGACAGGCGGGTGACCCCCGGACCCACCTGGTCGACGTCGCCGACCACCTCGTGGCCGGGCACGGTGCCCGGACGCCGCGGGGCGAGGTCGCCCTCCGCCAGGTGAAGGTCGGTGCGGCAGACGCCGCAGCAGCGCACCCGCACCCGCACCTGTCCCGCTGCGGGCACCGGGTCGGGGCGCTCTGCCATGACCATCGGGCCGGTCGCGATCGGACCGGGTGCCTCGATGACCCAGGCGCGCATCGTCAGCGGCTGTCGCGCTTGCCCTGCCAGCGGGCGTTCGTGCCCTTCGTGCCGGCCCGGCTCTTCTCACTCGCCGGTGAGCGCAGGCTCCGATCACCGGTGCGCGTGGCCACCACGGACCGACGCGGCTTCACGGCTGCCGACGTCGTGCCGGTCGCCTTCGCCGGAGCACCCTTGGCGGCGGCGGCAGCAGCGAGCCTCTCCTCCTTCAGCTCACGGGCCGACTCACGGGCGAGCCGCGCCAGGCGGGTACTGACCCGGCCGAGGGCCTCCTCGAATGCCTCGACCTTCAGACGGGCATGCGCATTCTCGGCGTGCGCCTTGCCGCGCCCGCCCTTCGACGCGACCTTCCCGCTGGCCCCTCGGCGGTAGACGCCCTGTGCCTTGTTGCGGGCCCGCAGGACACGGGTGTGCAGGAGCGCGGTGTCGTCCTCGTCGAGCAGAGCGAGCTGCGCACTCTCGGTCTCGGCGATGAGCAGGCGCTCGCTGGAGTTCAGTGCGGCGAGAAGGGTCTTGTTCATGGGTGCGATCCTCACGTTCGACGTCACGGTCACCCAACGCTAGCGACGGTGCGACGACGTCGCGAGCGGACCGAACGCTGGGCTCCAGTCTGCCCGTGGCCCGCATGCGACGTTTCTGTGACAGAGCTGCGACAGACGCACGAACCGTGGGACACGTCCCGATGCCAGACTCGACACGAGGCATTGATGACCACGACTCGAGGGCAGTGCGCAGCACCGCGGCGGTACTCCGGTCGTGTGGCGGCTGCCGTCGCAGCGACGGTTGCCTTCGCTGGACTTGCGGCCGCCGGGCCCGCTGCCGCCGACTTCCCCCAGGTGGCGAACTTCTGCAACGCCTGGACGACGAACGTCGAGTCCATCACCGTGAGCAGCAGCTTCCGGAGATTCGTCTTCACCCAGGACGGCACGTTCACCACTCCTCCCAACGTGGACATGCCGGTGCGCATGCTTGTCGTCGGCGGTGGCGGTGGCGGTGGTGCCGGAGGAGTGGACCGCGCGGGAGGCGGTGGCGGTGGCGGCGCCGTGCTGGAGTTTGCCGACGGAGCCATCACCCTGTCCCCCGACACGACGTACACCATCACCATCGGCCAGGGAGGAGCCGGCAGCACGAGCGTCACTGAGGTCGGCGACGACGGCACCGGAACCCGCATCGTCGGCGGCTCTCTGGACATCACGGCGGCGGGTGGGGCCGGTGGCGGATCGGGCGATGCCTCCGCCGCGATCGGGACCAGCGGCACCGTGGGGACCGGTGCCAGCGTCGGCAGCAGCGGAGGCGGCGGCGGCGCCTACGACGCGGCGACGCACGCCGGAGGAAGCGGCGGGACCGGAGCGGGCAACGGGGGCACCGGGAAGGACGGCTCCGCTGCCCAGGCGGCCCGACGCAACGGCGGGGGCGGCGGGGGCGCGAATCCCTCCAACGGCAGCAACGGCAGCAATTCCAAGGGTGGCAATGGCGGCAGCGGGGAGAGCAACTCCGACTCCGGGGTGACCATCGCCTTCGGCGGAGGCGGCGGCGGAGGAGGGCATCCTGGCGCCGGTACGGGCGGCAGCGGGGGCGGCGGCGCTGGCGGAGTCGGCAGCGCAAACGGTGCCGACGCCAATACGACGAGCGGCGTTGCGGGCGGAGGAGGCGGGGGCGGGGGCAACAGCACGACGGTGAGCACGAGCGGCGGAGCGGGCGCGCCAGGCAAGGTGGTCATCGCCCACCGGTCGAACTACGCCTGCCCCACCGGCGCACCGTCCGGCACTCCGGGCATCACCGGAACAGTGGGTGCAGGTACGGCGACCATGACGTGGAATGCCCCCACGACGTTCCCCTCCGGCGTCACAGTGGCGACGTGGACGGTGCTGTACTACCCCGACGGAAGCACGACGGCCGGCGCCATCTATGCACGCGGCGGGCCGGCCACCCCCCGCTCGATCAACGTCGCCGGCGCGACCCTGGCCGAGTGCACCACCAACAACCCCACCTGGGAGTGCGTGCTCGGCAAGGGCGACCTGACCGGGAACGCGACCTTCCGGGCCTTCGCGCGGACCAGCACCGACACGGTGTCCAAGCTGACGGCGCCGTCGTCGGCCGTGGCGTACCCGTAGGCATGCGGATGAACCGATCTGCTGCGGCCATCGGGGCGGCGCTGATGACGGCCGCCGCCGGGATCGGCCTGGCCGCCCCGGCCCACGCCGACGCCGGCGACATCTCCGCATCGGTCGTGCGCGCAGACGAGTCCGAGATCCACGTCTCCGTGTGCCTCACGGCCGTCGACGCACTTCCCGCGACCTTGGAGTTCGGATACTCGGTGTCGTCCGACGGCGGGACGCTCGCCTCCGGGCGACTGGGCGACGACGACCCATCCGCCGTCACCCTCCTGGCGCGGCCATGCCCCCGCCCGTTCACATCGTTCGCACTTGAGGGCCTCACTCCGGCGACGACCTACACGATCGACGTCACCGTGACGATGACCCCGCGCGTGACAGGAGCCCCCGACGACCCCGCGGATGTCATTCCCGTCGACACCGCGCGGCCGGTGCGCACTGACGCGGTGCGGCTGGTCGTGTCGACCGTGGGATCGCCCGCGGTCCCCGTCACCGCCACGGATCCGGATCCGGAACCGGGCGGTGGCCCTGGGTCGCCCGGGCAGACTCCGGCCACGGCCAGCGACCCCATCGGCGGGACAACGCCCGCCGAGGAGCCCCCCGCTGCTGCGTCATCGGCCGACGAGGTCATCGTCGTGGCACCGCAGGAGCTCAACGCCGCGGCCCTGGCCACGCTGAGCCCTACGGCGATCGCGTCCATCCCGCCGGCGAGCTTCGGGCTTCTCAGCGCATCCGAACTACGGGTCCTGACGCCGGGCCAGGCCGCTCGCATCACCCCGGCCCAGGCGGCCACAATCCGCCCGCTCAACGCGGCCGGGATTCGGCCCGTGTCCGTGGCAGCCATGACGCCGTCGGCCGTGCGCGCCCTGCGTCCGGCAGCGGTCCGAGCGATGGCTCCGGCGGTGGTCGGCCGGATGACCAAGGTCCAGTTGCGGGCGCTCACCGCCCGTCAGGCGGCGGCCCTGCGCCCCAGGCAGCTCGCCGTCCTGACCCCCGTCGAGCGCGCTCTCCTACGCCGGCCGGCGGCCGCTCAGCGGGTCCAGTAGCGGTAGAGGGCGTCCCGGTCCGTCTGCGCGCCCCCGCCATAGCCATGCCCGACCTCGCCCGTGGACTGCGTGACGACGATGGCCGCGAGCGTCGGCTCTCCCCGACGCGCACAGTCCTCGGACAGCAGCTCGAGCAGCCGGCCCAGCCCCTTCGGTGGTACGGGCAGCGCGAGATCACGGACGACCTCGCCATAGGTCACGGTTGCGGACGCGCGCGCCTCATCGATGAGCATCACGCGCATCGCCGTCACGCTCTGCAGATCGCGTTCGCTGACATGGAACCGCCTCGTCCCGGTCTCGACGACCTCTCCCACATGCAAGGTGCAGGACATCGACCCGGCGTCACCGGCCATGAGCAGGGGTGTTCTCACGCCGCAGGAGCAGGACCCCGTCGTCGAGCACGGCCGGCTGACCCTCCGGCCCGGTCGCCTCTCGCTGACGCGTCTCCACCAGCACCGGCACCCAGTCACGGGGGTCGAGCGCGAGCTCGGCACGCTCCTCCTCCGGGGACAGGAGCGCCACGTGGTGGTGGGCTTCCGCGTCCGACCACGGCGGGAACGCCGCATGCGACACGAGCAGCAGGTGCCCCCCGGCGACGATGTGCTTCGCCGAACGTCGGAGCACATCGGTCCGCGGGAAGTCGACGGGCGAGTGGAAGAAGGATGCACACACGAGGTCGAACTCCCCCTCGGCATCCCAGTCGGCGAGGTCAGTGGCAAGCCAGCGGATGCCCTCGGCAGCGACCCCGGCTGCCAGCGCCGCAGCCGACGCGCGCGCGATGGCCGTCGGGGACACGTCGACGGCTGTCACCTGCCATCCCTGCTGCGCGAGCCAGATGGCGTCACCGCCCTCGCCGCAGCCGAGGTCGAGCGCACGGCCGACCGTCAGCGTCGACACGACCTCGGCCAGGGTCGCGTTGACGCGTCCGGACCAGACTGCGTCGGCCGATGCGTAGCGCTCCTCCCAGAAGCCAGCAAGATCCTCGCCTGCGTCGAGGCCGTCGTGCTCGTGATCGGTCATGAGGTGAGCGTAGTTGCGGCCCTCGTTCACTAGGCTGTCGAGCCGTGCACCGGATCTACACGATGAGCGTCGCCTCCGTCTATCCCCACTACGTCGCCAAGGTCGAGCGCAAGGGCCGTACCGTGGCCGAGCTGGACCAGGTCATCGAATGGCTGACCGGGTTCGACGAGCCGACCCTGCGACGCCACCTCGACGAGGGCACGACGTTCCAGGACTTCTTCGCGCAGGCGACGCTCAACCCGAACGCCGGCCTGATCACCGGCACGATCTGCGGAGTCCGCGTGCAGGACATCGAGGATCCGCTCATGCAGAAGGTGCGCTACCTCGACAAGCTCGTCGACGAACTGGCCAAGGGCCGGCCTATGGAGAAGGTGCTGCGATCCTGACGGCTAGCGCCGGTGCGCCAGTGCTTGATACCTCAGCGCCGACCTGTTGACCAGCACCTCTGTCGTGCTCGTGATCGACACGGGCACGGTCAAGGGCGGGGTCGTGACGCTCTCGGCCAGGTACTCGCCCATGCGCACCTCGAGGATGACGGATCCCACCTGTCGCATCGATACGGTCCAGCCACCCGGAGCCGACTCGGGGTCGGAGCTGACGGTGTAGTAGGTCACCTGGAAGCCGGTACTGCCGAGCATCGACGGGAGAGTGCGCACGCTCTGCGCGTACCTGACCGTCGCGCCGTCCTCCCCGAACGACCCGTGACCGCTGCATGACCGCACCTGCGCGACGAGGCTCGTCCAGGCCTGCATGGCCTTGGCCGGCGATGCGTACTGGTAGACATTCGAGCCCAGCATGCGGTTCCTGCCCAGCTCGTACAGGCTCTCGCCCTGGCGCGACGGCGGCTCGTAGGCGGCGTCCTTGCAGATCTGGCCCCGGGTGACGCCACCGTGGCCGTTCGGATCCGCCATGACCTCGACGTGTCCGAACCAGTTCGGGACCTCGGACTGATGCACGACGATGGCCGCACGAGCACGCGCATCGATCGGGCGATAGCCGGTGTCGGCTGACGCGGGCTGCGCGATGAGGCACACGGACACTCCGGCCGCTCCGGCCGCCGCCGCCAGGCCCAGTCGTCGTCGCATCATGTCGGACTCCTTGTCATGAGGTGGTTCTTGGGACCGTGGACGAGCCGTTCGTCTAGCGGCG
>CALGTB010000329.1 GCA_937902285.1 uncultured Actinomycetes bacterium | reverse complement strand
GAGCGCAACGACGAGACCATGGACATGGTGGCGTTCGGTCCCGACGAGGACCCCCGGTCGGTGCAGCTCTACGGCGTGGATCCGCACGTGATGGCGGAGGCCGTGCGGATCATGGTCGACGAGGACCGAGCCGACCACATCGACATGAACTTCGGCTGCCCCGTGCCCAAGGTCACCCGCAAGGGGGGCGGCAGCGCCCTCCCGTGGAAGCGCGACCTGTTCCGCAGCATCGTCACCGAGGCCGTGAAGGCGGCCGACGGGCGCGTGCCTGTCTCGGTCAAGATGCGCAAGGGGATCGATGACGACCACCTCACCTATCTCGACGCCGGCCGGGCGGCCGCGGAGGCCGGAGTGGCCTGGGTCGCCCTGCACGGGCGCACGGCGCACCAGATGTACGCCGGCACCGCCGACTGGGATGCGATCGCCCGGCTGAAGGACGAGCTCGCCCCGTACGGCACGCCGGTGCTCGGCAATGGCGACATCTGGACGGCGGCCGATGCCCTGCGCATGGTGGCGTCCACCGGGGTGGACGGGGTGGTCGTGGGCCGCGGCTGCCTGGGTCGGCCGTGGCTGTTCGGCCAGCTCGCCGCGGCCTTCTCGGGTGATCCGATCCCGCCGGACCCGGGCCTGCGGGACGTCCTGGTGATCCTGCGACGGCACGCGCAGCTCCTCGTCGACGACTACGGCGAGCTCAAGGGCTGCCGTGACATCCGCAAGCACATGGCCTGGTACCTCAAGGGCTTCAGCGTCCGTCAGCCGATCAGGCTGGCGCTGGGCACGGTGGCCTCGCTGGACGACCTCGACGCCCTGCTCGCGCAGATCGATCCGGACCAGGCGTTCAACGCCGAGGTCGGCGAGGGTCCGCGCGGTCGCACGTCGGGAGGACGTCGGCCGACCCTGCCCGATGGATGGCTGGACTCCCCCTACCTCGACGCGGCCGGGGCCGAGGTGCTCGCCGAGGCCGAGCTGTCCGTGAGCGGGGGCTGAGTGAACGAGGGGAGTGGAGTCACGAGCGGGCTCTCGGCCGGCTGGCGCACGCATCTGGCGGTCGTCGAGCACAGTGGCGCGGTGATCGAGCCCGGAGACGGGCATCTGGTCGTCCGCACCCCCCAGAGCCCGGCATTCCACTGGGGGAACTTCGTGCTGGTGACCGACCCGGAGGCGGGATCCGACGCGGACCGCTGGGTCGGGACCTTCGCCCGGGCGTTCCCGCAGGCCGGCTGGGTGGCCGTGGGGCTCGTGGGCATGCCGGACTCGCTCGAGCCGTGGTCGCGGCTGGGGATCAGCGTGGAGCTCGACGACGTCCTGTCCACCACGGTCGTGCCGCGGGAGGCGCCGCTCGCACCCGGCTACCACGTGCGCCGGCTCGCCGGCGACGACTGGGAGCGTCAGGTCGTGCGGGACATCGAGGAGAACCGGCGCACCGGCGAGTACGACCCTGACGAGCACGAGGCCTTCGTGCGGCGGCAGGCGGAGGCGCGGCGGGCGCTGTCGGACCGCGACCTGGCCGCCTTCTTCGGGGCCTTCGCCGGCGACGAGCTCGTCGCTGACCTGGGCGTCGTGCTCTGCGGATCGACGGCGCGGTTCCAGAACGTCGGCACGGCCGAGGACCACCGATGCCGCGGCCTCGCGTCGCACCTGCTGGGGGTGGCGTCCGCATGGGCGCGTGACGAGGGCTGCAACGAGTGGGTCATCGTCACGGAGTCGACCAACGCGGCCGGCCGCGTGTACCGCCGTGCCGGGTTCGAGCCGGACGTCGGCATCGCCCAGGCCTACCGCAGGCCGCCCCTCGCCTAGGCGATCAGCCGAACAGCTCGCTGCCGTACTTGAGCACGATCGCGGCGGCGAGCACGGCGAAGATGATGATGACGCCGAGGGTGTCGGCGCCGGCCTTCAGCCACGCCGACAGCGTGCGGTAGGCACCGGGGGACAGGGGCAGGTTGCCGTCGAGGATGTTGACCCGGGTCATGCTCATGAAGACCAGCGTCGTGGTGATGGTGATGAGCAGGCACCAGGGGCAGAGGGCCCCGATGACGAAGAACGACTGGTAGAAGAGCCAGTACGCGAACAGCAGCCCGATGGAGTAGACCACCTGCGCGGAGTTCATGAACCAGCGGGGGAAGCGCACGCCGCCCAGTGCCGCCACGGCGATGGTGATCACGACCGGCTCGGCGATGAGGCCGAGGTAGGCGTTGGGGAAGCCGAGCAGGCTGGCCTGCCACGAGGAGCCGACCGTTCCGCACGACAGCACCGCGTTGATGTTGCACGAGAGGTCGGCGAAGGGGTCCTTGGCCAGCTCGAGGGCCTCGATGGAGAGCACCAGGGAGGCGATCAGCCCGATGATGGACGAGGCGAGCATCTCGACGTACGTCCACCGGTGGCGCACCGGTCCCGCCTGGTAGGGCTCCGGCCGTGCGTCCACCGTGGTCGAGGTCATTGTCCGAGCCTACGTCGTCGCCCGCGCCGGCCCGGACGCGCGTCCTCGTGGTGGACGTCACAGGGTCGGGACGACCGGCACGGTCCTTTGGCCCTAGGCGCAGGTACCCCAGGGGGTGTCGGATGAAGCCCATGACGGCTGCCGACACCACCATGACCACCACGGACACCTTCGTCTTCGACTTCATCGAGGGCGACCGCTCCCAGCAGGACCTGCTGGGCGGGAAGGGCGCCAATCTCGCCGAGATGACGCGCATGGGGCTGCCGGTGCCGCCGGGGTTCACGATCACCACGCAGGCCTGCCGCTACTACCTGCTCAACGGCCAGGGCCCCGAGGGCCTCAGCGACCAGATCGCGCAGCATGTCGCGCGGCTGGAGGAGGAGATGGGCCGTCCGCTGGGCGCGCCGGAGAACCCCCTGCTCGTGTCCGTGCGATCGGGCGCCCGCTTCTCGATGCCGGGCATGATGGAGACGGTCCTCAACAGCGGACTCAACGACCAGAGCGTCGACGGGCTCGCCCGGCACGCCCACGACGAGCACTTCGCGTGGGACTCCTATCGGCGCCTCATCCAGATGTTCGGCAAGACCGTCCTCGGCCTGGACGGCGACGACTTCGAGCACGCGCTCGAGCAGGAGAAGGTCAACTTCGAGGTCACCACCGACGTCGAACTGCCGGTGGAGTCGCTGAAGCACCTCGTCGGCGTCTACAAGTCGATCATCCTCGACGGCACGGGCCAGCCGTTCCCGCAGGACCCGCACCAGCAGCTCGACCTCGCGATCATGGCCGTGTTCTCGTCGTGGAACACCGACCGCGCGCGGCTCTACCGCAGGCAGGAGCGCATCCCGCACGACCTCGGCACGGCGGTGAACGTGCAGGCGATGGCGTTCGGCAACGCCGGCCCCGGCTCCGGCACCGGCGTGGCGTTCACGCGCGACCCGGGCTCGGGTGCGCGTGGCGTCTACGGCGACTACCTGTCCGATGCCCAGGGCGAGGACGTCGTCGCCGGCATCCGCAACACGATGCCGCTGCAGGACCTCGAGGCAATCGACCCTGCCTCGTACGCGCAGCTCATGGACATCATGCATCGGCTCGAGCTGCACTACCGCGACCTGTGCGACATCGAGTTCACGATCGAGCGGGGCAAGCTGTGGATGCTGCAGACCCGCGTGGGCAAGCGCACGGCCGGGGCGGCGTTCCGCATCGCGGTCCAGCTGGTCGATGAGGGCGTCATCACGATGGACGAGGCCCTCATGCGCGTGAACGGCGCGCAGCTCGCGCAGCTGATGTTCCCGCGCTTCGGCGCCAACGAGTCGCACGACCTCATCGCCCGCGGCATGAACGCATCGCCCGGGGCCGCTGTCGGCCGGGTCGTGTTCGACTCGTCCACGGCTGTCCAGTGGGCGGCGGCCGGAGAGCACGTGATCCTCGTCCGGCGTGAGACGAACCCCGATGACCTCGAGGGCATGGTCGCGGCGGCGGGCATCCTCACCAGCCGCGGCGGGAAGACCTCGCATGCGGCCGTCGTGGCACGCGGCATGGGCAAGACCTGCGTGTGCGGTGCCGAGTCGCTCGACGTCGACACGAAGGGCCGCCTGCTCATCACCGAGTCGGGACTGGTCATCCGCGAGGGCGAGACGCTCTCCATCGACGGCACCACGGGCGAGGTCTTCGCCGGCGAGGTGCCGGTTGTCGACAGCGCCGTGGTGCAGTACTTCGAGGAGGGCCTGGACGTGGCTCTCGTGGGTGCGGACGAGGCGACCGCCGAGCTCATCAAGGCCGTCGACCGCATCATGCAGCACGCCGACTCCGTGCGTCGCCTGCGCGTGCGCGCCAATGCGGACACGCCCCCCGACGCCGTGCGGTCGCGGCACATGGGTGCCGAGGGCATCGGCCTGCTCCGCACCGAGCACATGTTCCTGGGGGAGCGGAAGACCTATGTGGAGCGGCTGATCCTCGCCGAGTCCGAGGCGGATCGCGAGGAGGCCCTTCGTGCGCTGCTGCCGCTTCAGCGGAAGGACTTCATGCGGATCCTCGAGGCCATGGACGGCCTCCCCGTCACGATCCGGCTGATCGACCCGCCCCTGCACGAGTTCCTGCCCGACCTCACGGAGCTCGCCGTGCGCGTCGCGCTCGCCGAGGCCAAGGGCGAGTCCGTCGAGGCCGACCTGCGGATGCTGCAGGCCGTCAACCGCATGCACGAGCAGAACCCCATGCTCGGCCTCCGCGGCGTGCGGCTGGGCCTCGTCCTGCCCGGTCTGTTCGCGCTTCAGGTGCGGGCGATCGCCGAGGCCGCCTGCTTCCGCCAGCGCATGGGCGGCGACCCGCAGGCGGAGATCATGATCCCCCTCGTCGGCTCGATCCAGGAGCTCGAGCTCGTCATCGACGAGGCGGCGGGCGTGCTCAAGGAGGTGGCGGACGCCAACGGGTGCACGCTGCGGTTCCCCATCGGGACGATGATCGAGCTGCCGCGAGCCGCCCTCACCGCGGGCCAGATCGCCGAGGCGGCGGAGTTCTTCTCCTTCGGCACGAACGACCTCACGCAGACGACATGGGGCTTCAGCCGCGACGACGTCGAGGCGGCGTTCTTCTCCGCCTACCTGGAGAAGGGCGTGTTCGGCGTCTCGCCCTTCGAGTCGCTGGATCGCGAAGGGGTCGGAGAGCTCGTGCGCATCGCCGTGCAGAAGGGCCGGGCCACGCGGCCCGACCTCCACTGCGGCGTGTGCGGCGAGCACGGAGGCGATCCGGACTCGATCCACTTCTTCGACGAGGTGGGCCTGGACTACGTGTCGTGCTCGCCCTTCCGGGTGCCCGTCGCGCGACTGGAGGCCGGCCGGGCATCCCTGGAGAAGGTGGCGGGGACGAGCGACACGCGGTAGCTCTGCCGGTGTCGTAGCCGGGATTCGGGTGCCAGTCCCCGGTGTCGCAGCCGGGCAACGGGTGGGACACGTGTGACTATTGGGGCGTGACTTCCCCCACCCTGGCGTCGCCGCGCTCCGGCGCGGGCGCGCGCGCCTCGGTGGCCGTGCTGGCGGTGCCGCGAACGGCCCGCGGCGTGGGCACGGCGGCGGTCACCATCGTCGTGGCGCTGGCCCTGCTGCTGCCGATCGGCGCGGTCCTGCAGGTGGTCACCGTGGCCCAGGTCGACGACCGGACCCGCACCCAGTCGATCCTCGTCATGGACCCCGGGCACGTGTGGGGCGACCCGGGGCCGGTGATGGCCTCCCGCATCGGCCATGCGGTGGACCTCTACCGCGACGGCGTGGCGCCGGTGATCGTGCTCACGGGCCCGGTCCGCAGCGCGGCCCTGGCCCGGGCCGAGCTCATCAGCGACGGCGTGCCGGCTCGCGACATCGTGTCCTTCACGACCGGGGCCGACACCGTGGGCTCGCTCGAGGTGTTCGCCGGCGTCATGCGCGACCTCGGCTGGTCGGCGACGACCATCGTCACGGATCCCGCGCATGCTGCCCGCGCCCAGGCGACGGCCGCTGCCCTGGGGATCGATGCGCACCTGTCCCCGACGTCCGAGGGGGCCGGCACGGCGCTGACGTCGGAGTACGTGGGCCGGGAGACGCTCGCACTGCTGCGCTTCCACCTCGTCACGCGCTGGTCACTGCCCCAGATCCTGAGGTAGAGCCTGGCCGGGCCCAGCGCCATCAGGTCACGGCTCGGCGACCACCTGGGCCACGAGATCCGGAAGGGTCTGCGGATCGGCCTGCCCGACGATCGACACGGCGACGCGTCCCTGGCGGTCGATGATCACGGTGCTCGGCAGGGCTGACGGAGGCACTCCCGGGATGGTCCTGAGCAGGGCGCCGTCGGCATCGACGATGCTCGGGTAGGCCATCGACAGCTCGTCGGCGAACGCCTCGGCCGCCGAGGGGGCGTCGCTGACATTGAGGCCGACCACCGCCACGTCGGCAGGGTCTGAGGCATCCGCCAGCGCGACGAAGTCGGGGATCTCGTCACGGCACGGCGAGCACCACGAGGCCCACGAGTTGAGCACGACGACGCGACCGCGCAGGTCGGCGAGGTCCAGGCTCGTGCCCTCGAGGGTCGTTCCGGCAACCGGCGGCAGCGCCTCGCGATCGGCGACGGCGATCGTCGCCGTGCCGACCTGAGGCGGCTGATCGCGGCCGCAGGCGCTCACGGCCAGCGCCCCTGCCAGCGCCACGGCGGTCATGGCGGTACGGAGGCGACTCACGTCGGCATGCTAGCCCGCGGGCGGCGCACCGGGCGGTTCGCGGCGGTGGAGCTCGTCCACGTAGTCGCGCCAGGCATCCAGCTCGGCGTCATCCGGGCTTGCCGTGGGCGGCGGCGCGGCGGGCGGATCGTCCGTGCGGTCGTCGACGGAGTACTGCGCGACATGGGCCTTCCATCGGTCGGCCAGTCCGCGCGTGAGCGATCCGTGCCTGCGATAGCGGTTCCAGATCCAGACGGCGAACAGGCCGATGATCGGCCACTCGACCATGTAGGCCCACGCGCGCCACACGCCCTCACCGGCTCGGCGCGCCTCGATGATCGTGGCGCTCGCGCAGATGACGAGGACGATGGCGAGGGGCAGGTGGAGCTGCCAGAGGTCACGCAGCCGCTGGCGGCGCCGCTCGTGCGGGGCGGATGTCACGGCACCCTCGCCGCGGACGCCGTCCTCGGGCTCGGTCATGGTGGGCTCAGCCTGCCATGGATGCGGGTTCGGGGGCCGCGACGGCAGCGGTCGTGCGTGCTCGGCGCAGGACCAGGGCCAGGATGGCCTCGGCCGCGACCACGGCGACCAGGTTCGACCGCCAGTCGGCCGGGATGGTGGCCGTCGCCGACGCCAGCCACGTCACCGCGGGCCAGCCGGCCATCACGATGACGATGCCGGCGGTCGCCCCGGGACCGCGCAGGCTGGCCGCCCAGACCCAGCCGGCGCCGATCACGAGGAGCGCGCCCACGACGGTGGCGGGTTGGGGTCCGAGCAGCCCCCCGAGCAGCCCCACGGCGCTCACCTCCGCGACGACGACGAGGAGCACCACCGACGGCACCTCGGGGTAGGAGCGCAGCCGCGCGAGCAGTCCCCGGGTGGCGCGCCACCGCGCGAGCAGGTCCGGCACGCACGCGTCGGCCAGCAGGGGAACGGCGAGGCCCAGCAGCACGAGGGACACGGGCGTGAAGTGCTGCGTGGAGAGTCCGGCTGCACTGGGGCCGATCCGGGAGAGGGCGACGGACGCGCCGATGGCCGCGCCCATGATCAGCAGCTCGGCCCCCGAGAACCGCGCGAGGCGTCCCAGCGACAGGGGTTCGTCGTCGGTCCCACCGCCCGACACGCGCCGACGCTGCAGCCAGCCCAGTCGAACCAGGAAGCCGAGGGCGACCCCCTTGGCGAGAACGAGGGTGCCGTACTGGGTGCTCACGAGCGACGTGGCGGTGCCGACCCGAAGGGTCGCGTTGAGGAGGCCGGTCTCGGCGGCGACGATGACGCACCACAGGGCGACCACGCTGAACAGCGGCAGCGCCCGACCTGCCGCCGCACGGTCGACCAGCGCGAGGGCGACCAGCACGGCGAGTCCGCCCACCCACGCGGAGACGGCCGCGATGTGCAGGCCGAGGCTCACGGTTGCCGACACATGCGTCGCGTCCATGCCGCCGTGCCCGATGAAGGCCGGCGCTGCGGATGCCGCCACGGCGATGACGACCAGCGGCCAGGCATCGGTACGGGTGCGCACCCTCGTCGCGAGCAGGGCGAGGGCGACGGTGGCCAGTGCCTGGACGAGGAACACGCGGCCCACGGGCAGCTGGGTGAGGAACGCCCACAGGGTGCCCGGGGCCAGCACGTCGGCCGGATCGGCGGCGAAGACGTCCGACACCGTGAAGACCAGGAGGGCTGCGGTGCTGGCCAGCCACGCCAGCGCCCAGCCGGAGGCCCATCGGAGGGCCCGCCGGGACGGCTGGGGCACCAGGAGGCCGCCCACGAGGAGGGCCCCCACGGTGAGGGCGGATGTCACGTCACGGGCGAATCGGGTCGCGGGCTGGCCCCAGAGGGTGATCTCCGGCGGCTGGGGGAGGCCGGGGAAGGCGCTGAGCGTCAAGGCTCCCGCCGTCCAGAGGGCGACGGCGAGGACGGGCAGGCCCCACCACAGGCGGGAACCGGCGGTGAGCCCGGGCCTCACTCCTGGAACGTCCCGAAGGACGGCGAGTCGAGGTTCGGGCTGACCGTCATGGTCGTCGCGAACAGCGCGCCCAGGAAGGCGGCCACGCAGATCCAGGTGACCCACATCGCGACCAGGCGCGCGTGATACGGGTTGGCGACGGTGATGAGCCCACGGCGCGTGCGATTGAGGATCGCGGTCACGAGGAAGAGGAGCAGGAACAGGTGGAAGGCCGTCGCGAGGGCCAGCCAGTAGGTGGCCGAGGCGTAGGCGCCGTCACTCGGGCCGAAGGGGAAGGTCGCCAGCTGGACGATCTGCCCGACGAAGGCGGCGACGACGATGACCGACGCGACGACGGACGCCACGATCAGCCGGTCGCGGTGCCCCGCCTCGATCCCCCTGACGCCCCACCACATCACGACGGCTGCAACGACGATCCCGAGCACGATGAGCCAGAACGGCAGGGCGTCGGCCCAGGCGTCCTTGGGGGGCGCCCAGGCGCTGTTCACGTTCAGCGACCACAGGTACGAGTAGGCGACGAGCAGGGCGACCGTGCCGGTGGCGTCGGAGACGATGCACAGCCAGATGCCCAGGCGGTTGCGGCGGGCCGGGGTCGAGACGGGCTCGCCCGTGGTGGGCGACAGCGGCTCGGGGGCTGAGGCGCTGCGCGTGACGGCGCTCATCGCGCCCCCACCGTCGACTCGGCGCCTTCGTCGGTGAGCTCGCGCTCGATCTCGTCGTAGGGGTCAGGCACCCCATAGTCGTACGGGTCGCTGGTCACCACGGGGAGCACGGGGAAGTTCTCCAGGGGCACCGGGGTCTCGGTCTGCCACTCGAGGGACTTCGAGCCCCACGGATTGGACCCCGAGGGCTGGCCATTCCGCCACGAGTGGATGACGGCGTAGAGGAAGACCAGCATGCCGATGCCGATGATGTAGGCGCCGATGGTCGAGGCCCAGTTCGAGATGTTGAACGCGTTGTCGAACTGCAGGACCCGGCGGGGCATGCCCTGCAGGCCCGCGATGAACATCGACCCGAAGGTCAGCTGGAACCCGAAGAATGCGGTCCAGAAGCCGATGGACCCGATGCGCTCGTTGAGGATCCGCCCAGTCATCTTGGGGAACCAGTAGGCGATGGCCCCCATCGCCGCGAAGAGGCCGGCGCCCATGAGCATGAAGTGGAAGTGCGCGACCACGAACATGCTGCCGTGCATGTACTGGTCGACGGGGACATCCGACAGGTAGACGCCGGTGATGCCGCCGATGATCTTGCACCAGATGACCGCGTAGACGCACATCATGGGCAGGCGGGTCCAGACCTTGCCGCGCCAGATCGTCCCGAGCATCACGAGCACGAGGAAGCCGAACGGGATCGAGATGAGCTCGGTCGAGAGCATGAAGGGGTAGCCCGCCGCCGGCGCCCATCCGGTCATGTACATGTGGTGCACCCACACGACCGAGCTGATGCCGACCACTCCGGCGATGCCGGCCACGGCGATCTTGTAGGAGAACAGGGGCTTGCGCAGGAAGACCGTCATGAGCTCGAGGAGGGCAGCGGTGGCGGGAATGACGATGACGTAGACCTCGGGATGCCCGAGCAGCCAGAACAGGTTCTCGTACAGCCAGACGCTGCCGCCCATCTGCGGGATGTAGAACGACGAGGCGATCACCTTGTCGCTGAGCGCGAGGATCTGCGAGTACTGGAACATCGGGAACCAGACCAGGCCCATGATCGACGAGCCGAGGATGCCGAAGGCGAAGATCGGCACCCGGTTCCACGTCATGCCCCGGGCGCGCATCGTGACGATCGTCGTGATCAGGTTCACCGACGCGATGCCGGTCGAGAAGGCGAAGACGATGATGCAGACCTGGTAGCCGATCATGCCCACGGGCGCCTGGTTGCCGAGCGGCTGGTACACGGTCCACCCGTCGCGCATGCCCCCGAGGAGCAGGTTCGACACGAGGGGCGGGACGGCGGCGAAGAGGAGCCAGAAGCTGAGGGCGTTCAGCCGCGGGAAGGCCATGTCCCGGGCGCCGATCATGATCGGGACGATGAAGTTCCCCAGGGGGCCGGCGACCACGATGATCATGGCGATGACCATGACGATGCCGTGCGTCCCGATGAGCGAGTTGTAGAAGTTGGGGTCGAAGACCTCGGCCCAGGTGACGCCGAGCTCGGTGCGGATGAGCATGGCGAGGAACCCGCCGAGACCCAGGAGAACCATCGCCATGATGAGGTACTGGAAGCCCACGACCTTGTGGTCGGTCGTGTACTTCCAGTAGCGCCACTTGCCCTGGCCGCGACCGGCCATGTACTCGGCGTCGGCATGGGTGAGGTCGTGCCCGAGTGCCCAGCGGATCGGCCCGGCGAAGGCGCCGATGCCGGCCATGAAGCCGATGACCCAGGCGACGTAGGTCGCGGCGACGAGCGCATCGAGTCCCACCTGCGAGAAGTCGGCGTTCTGCTCGCCCCAGGGAACGAAGTAGTGCGATCCGATCGCGTAGGTGATGACTGCGAGGACGAGCCCGGCAACAGTTCCGGTGATGATGCTCGTGTGGCGCAGCATGCCGCCCGGCCTGCCGTGCTGCGCCGGCTGCGGGACGGCTGCCTGCTCGTGGATCACCGCGGTGTCGCTCATACCGTCCTCTTCCCGCCATGCTCGCGGAGCCACGCGTCGTACTGCTCCTGGGTCACGACCGTGATCGTCGTCTCCATGTACGCGTGGTGGAGGCCGCACAGTTCCGCGCACCGGATGCTGTAGGTGCCCAGCTTGTTCGGCGTCACGCCGGTGTTGGTGATGGCGCCGGGGTTGGCGTCGATCTTGATCCCGAGCTCGACGACCCAGAAGCTGTGCACGACGTCGAGCGAGGTGACGTTGAAGTAGAGCGGGACGTCGATCGGCACGACCAGCTGGTCGCTGGTGATGCGTCCGTTGTCCGGGTACTCGAAGGACCACACCCACTGCTGGCCGGTGACGTTGATGTCGATCGGCCGTGCGGAGTTGGGCTGCTGGTTCGCCGGCGTGGATCCGTACGACAGCGAGGTGATGGTGGCCAGCTCGACGAGCCCCCAGACCACCAGGAAGGCGGCCAGGACGCTGGTCACGCCTATCCAGAGGCCTGTGCCGATCGCGTTGCCGCGGATGGCGGGACTCGCCTGCATGGGCGGCTCGTCCCCGGTCACCCGGCCCCAGCCGATGAGGCTGTAGATGATGACCGCGAGCGTGACGGCCATGAGCGGGGCGGAGACCATCGTGAAGACGAACATCGTCTTCTCGATCTCCGACATGATCGCCGAGGCCGGCGCTCCGGTGAGGTTCATGAAGTGGATGACGAGCCAGGCCGCGGGCAGCACGAGCAGCGTGAACACCGCGGTCATGACGATGATGTGCCGGGCATAGGGACGCGACAGCCACTCACGGAGGCGGTGCGTCACCTCGGGGCGGTTCGTCGGCTCCTCGGGTCCGTCGGCATCTGCCATGGGTCGATCGTCGACGGTGGACATCAGACGACCGTGACCGTTCCGCTCATCCAGCCGCGTTCGCTCATCACGCCGCCGAAGTCGACGTAGCCGCTGCCACAGGGGTCCTCGCAGTTCCACACGTACTCGCCGGGCTCGCCGGTGATGAAGGAGAAGGTGATCTCCTGCGCCTTCGGGTATCCGTTGGCCTCGTTCTTGGCGTTGTTCGGCACGGCGAGCATGGGGACGCTGACGAAGAAGTTGGGCTGCGTCGACTCGGGGTACTGGTGGATGGTGAACGTGTGCGCGACGTTGTCGGGCTCGATCTGCTTCTGCGTCGTCCCGTTGTAGGTCGCGGTCCCGTCCACGGTGCCGTGCACCTTGGCGAAGAAGGGATTCCACACGGTGGTGCTGCCGTCGTACTGGTGCACGGTCATGGTGATGACCGAGTGTGCGGGCAGCTCGAGGGTGGTCGAGGGCCAGTAGAACGGCCAGCCCTCGTTCTCGATGAAGCGGTTGACGCCGCTGGTGGGACCGGGCACGGCCGGTGAGCTCTGCGGGTAGATCGACAGCTCGATGGTCGCGTGCGGAAGCACCCCTTTGGGGGTCTGCATCGTGCCGGCCGGAGTGGCCTTGATCGTCGCAGGCTCAGCCTGCGACTTGCCCAGCAGGAGCACGGACCCTGCCACGACGAGGACGCCGATGAGAACTGTGAGAATGCCGAACACGGCTCTCTTCATCGCGCCCCCCCATGTTGATGTTGGGGACACTATCGTTGCGACGGCCGATGCGCGGTTCATTCGGACCTTTGCGGGGAGGCGGTCATGGACGGGTCACTCGGCCGGTTCCTCAGCGTGTGGGACGTCAACGCCTTCATCGCCGTGAACCTGGCCGCCGTCGCCGCCTGGTACTGGTGGGCGGCGCGTCGCGTGAGTCGTCGTGATGTGGGCGCTCGCTGGCCGCGGTGGCAGGCTGCCTGCTTCGGGATCGGGGTGCTCTTGCTCGCGGTCGCCTACCTCGGGCCGCTGCCCGCCTGGTCGCACGTCTTCTTCTGGGCCCACATGACGCAGCACCTCATCGTCATGATGGCGGCGGCACCACTGCTCGTGCTCGGAGCGCCCGTGACCCTGGCCTTCCGTGCGAGCTCCGACCGGACGCGCCGGCGCGTTGTCGTTCCCCTCCTGCGCAGCAGGGCCGTGCGCCTGCTCACCAACCCGATCCTGACGTGGGTGCTCTTCGCGGGCGTGCTGCTCGGCGCCCACTTCACCGGCTTCTACGAATGGGCCCTGGGCAACCACGACGCTGCGATGTTCGTCGAGCAGCCCCTCTTCCTCGCGGCCGCCTTCCTCTACTACTTCCCGCTCATCGGATCCAACCTGCAGCCGCGACGCCCGCCGCACTCGGTGCGGCTCATGTCCCTGGCCCTGATGATGATCCCCGAGGCGATCGTGGGCGCCGTCATCTACTTCGCGTCGGCCGTGCTCTACCCGACGTTCGCGGCCGAACGACCCTTCGGGCTCGACCCCATGGGCGACCAGCAGCTGGCCGGCGCGCTCATGTGGGCCCTCGTCATGGTGGTCGACTCCTTCTGGATGATGGTCGCCGCGGCTGAGTGGTTCGCGAGCGAGGAGCGCCGAGGCCGACGGATCGATGCCGAGATCGCGGCGGAGACGACGCCTCAGGCGCCTGCCACGGAGTCCTCTGCGGCACCCGGGTAATCGGCGTATTGGATCTGTGTACGGGTTCGGTTAGGCGGGGCCCGTCGGGCGCGCATGGGCCGCTGGGTGCGTCAGGGTGGGGACATGACGATCACGAGCGGTGTGCGGCGGACGGCGCCCACGGACCGGCCCGTGCGTCGCCTCCCTCGCGCCCGCGCGACCTGGGTGCAGGGGTCCGACGTGGTCGCCGTGGCGGCGTTCGTCTGCGTGGTCACCCTGGGCCTGTGGTGGCAGCACGGTGGCGTGGACGTCCTGCTCGGGGGCGGGGTCAGCACGCTGTCGGGGATCGGCCAGCTGTCCGGGCTCGTAGCCGCGCTCGCCGCCCTGGGCGGCCTCGTCCTCACATCACGCCCTCGCCTCATCGAGCGCCGCTACGGCCAGGACCAGCTGCTCGCCGCCCACCGCT
>CALGTB010000328.1 GCA_937902285.1 uncultured Actinomycetes bacterium | reverse complement strand
AGGTGGAGGGAGGCAAGTGGCGCCTCGTGTGCCTTCATGCGACCTACAGGTTCGCGGTGCCGAGCAGTGACGTTCCCAGGGCCACGTACTCCGCCGCGACCCCCGACCACAGCAGCCCGGGGGCGAGCTCGGTCGCGACGGCGCCCATCGACGCGGTCAGGCCCGGCTCGGTCAGCACGCGGCGCAGCGCGGCCGCGATGGCCTTCGGGTCACGCTGGGGCACGATGATCCCGGCGCCACCGCTCAGCAGCTCGACGGCGTGCGGGAAGCCCGTGGAGATCACCGGCTTCCCGGCGACCACGGCCTCAGTCAGGACGCCCGAGGTCACCTGGTCACGGGAGTCGTACGGGAGGAGGACGACGTCGGCCTCGCGGATCACCCGGCGCAGCGAGGGCTCGTCGAGGTAGCGCCCTTCGAAGGACACCAGGTCCTCGACGCCGAGCGACTCGGACAGCGCCACGAGCCGATCGCGGTAGCGCTCGCCGTCGCGCTCGACGACGCGGGGATGCGTCTCCCCCACGACGCGGTACAGGGGTGCGGGTGTCAGGTCGACGACATCGGCCATGGCCGTGATTGCCCACTCGATCCCCTTGCCCTCGCCGAGGAGCCCCCAGGTCAGGATGGTGGGACGCGCGCCGATCGGCGACACCTCGCCGGCCGCCGGCCGGTTGTCGGCGGCGCCGTGGGCGATCACCCGCACCTTGGCGGGATCGACCACCCAGCCGTGGAGCAGCCTGCGCCTCGCGGTGTCGGTCATCGTCACGACGATGGTGGCGGCGTCCACGACCCGCGCCAGCACCTGGTGCTGGTGCAGCGTCGGCTGGGCGAGCACGGTGTGGAGCACGACGATGGAAGGGATGCGCAGCTGGTCGAGCAGGTCGACCACGTCGGCACCGTCACGTCCGCCGAAGATGCCGTACTCGTGCTGCACGATCGCCACATCGCACGCGTTCATCGCAGCCGCTGCCTGCCGAGCCGCGCCGGGCTCGGAGATCACCAGCTCGTGGGAGACATGCGCGACCACGGGCTCGGGCTCGTCGACGATGCGCACCACCTCGACGTCGACCCCTGACGCCGCCATCTCGGACACCAGCGCGTAGGCGAAGGTGGCCAGGCCGCACTGGGTGGGCGGGAAGGTGCTGAGCATGCTGAAGCGGGTGGCCACGAGGGGGCCCATCTGCGAGGTTCGCGCGGTGCAGCGGAGGCGCTGCCGATCCTGCATGGGGCACATGCGTCCCCGACTGGCACCGGACGGCGGGCGAAGCCCCTGCCTGGTGTCCTTGACCGTATCTGTGCCCCGAGTCTACCAGCGCGAACGCGGTCGCATTCCGCGCGGAAGTGCCAGCAGGGCAGGATGCATCCCGTGCCCACCTACGTCGCCCTTCTCCGCGGGGTCAACGTCGGCGGTCACAACAAGGTGCCGATGGCGACACTTCGCCAGGCGCTCGAGGCCTCGGGCCTCGAGCGGGTGCGCACGTACATCCAGAGCGGCAACGTGGTGCTCGATGCGCGCATGGACGACGCCGCGGCCGTCGCGACGCACGTGCGGGAGGTGATCGCCACCTCGTTCGGCCTCGACATCGCGACGATCGCGGTCGCGTCGTCCGCCTTCGCCGCCGTCGTGGCCGCCAACCCGTACCCGGACGAGACCGACCATCGGCGCCTCCACGCGATCTTCCTCCCCTCGCCGCTCGACGACGCGTCTCGCGAGCAGGTGCGTGCGCTGCAGGACGCTGCGACGCAGAAGGGGACGCGCGACACCTGCACCGTCGACGGAACCGTCATGTACCTCCACACTCCGGACGGGTTCGGGACCAGCGAGCTGGCCAAGGCGCTCAGCACCAAGGGACGCGGCATCCATCGCAGTGGCACCGCCCGCAACTGGGCAACGGTCACTGCCCTGCTGGCCCTCTGCGAGTCCTGACCCTCGCCTCCTCCATCCCTTACGCATCCGTAAGGCGCGGTCCGCTGGCCCGGCGGCCCGGAGTGTGTTCCCATGGGGCATGGCACAGTCCCAGGCCCACCTGCGCGGCACCCCCGTCGGCCGCCGCGTCGTCCTCGCCATGGTCGGCCTCGGCGCCGTGGGCGTCGCAGCGGGCAAGTGGCTGTCGGACGGCGTCAGCGACGTGGTGGCGTCAACGGTGCCCGGCCTGGCGTCGGTCATCCCGGCCGCCGGCGGCTTCCGCATCTACACCGTCACGAACGGCTTCCCCGAGATGGCGCCGGCCGACTACCGCCTCACGGTCTCGGGGATGGTCGACACCCCGCTGTCGCTGACCCTCGACGACCTCGCCGCCCTCCCCCAGACGGGGATGACCAAGGACTTCCAGTGCGTGACGGGGTGGCGCGTCGAGGACGTGCCCTGGTCGGGCGTCCTCCTGCGCGACGTGCTCGCCGCCGCCGGCGTCGAGGCGGGAGCGACCGCGCTGCGCTTCACATCGTTCGACGGGGCGTACACCGAGTCGCTGACCATGGAGCAGGGCATGAAGGACGACGTGCTCGTCGCCACGTCGATGTTCGGGGCGCCGATCGAGGTCAAGCACGGGGCGCCGGTCCGGCTCTACGTCGTCCCCATGTACGGCTACAAGTCGATCAAGTGGCTGTCCGGCATCGAGGTGGGCCGCGCCGTCATCCCGGGGTACTGGGAAGAGCGCGGCTACGACATCGACGCATACATCGGGGCATCGAACGGACGCAGCGATGACCCCAACGTCTGAGCCGCCGGCGACGCTGCGCCGCTTCGCGTCAGCCGAGCAGTGGGCGCACCGTGCCATCGCGGTGCTCACCGTGGTGCTCCTGCTGACCGCGGCCCTCCTCTACATCCCCGACCTGGGCGGGCTCATCGGCAATCGGCAGATCGTCCGCGTCGTGCATGAGGTCGCCGGGTTCGCACTGCCCGTCCCCATCCTCATCGCCCTCTTCTCACGGGCCTTCCGCGACGATGCCGGGCGCCTGAACCGCTTCCTGCCGTCGGACTGGGAGTGGCTGCGCAAGCGCGACCGGCGATCCGGCCGCATCCCCGTGGGCAAGTTCAACGCGGGCCAGAAGCTCAACGCAGCCTTCACGCTCGGATCGATCATCATCATGTTCGCCACCGGCACGATGATGTTCTTCAGCAGCTACTTCACCGATGCCCTGCGCACGGGGGCCACGTTCGTGCACGACTGGCTCGCGCTCGCCGTGCTGGTCGTCACGATCGGCCACGTCTACATGGCGTTCAACGACGCGACCGCGCGGGCCGGGATGCGCACCGGCGAGGTGCCACTGGCCTGGGCCGAGCGCGAGCACGGCGCCTGGGCCGCCGAGTTCACGTCCTCCGATGCCTCGTCACCTGTGGCTGATCCTGAGCCCCAGAAGCAGCCATAAGTGACGACGCATCGGGCGGGTCATCGGGCGGCGATGGCGGCCAGCCCGTCGAGCAGTCGGTCGACGTCCTCGGCGCTCGTGTACGGCGCCAGCCCGGCGCGCACCGCCCCGGACGCGCCGAGGCCCAGGTGCTCGGACGCCTCGAGCGCGTAGAACGACCCGGCCGGTGCGTTGACCCCGAGCTCCGCCAGCCGGCGGTAGACCTCAGGCCCCTCGACCCCGTCGACGGCAAAGAGCTCCGTGGGCGTGCGCACCGGCGCGTGACCGAACCGGTGGATGCCCGAGATGGCGTCGAGGCCCGACTGCAGGCGCGCGTGGAGGTCGTCCTCGTACTGCTCGAGCGCGGCCATGGACCGGAGCAGTCGCTCGCGACGGGTCAGTGACTGCTCGTCGCCGGGGACAAGGTCGGCCAGTACGTCGATGGCCGCCGTGACGCCGGCCAGCAGCTCGTAGGGCAGGGTGCCGAGCTCGAACCGCTCGGGGACCTGCTCGGTGCTCGGCCGGAGCTTGTCCGGATGCAGCGTCTCCAGCAGCGCCGGCGACGCCGCGAGCATGCCGATGTGCGGGCCGAGGAACTTGTACGGACTGCACACGTAGAAGTCCGCGCCCATGGCCCGCATGTCGACGGGCGCATGCGGGGTGAGGTGGACCCCGTCGACGTACAGGAGCGCCGGTGCGGCCGCGAGCTGCGCGCCGATCGCGGCCACGTCAGGCCGGGTGCCCAGGAGGTTGCTGGCCCCGGTCACTGCGACGACACGGGTGTTGTCGTTGACGAGCGACATGACCGCGTCGACGGAGAGGGCACCGGTCTGCGGATCGAAGTCGGCCCAGCGGACGGTCGCCCCTGCTCGCTGCGCGTAGGTCACCCACGGGCGGATGTTGCCGTCATGATCGAGCCGGGTCACGACGACCTCGTCGCCCGGTCCCCAGTCCTGGGCCAGCGTGCGGGCGACCTGGAAGGTCAGCTCGGTCATGCTGCGACCGAACACGACCCCCGCAGGGTCGGCATTCACGAGGTCGGCGCCGGCGAGCCGGGCGCCCACGGTGATGTCGTCGGCGTTGCGCTCGGCCTGCGTCGTGCGGCCCCGGTTCGACAGGCCCCCGACCAGGGCCGCCGCGATGGCGTCGGCGACGACATCGGGAGTCTGCGTCCCTCCCGGCCCGTCGAAGTAGGCGATGCCCGACGCGAGGGCGGGCATGCGGGCACGGAGTCGCTGCACGTCGTAGGTCACGGGACCATCTAAGCCGAGGCTCGGCGGCGCCTCAGGCCCCAGGCTCACGTCAGCGGGCCACGTCCCACCAGAGGGTGGCCACGCGGCGCGGCCGTGCATCGGCCTCCTCGATGAGGGCCGCGGCGACCTCGGCGTCGCGGTCGGCCGTGAGGCAGAGCCGGATCCGGGCGAACCGCACCCGCTCGGCATCGGGCAGCGCCACCCGGTTGCCCCACGTCTCGTCGTCCCACTCATCGAGGTGGGCGTCGAAGCCGAGCGCCCGGGCGATCGCCGCGAGGTCCCGCGCCGTCGGCTGCGTGGGCCGATCGAGCCCCCAGAATCGCTTCCAGAGCGGGTTCATGTTCGACATCGGATGATGCATGGGGACCTCGAGCACCACGCGTCCGCGCGCATGCCCGTCGAGCGCCTGCAGGAACGGCCCGATCTCGGGCACGTTGTAGGCGACGTGGTGGCACACGACCACGTCGCACGTCGGCACGGCGGGTGAGACGTCCGGCCACTGCCCGAGGTACTCCCGCGACCGCACGCCGCGCCGGAGCGCCGCCTCGGCGAAGGCGTCGAGCATGCCCTGCTGGTGGTCCACCGCCACGACGGATCCCGCCGGCGGCACCAGTGCGAAGGCGGCACGCCCTCCCCCGCTGCCGACGTCGAGGACACTGCCATCCTCGGGAACCGCCTCGCGCGCCCGCTGATGCGAGGGCGAGTCCTCGATGACGTCGTCGACGGTGAACATGGCGACGGGGTGGACCCACGGCGGCTCGTCGGCCTGGCTGAGGATCTCCTCGGGGATCGCCCACGATGCGAGGTCGTCGCGCCACGCATCAAGAAGCGGCTCGGCAGCGGGCGGGATCGGGGTCGGGTTCACGACTCGACCGTAGCCGGTAGCGTGTCCCCGTGGCACAGCCGGAAGACATTGGTACGCAAGCAGATAGCGACGTTGCGTCGGAAAACCTGCCGCATCCGTTCGTGACCCTCCTGGGCGGTGTTCGCGGCGCCATGGAGAGCGTCCTGCCACCCCTGGTGTTCATCACCGTGTACCTCGCGCTGGGCGGCAGCGGACAGCGAGCACTCAGCTGGGCCATCGGGGCCGCGGTCCTCCTCGCTCTCGCCTTCACCGTGTGGCGACTGCTCGAGCGCAAGCATCCGGCCCGCGCGCTGGGCTCGCTCCTCATCGTCCTGGTGAGCGGCTACATCGCCGCGCGGACGGGCAGTGCCGCCGACTTCTTCTGGCCGCGCGTGCTCCTCAACGCCGCGTCGGCACTGGCCTTCGTCGTCGCCAATCTCGTCCGGTGGCCGCTCATCGGCGTGGTCCTCGGCCCCGTCGTCGGCACCCGGATGCGGTGGCGGCAGGACCCGGACCTCATGCGGGCGTACACCCGCGCGTCATGGCCGTGGGCGCTGCTGAACCTCGTGCGCACGGTGCTCCTCGTCGTCTTCATCGAGGGCGACTCCCTGTGGGCGCTCGCGGTGTCGGGCGCCTTCTTCTACGGCCTGACGATCGTGACGATCGCCGCGTCCTGGGTGATCATCAAGCGCACCCTGCCCGAGGGGCATCCCGGCATCCGCCACCCTCGGATCGTCGTGCAGCAGCCAGACACCATATAGGTGTGTGATACACCATTGTGGTGTATCGTTGCCTCATGTCCAGGACGAACATCGACCTCAACGACTCCGCGGTCGAGATCATCATGCGGCGCTACCAGCTGCGGACCAAGACCGAGGCCGTGGACTACGCCCTCCGCGCGCTCGCCGGCCAGCCCTTCACGCGCGATGAGATCCTCGCCATGCATGGTGCCGGCGGCATCGTGGACGTGCCCGCCGATTCGTTTCCGTGATCCTCGTCGACACGTCGGCGTGGGTGGAGTTCGACCGCGGGACCGATTCACCCGCCGACCTCCGACTTCAGCACCTCATTGCCTCGGGTGCAGACATCGCCGTCTCCGAGCCGATCCTCATGGAGGTGCTTGCGGGCGCTCGCAACGACGTGGAGCGAGTACGGCTGCGGCGGATGATGACGTCATTCAGCTGGATCCCGGCAGATGCGCAGAACGACTTCGAGGCAGCAGCCCGCGTCTATGCCGCCTGCCGTGCCGCAGGCTGCACGCCACGGGGGCTCGTCGACTGCCTGATCGCCACGATCGCCATCCGCACGGGAGCGTCGCTCCTCACCGCCGACACGGACTTCGCGCGGATGGCTGACGTCCTCCCGCTACGCCTCGACCGTCACGACGACTGGCAGGACGGACACCAGTAGAGGTTGCGCCCCTGCAGGTCCGCCGAGGCGACCGGCGTGCCGCACACCAGGCACGCCTGGCCCGCCCGGCGGTAGACGTACACCTCTCCCCCGTGGCGGTCCTCCCTGGGCGGGCGGCCCATGGCCTCCGGCAGGTGGTCGTCCCGCACCGTGTCGATGCGGCCGCTGCGCACTCCCGCGGCCATGAGTTCGGCGAGGTCGGCCCACATCGTGTCGAACTCCTCGCGGGTGACGTCACGGCCGAGGCGCATCGGGCTCATCCCGTGCCGGAAGAGCGCCTCGGCGCGGTAGATGTTCCCGACGCCGGCGAACACCCGCTGGTCCATCAGGAGTCCGGCGATGGGAGCCGTGCTGCCGCTCACCCGTGCCCACGCCCGGTCGGGGTCGGCGTCACGCCGGATCGGGTCGGGGCCGATGCGCGCCACGGCAGCCCGCTTCTCCCGCGCGTCGAGCACCTCGCACGCGGTCGGCCCGCGCAGCTCGGCCCACGACTCGTCGGAGCGCAGTCGGAGGCGCACGAGCCCGCGCACAGCCGGCGCCTCGCCCCGACCGAACTGCCACTTCCCGAAGAGCCCGAGGTGCACGTGGATCCAGAGGCCGCCCTCGAACCCGATGAACAGGTGCTTGCCGTGCGCCTCCACCCTGCGCACGACCCGCCCGGACACGAGCGCGGCCCCGTCCGCGAAGCGCCCCTGCGGGCTGTCGACGATGACGGGGCGCCGGGCGAAGGCCCGGGACAGGCGTCGGGCCTGGGCATGGACGACATGACCCTCCGGCACGGGCTGATCCTGACAGGCGGCGCGACGGCGCGCCCTCCGACCACCGTCAACATAGGTTGACCGTGGTCGGAACGTCAACTACAGTTGACGGATGGCCGACGCCCTCACCCTCCCGTCCCCGGACGACCCGGAGGCCGCGCTGGCGTCCGTCGTCGCGCTCCGCGACCTGGCCGACCGGCTCGAGGCGGAGGCCGTGGTGCAGGCGATCGCCCAGGGGTGGCCCTGGTCCCGCGTCGCCGAGTGCCTGGGCATCTCGAAGCAGGGGGCGCACAAGAAGTTCATCCATCTGCTCGCCGAACGCGGAGGTCGTCCATGAAGGTCCTGCCCCGGGTGCGCGACATCCGCACCGTCTCAGCCCTGCTCACGCGCGCCGAGCAGGAGTCGCTGGCTGCGGGCCTGCTCGATCCGGGCGCCGAGCACCTGGTGCTGGCCTCACTCGAGATGCCCGACGGCACTGCGAGGACGGCGTTCGCCGCCCTCGGGCACACGGCGGACGGGCTGCGGGCTGCCCTGGCCGACAACGCGGCCGATGCCCTCGCAGCGGTCGGGGTGATCGGGGCTCCGCCGATGGCGACCAGCGGGCCCGGCCCGGACTCGCCCGCCCCACACGGCCCCTACCGGTCGAAGGGATCCCTCCAGGACCTCCTCACGGCGACCAGGCACGTGGCCAACGGCCGCCACGAGCCGCTCATGAGCGCCCACGTCCTCATGGCCGCTGCCGACCTGGCCGACGGGACCCTCGCGCGGGCCCTGACGCGCCTCGGCGTCGATCCTGCCGCCCTGTCGGCCGCCGCTCAGGCCAGCGCGCAGGCGGGGGTGGAGCCCGGCAGTCGGTGACGGTTGGCGGCGACAACGCGGTACGCGCGCTCCGCGAGCGGGGCCACCCGCGCACGAAGCAGCACCCGGCCGACGGTCGGGCCCGGTGCCCGGCACAGCAGGAGCGCCCGCGCCACGGCGGCGCCCCCCGATCCGTGAACACCCGCGTCGACGTACTGCACCGCCTCGGCGCACTCCGCTGACGTCAGCCCCAGGCTCGCCAGGTCGGCCGTCTGCCAGGGGACGACGTCCAGGCGGCCCAGCGCCCAGCGGTCGACCAGCCCGGCGCTCCAGGTGCAGAAGCCGCAGTCGCCGTCGAACACGAGCACGGGTCGTCGGGCCATGTCCCCACGGTAGGTCACCCCGATCCCGGCAGCACCCCGACGGCGTCGCAGGCGCCAATGACAGGATTCGGGCATGACCGCATCCGAGAACCTGACCCGGGCCGAGGCCAAGGAGCGCTCCGCACTCATCGAGGTGGAGTCGTACGACGTCGTGCTCGACGTGACGACAGCCGAGCCGACGTTCCCCTCCGTGACCACCGTGACGTTCACCTGCCGCCAGCCCGGTGCCACCACGTGGATCGACCTCATCGCCCCGACGGTCGAGTCAGTGATCCTCAACGGGGTGAGCCTCGACGTCGCCACGGTCGTCGACGGCCCCCGCATCACCCTTCCCGGCCTCCAGGCCGAGAACACGCTCACCGTCATCGCGCAGGCCGAGTACATGAACACCGGCGAGGGCCTGCACCGCTTCGTCGACCCGGTCGACAAGGAGACCTACCTCTACACGCAGTTCGAGTCGGCCGATGCCCGCCGCGCGTACGCGTGCTTCGAGCAGCCCGACCTCAAGGCCACGTTCCAGCTGACCGTCACCACGCCGGCCCACTGGAAGGTGGTCAGCAACTCCCCGACTCCCGCGCCGGAGCTCGACGGCGACGGCACGGCGACGTGGGCCTTCGAGCCGACGCCGCGCATCTCCACCTACATCACCGCCCTGGTCGCCGGGCCGTACCACAAGGTCAGCGACTCCTACAGCGGCCCGTACGGCACCTACCCCCTCGACGTGTACTGCCGCGAGTCCCTGGCCGAGTTCCTCGACTCGGACGAGATCTTCACCGTCACCAAGCAGGGTTTCGCGTTCTTCGAGGAGCAGTTCGGGGTGGGCTACCCGTTCGCCAAGTACGACCAGCTCTTCGTCCCGGAGTTCAACGCCGGCGCCATGGAGAACGCGGGCTGCGTGACGATCCTCGAGGACTACGTGTTCCGGTCCCGGGTGACGGACGCGGCCTACGAGCAGCGGGCCAACACGATCCTGCATGAGCTCGCGCACATGTGGTTCGGCGACCTCGTCACCATGACGTGGTGGGACGACCTGTGGCTCAACGAGTCGTTCGCCGAGTGGGCCGCGCACTGGGCCAACGTCAACGCCACGCGCTACACCGACGCCTGGACCACGTTCTCCAACCTGCGCAAGGCCTGGGCCTATCGCCAGGACCAGCTGCCGTCGACCCACCCGATCGCGGCCGACATGGTCGATCTCGATGCGGTCCGGGTGAACTTCGACGGCATCACCTACGCCAAGGGCGCCTCCGCGCTGCGTCAGCTGGTCGCCTGGGTCGGCGAGGAGCACTTCCTGGCCGGAGTCCGCAACTACTTCACCAAGCACGCCTGGAAGAACACCGAGCTGCGTGACCTGCTGTCCGAGCTCGAGGCGACGAGCGGCCGCGACCTCTCGGACTGGACCACCCAGTGGCTGCAGACGAGCGGCGTCAACCTCCTCCGTCCGATCGTCACGGTCGACGACGACGGTGCGTACACCTCGGTCGTCGTGGAGCAGGAGCCCCCGTCCTCGCCCGAGGGCGTGGCGCAGACGCTCCGCTCGCACCGCATCGCCGTCGGGCTCTACGACCTCACCGATGCCGGCCTGGTCCGCCGCGAGCGGCTCGAGCTCGACGTCGTGGGCTCACGAACCGAGGTGCCGCAGCTCGTCGGCGTCCGCCAGCCGGACCTGCTGCTCGTCAACGACGACGACCTGACGTTCGCCAAGATCCGGCTCGACGAGCGCTCATGGCTCACGGCGACCGAGCACATCGGAGACCTCGTCGACCCCCTCCCACGCGCCCTCGTCTGGAGCGCGGCCTGGGACATGACGCGCGACGCCGAGGCCTCGACGGGGGACTTCCTCACCCTCGTGCTCTCCGGCATCGGCCGCGAGAGCGACATCGGCGTGGTGCAGGGCGTGCTGCGCCAGCTGAAGTCGGCCATCGACCAGTTCGCCGCTCCCGAGCACCGCACCGACTACCTCGTGCGCCTCGCCGATGCGCTGCACGGCCACGCCGTGGCGGCCGCGCCCGGCAGCGACCACCAGCTCGCCTACGCCCGGGCGTTCGTGGGAGCCGCCACGACCGACGCGCAGCTCGACGTGGTGTCCGGGCTGCTCGACGGCTCGCTCGCGTGGGACGGCCTCGCCGTCGACACCGACCTGCGGTGGTTCCTGCTGCAGCGGCTCGTCGTCAAGGGCCGGCTCGACCTCGACGCCATCGAGCACGAGCTCGACTCGGACGACACGGCGACCGGCCGTCGGCAGGCAGCCCTGGCCCGCGCCGCACGCCCCTCGGCCGAGGCCAAGGAGCTGGCCTGGGCCGACGTGGTCGATCGCACCGACCTCCCGAATGCCATCCAGGAGGCGACGATCGCCGGCTTCGTGCAGCCCGACCAGCTCGACGCGCTGGTGCCCTTCCGCGACCGCTACTTCGCCGACCTGCCGCGGGTGTGGGAGCAGCGGACGATGGAGATGGCCCAGGGGATCACCGTCGGCCTCTACCCGATGCTGCTGGTCGACGAGGCGACGATCGCTGCCACCGACGCGTTCCTGTCCGGCGACCTCAACTCGGCGCAGCGACGACTGGTCGGCGAGGGTCGCGACGGCGTGCTGCGGGCCCTGCGGGCCCGGGCGAAAGACGCCACCGGCTAGGCCGCTGCCCGCCTGTCTTCGCGGGCGTTCAGCGGTCAGTCGGGGTCGGAGAGGTGCATCACCTTCGGCGCCCGCGCGTGCTCGGCGAGCAGCGTGACGCCGTCGCGGAGTCCGCCGACGAGGTCGTCAGCGGCGAAGCTCGACTTCATGGCGAGGGCGGCCAGCTCGCAGGCCCGGTCGTCGAGGTCGACGGCCACCGTGCGGCCGGTGACGATCTCGATGATGCGCGTGGACGGATCGACGGCGACCAGCACGGCCGATGTCGGATCGGGCAGCACTCCGTGCTGCGCGATGGCCGACGCACGACCTTCGGGCAGCGGCCCGACATAGACGCCGAAGCAGTAGCCGCAGATCGAGCGGGCCCGCTGCACGACGCGGTCGAGCACGGCGCGCTGGGACTCGGACAGGGCACCCACCGGCTCGGAGGCGCCTCCGTAGCCCGGGACGAGCTCACCACTGGGCACTGATGCCACCTCCCACGACGGATGTCGAGCCGATGTCGTACGGCAGGATCGACGGGTTCGGGACCGCCGGATCGCTGGCGACCAGGAAGGGCCCGCCCTCGTAGTCCGCGCTGGCACGCCCCGACCTCGTCCAGGACGAGGCGGAGACCGCGACATACACGAACCCGGCGAAGGCGACGGGGATCCCGACGAACAGCAGCAGCGCCTGCAGAGCATTCACGGGGCAACCCTACCGATCGTCCCCACGATGCGAGTGAGCAGTTCGGGCCTGTCCATGAGCGCCTCGAGCAGCACCGGCCGGCCGAGCTCGTCGGTCATGGGAATGCGCCAGTTGGGGTACTCCTGGTCGGTGCCCGGCTGGTTCTGCGCGCGGCGGTCGCCGGCCACATCCGGCAGCGACACCCCGATGAGGCGCGCGGGCGAGCCGGCGACGGCACGGTGCAGGGCCACGACCAGCTCCTCGAGCCCCGGCTCGGTGTCGATGTCGACGTCGTGGGCCAGCCAGCCGTGCGAGCGCAGGATCGCCGCCCAGGCGGCCCGCTCGCGGGCGGCGTTCGCGAGCTCGACGTCCTCGGGCGTGGTCAGCAGGCCCAGCTCGCTGCGGATCCGCACGTGCTCGTTGCGCAGGTAGCCCGCCGTCGGCGGAAGGTCGTGCACCGTGACGCTGGCCAGCACCTCGCCGCGCCACTGCTCCGGGTCCTTGATGGCCCCGTCGACCGTCTCGAACCACAGGATGCTGGTGCCGAGGATGCCGCGCTCGGCCAGCGCCTCCTGCACCCACGGCTCGACGGTGCCGAGGTCCTCGCCCACGACGATGGCCCCCGCGCGGTGCGCCTCGAGCATGAGGATGCTCAGCATCGCGTCGAAGTCGAGCCGGACGAAGGTGCCCGCGTAGGCAGGGAAGCCCTCCGGCACCCACCACAGCCGGAAGAGCCCGAGCACGTGGTCGATGCGCAGGCCACCGGCATGGCCGAGGACCGTGCGGAGCATGTCGCGGTAGGGAAGGAAGGCGGCCTCCGCCAGCGCGTCCGGACGCCAGGGCGGCTGGTGCCAGTTCTGGCCCATCTGGTTGTACATGTCCGGCGGGGCGCCCACCCCGACGCCGGCCGCGAGCACGTCCTGCAGCGCCCAGGCGTCGGCGCCCTCGGGATGCACGCCCACGGCAAGGTCGTGCATGACGCCGATGGCCATCCCGGCGGCCCGTGCACCGGCCTGCGTGGCGGCCAGCTGCGAGTCGACCAGCCACTGCATCCACATGTGGAAGTCGACAGCGTCCGCATGCGACTGGCGGAACGCCGCCACCTCCGGGGCAGCCGGGTGCGCCAGCTCGGCGGGCCAGGCCGCCGGGTCGGGACCGTGGACGTCGCTCAGCGCGCACCACGTGGCGAAGTCGCGCAGTCCGCTGCCCTGGGCCGCCAGGTAGGCGTCGAGCTCGGCCCGGCGCTCCGCGCCCATGCCGGCCTGGAACACGGCCTCGAGGGCGATGCGCTTGGCCCCCCACACGGCGTCGCGGTCGAGCAGGTCGGCCGACGTGTTGAGGTGCTGCAGCTGCGCGGCGAGCTGCTCCACCCGCGCCAGCACCGCCGGACTCAGTCGCCGGTACTCGGGGATGTCCTCGATGCGCAGGTACATCGGGTTGGCGAAGCGGCGCGTCACGGGGAGGTACGGCGACGGCGACATCGGCGGGACCGGCGATGCAGCATGCAGCGGGTTGATGAGCACGAACCCGGCGCCGAGGTCACGGCCGCTCCACGACGCGAGCGTCGCGAGGTCATGGAGGTCCCCCAGCCCCCACGAGTCGGCCGAGCGCATGGCATAGACCTGCGTCATGAAGCCCCACTGCCGCGGCCCCGTGATCGCCTCCGGATCGAGGCGCAGGGGTGCGACGACGAGAGGCGTGGTGGCACGCTGCCCGCCCGACTCGGCCACGACGGTGTGCCAGCCCAGGGGCAGGTCCGCGGGCAGCCGGAAGCTGGCCTCGCCGACCAGCACTCCGTCGACGTCCACCGGGTCGACCCACCAGTCCATCTGCTGCAGCGGCAGGCGGCGCCCGTCCTCAGCGTCGACGTGCACCTGCACGGCCGAGCCGTGCGGCACGTGGACCCACAGCCGCTGGTCGGCGCCCTGGCGCATGACGTAGACCGGGGGCAGCATGCGCCGCCAGTCGCGCATCGCGATGTCGTCGAGGGCCGCCTGGATCGACTCGGGGGTCGAGACATCCACTTCGAGGGCCTTCAGGACGGCCTCGACGGTGGCGGCAGCGACCTCGACGTGATTGCCGGCCTGGTCCCAGTAGTCGGTGGCCACGCCCAGCGCGGCCGCCAGGCGTGCGAGGTCGTCGGGGACCGGCGCCCACTCGGGCGCCACTTCAATGCTCACCAGACCTCCGGGTACCTGTGGGCCCAGGGTCGGGCCCGTTCGATCTGCGCGGCGAGGCGGAGCAGCAGCGCCTCCCCCAGTGGACGCGCCACGAGCTGGACCCCAACCGGGAGCCCGTCGTGCGTCCAGTGCACAGGCAGACTAACGGCAGGCTGGCCGGTGATGTTGTACGGAGACGTGAACGGCGTGAACCGGCTCTGCGCGTCGAAGTCGGCCTGCGGATCGTCGTCGTCGCGCAGGGCACCGTGCGGCGCGGGCAGGTCCGCGAGGGTCGGCGTGAGCACGATGTCGAGATGCGACGTGGCCTCGAGGGCCGACCGGCCGTATCCGGCCATGAAGGACACCTCGGCCCTCACCTCGTCGTCGGTGAGGCCGCGCCCGGCCTCCCGCAGCCACCGGGTGAGGGGGCGGAGGTCGCCCTCGCGGTCCGGATCGACGGGAATGGATGCCGCGAGGGCCGCCCAGACCCGGGCGAAGTGCGGGACGGCGCTCAGGGGGAACGGGACGTCGATGTCGACCACCCGGTGTCCGAGGGACTCGAGCAGGAGCGAGGTCGACTCGTAGGCCGCGAGGCACTCGGCGTGCACCGCAGTCTCGGCGATGACGGGCTGGCAGTAGCGGCCGACGAGCAGGGGCCGCGGATCCCTCTCCAGCCCCGCGACGTAGGAGGTCCCCGTGACCTCGAGGGACGAGCCGGTCATGACGTCGAGGAGGGCGGCGGCGTCCGTGACGGTGCGGGCGAGGGGCCCGTCGACGCCCAGGCGCCCCGGGGACTCCGGCCCCGGCCCGCTGGGCACGAGGCCGCGAGAGGTCTTCAGGCCGACGAGCCCGCACACGCTCGCCGGGATCCTGATCGAGCCACCGCCGTCGGAGCCCTGGGCGACCGGGGCGAGCCCGGCGGCCACGGCGGCCGCCGCACCCCCGCTCGAGCCGCCGGCCGACCGGTCGAGGTCCCACGGCGTCCGCGCCCAGTGGCTCACGTCGGGCTCGGTGTAGCAGGGCAGCCCGAACTCCGGCGTGGTCGTCTTGCCGGTCATGACCGTGCCGCCCTCGCGGAGCAGCACCACGACGTCGTCGTCGATGTCGGACACGACCTCGACCGCGGCCGAGCCGAACCGGCACGTCACCCCGGCCACGTGGTTGAGGTCCTTGACGGGGACCACCACGCCATGGAGCACGGACAGCCGGCCGCCGTGACGCTCCGCCACGGCGCGGTCAGCCGCGCGGGCCTGCTCCCGTGCGAGCCCGTCGGTGATCGTGGCGAACGCCCCCACCGTCGCGTTGAGGGCATGCGACCGGAGCAGGTAGTGCTCGGCGAGTTCGACGGACGACACCTCGCCGCGGCGGATCGCGGCCGCCTGCTCCACGGCGGTCAGGTCATGCAGGTCCATGGAGGAAGCCTAGGGTTGAGGGCGTGACCACCCCCCAGACCGCGCCCGCCTACCCTGCCACCGAGCGGCTCGACCTCGTCGACGACTTCCACGGCACCCCGGTCGCGGATCCGTACCGCTGGCTGGAGTCGTCGGACGATCCGCGCACGCAGGAGTGGCTCGCGGCCCAGGCCGCCCTCATGTCCGACGAGCGGGCGGGGTGGGCGGCGCGCGACGGCTTCGTCGAGCGCATCGGAGCCCTCCTGGGCGCAGGCACCGTGTCACCCCCCTACTGGAGGGGGCCCCGGCACTTCCTGTCCCGGCGCGAGCCCGGCCAGCAGTTCTCCGTCCTCTACGTCGTCGAGGCCGACGGCACCGAGCGTGCGCTCATCGACCCCATGGCCCTCGACCCCTCGGGATTGACCACCCTCGACTCCTGGCAGCCGTCCAAGGAGGGAGACCGACTGGCCTACCAGCTGTCGATCGGCGGAAACGAGGAGTCGCTGCTGTACGTGATGGACGTGGCCACCGGCGAGACCCTCGAGGGACCGATCGACCGCTGCCGATACTCCCCCATCGCGTGGGTGCCCGGCGCCAACTCGTTCTACTACGTCCGCCGCATCGACCCCGACCTGCTGCCCGAGTCGGAGCGCAACTTCCACCGGCGCGTCTACCTCCACCGCGTCGGGTCGCCGGCCGAGTCGGACAACCTCGTGTTCGGCTCCGGGATGACGATGACGAACTACTACGGCGTCGAGGTCAGCCGAGACGGGCACTGGCTGCAGGTGTCGAGCAGCGAGGGCACCGAGCCGCGCAACAACCTGTGGGTGGCCGACCTCACGTCGAGCCCGCACGCGAGCCCCGCCTTCACGCTCGTGCAGGGCGACGTCGATGCGCAGACGTCCCTGTCGTTCGGGCGTGACGGGCGCGTCTACGTCAGCACCGACCTCGATGCACCGCGCGGCCGGCTGGCGATCACGTCCCCGGGGGCCTGGTCGCCGAGCGCCTGGGACGACCTCATCCCCGAGGACCCTGAGGCAGTCCTCGAATCCGTGACCCTGCTCGACGGCGACGACCTCGACGAGGACCTGCTGCTCGTCGTGCGCACCGCGCATGGCGTCGCCCGCATGTCGCTTCATCGCGCCGCCGACGGCTCCTACCTCAAGGACATCGACCTGCCCGGCGCTGGAACGATCGGCGGGCCGGTCGAGCACATCGACGGCGGGCCGCTGACGTGGTTCGTGTACACCGACCACACCACCGTGCCGACCATCTACGCCTACGACGCGCGAACCGACACGGTCACCCTCCATGCTCAGCCGCCCGGCTCCGTCGAGGTGCCCGCCGTGCACTCCCAGCAGGTCACGTACATGTCCGACGACGGCACCGTCGTGCGCATGTTCGTGGTGTCCCCGACAGGAGGACCCGACGTGCCCCGCCCCACGGTCCTCTACGGGTACGGCGGCTTCGGGATCCCGCTGGCACCGGGCTACTCCGCCGCGATCCTCGCCTGGGTCGAGGCCGGCGGGGTGTGGGCGATCGCCAACCTCCGCGGCGGCGGCGAGGAGGGCGAGGAGTGGCACCGGGCCGGCATGCTCGGGAGCAAGCAGAACGTGTACGACGACTTCCATGCGGCGGCGCGGTGGCTCAGCGACAACGGCTGGACGACCCCGTCGCAGCTGGGCATCTACGGGGGCTCCAACGGAGGGCTCCTCGTCGGAGCCGCCATGACGCAGCGCCCCGACCTGTTCAACGCCGTGGTCTGCGTGGCACCGCTGCTCGACATGATCCGCTACACCACCTCGGAGCTCGGCCCGACCTGGACGGTCGAGTACGGGGATCCCGAGGTCCCTGAGCAGTTCGGCTGGCTGCACGCCTACTCGCCCTACCACCGCGTGGTCGAGGGCACCGACTACCCGGCGACCATGTTCGCCGTGTTCGACAACGACACGCGAACCGACCCAATGCATGGGCGCAAGATGTGCGCCGCGGTGCAGCACGCCACGTCGGGCGCGCGGCCGATCCTGCTGCGCACCGAGGGCGACGTGGGCCATGGTGCCCGCTCGCTCGACCGCTCGGTGGAGGAGAGCGCAGACACCCTGTCGTTCCTGGCACGCTGGACCGGCATGTGATGGGCACGCTCGCGCAGGCGGCGGTGCAGGCCAAGGACGAGGCGTTCTGGCAGCAGGCGCGCGACTGGCTCGTCGGTGTTCCCCTGCAGATCCTCGGGGTGCTCGTCATCGCGTTCGTCGTGCAGCTCGTCCTCAAGCGCATCATCAACCGGGTCGTGACGCGCGCATCCGAGCGTGCCAAGCGCGAGCGGCTGGCCCAGATGCGCCAGATCACCCGCACGGCCGAGCTGTCCGACCTGCTGCTCAACCAGCGCACCGAGCAGCGGGCCGCGGCCATCGGCACCCTGCTGCGCAGTGTCATCGCGATCACGGTCTGGACCGTCGCCGTGCTCATGATCCTGCCCCTCCTCGGCGTCAACGTCGCCCCGCTGCTCGCCAGCGCGGGAGTGATCGGTGTCGCCCTGGGCTTCGGTGCCCAGACCCTCGTCAAGGACTACCTGTCCGGCATCTTCCTGATCATCGAGGACCAGTACGGCGTCGGCGACATCGTCGACGTCGGCGAGGCGGTCGGCACCGTCGAGGAGGTGGCTCTGCGCTACACCCGGCTGCGCGACCTCTCGGGAGTCGTCTGGTACGTGCGCAACGGCGAGATCCTCCGGGTGGCCAATCGGTCGCAGGGCTGGACCCTCGCCGTCGTCGACATCCCGATCGCCTACAACGAGAACCTCGACCGCGTCCGTGAGATCGTCGAGCGGGTGGCCGTCGACATGGATGAGGATCCCGACTACGACGACCTGCTGCTCGGACGCCCGTCCTTCGCGGGCGTGGAGTCGATGTCCGGGGAGGCCGTCATCATCCGCATCACCGCCAAGGCCGCGCCCGAGAAGCAGATCAGCGTCGCCCGCACCATCCGCGAGCGCATGAAGCTGGCCTTCGACCGCGCCGGCATCGTCGTCCCGGTCCTCGTGCGACCGCTGCCGAACATGCCCGGCACCCAGACGCCGCCGAAGACCGGCCCGTGAGCACCTGCCTGGTGACCGGTGCCACCGGCTACGTCGGCGGACGGCTCGTCCCCCAGCTCCTCGCTCGCGGTCACCGGGTGCGCGTGCTGGCCCGGCATCCCGAGCGCCTGCGCGACCGTCCATGGTTCGATGACGTCGACGTCGTCGCCGGCGATGCGACCGACCCGGGATCGATGCGTGAGGCGATGGCCGGCATCGACGTCTCCTACTACCTGCTCCACTCCATCCAGGAGGGCGCGGGGCTCGAGGAGTCCGAGCGCGCGATGGCCCAGGTCTTCGCCGACGCGGCCGCGGCTGCGGGCGTCCAGCGCATCGTCTACCTCGGCGGACTGGCCCCGGAGATCCCCGCCGCCCAGATGTCGCCCCACATGCGCTCGCGGGTCGAGGTAGGGGCCGTGCTGCGCTCGTCCGGCGTCCCCACGGTCGAGTTCCGGGCGGCCGTCATCATCGGATCCGGATCGGCCTCGTTCGAGATGCTCCGCTACCTGACCGAGCGGCTTCCCGCGATGATCACCCCGCGCTGGGTCCGCATGAAGACGCAGCCGATCGCGATCCGCGACGTGCTGCGCTACCTGGTGGCTGCCGTCGACCTTCCCCCTGAGGTCAGCCGGGTCCTGGAGATCGGGGGGCCCGAGGTGCTCACCTACCAGGAGATGATGCAGCGCTACGCGCGCGTGGCGGGCCTGCGCCCTCGCGTCATCCTGCCGATCAACATGCTGACTCCCGGCCTGTCCAGCCACTGGGTCAACGTGGTGACACCGGTGCCGCGTGCCATCGCCCGGCCGCTCGTGCAGTCGCTGCGACACCCCTCCGTCTGCCACGAGCACGATGTGGCCCGATGGATCCCCGACCCCGACGGCGGCCTGGTCACCTTCGACGAGGCCGTGCGCCTGGCCCTCAGCCGCATCAGGGACGCGGAGGTGGCGACCCGGTGGACCGGAGCCTCGGTCCCCGGCGCCCCCAGCGACCCACTGCCCAGCGACCCCCAGTGGTCCGGCGGCTCGCTCTACGAGGACGTGCGCGAACGGCACTGCACGGCACCGCCCGAGCAGCTGTGGGCGGCGGTCGAGCGCATCGGAGGCGAGAACGGCTGGTACTCCGCCGGCTTCCTGTGGGAGGTCCGCGGCCTCCTCGACCGGCTCGTCGGAGGTGTCGGCATGCGGCGGGGCCGGCGCGACCCCGACCACCTGGCCATCGGCGACGTCGTCGACTTCTGGCGCGTGGAGGACCGCATCCCGCCTCGGCTCCTCCGCCTGCGGGCCGAGATGAAGAACCCCGGACTGGCGTGGCTCGAGTTCTCGGTCGAGCCCGACGGCGCCGGCTCCGTGCTGCACCAGCGCGCGGTGTTCTTCCCCCGCGGCCTGGCCGGGCACGCCTACTGGTGGGCCGTGGCGCCCTTCCACGCCTTCGTCTTCCCGCCGATGATCCGTCACATCGTCCAGCGTGCCGAGACTGCGCGACCCGCATCCGAGACAATCGCAGCGTGACCGACGACGCGGGCAACACCGTCCTGACCCCCTACGAGCTGTTCGGCGGGGCACCGTTCTTCGAGAGCCTCGTGCGGGCGTTCTACGTGCGCGTGGCCGACGACCCCCTGCTGCGGCCCATGTACCCGCTCGGCGACCTCGCGCCCGCCGAGCGGCGCCTCAACCTGTTCCTCCAGCAGTACTGGGGTGGCCCCGGCACCTACAGCGAGGAGCGGGGGCATCCTGCGCTGCGCATGCGGCACATGCCCTTCCCCATCGACACGGCTGCCCGCGACCGATGGCTCGCCCTCATGCGCGAGGCCCTCAGTGAGCAGGACATGCCCGCCGAGGCCGAGTCCGTGCTCTGGCAGTATCTGCTCGGCGCCGCCTTCGCGATGCAGAACATCCCCGACGCGATCCCCGGTGAGCGTGTCATCGACGTGACGGAGATCTGACGTGACCAGCACTGCCCGGCCGAGCATGGACGACGCCACCTGGTGGCGGCACGCCGTCGTCTACCAGGTCTATCCGCGGTCGTTCGCCGACAGCGACGGCGACGGGATGGGCGACATCCCCGGTCTCATCACGCGGCTGGACTACCTGGCCGACCTCGGGGTCGATGCGATCTGGATCTCGCCCTTCTACACGTCGCCGCTCCACGATGGCGGCTACGACGTGGCCGACTACCGGTCGATCGACGAGCGGCTCGGCACGCTCGCCGACGTCGACGTCCTCATCGCCCAGGCGCACGAGCGCGGCATCCGCATCCTCATGGACATCGTCCCCAACCACACGAGCAGCGAGCACCGATGGTTCAAGGAACTGCTCGAGTCCGAGCCCGGGTCCCCGGCCTGGGACCGCTACGTGGTGCGCGAGGGCACGGGTGCGGACCGGGAGACCCCGCCCAACAACTGGCGGAGCGTGTTCCACGGCCGTGGCTGGTCACGGATCCGCACGGCCGACGGCGACCCCACCGGCTACTGGTACCTGCACATCTTCGACACCACGCAGCCCGACGTGAACTGGCAGAACGCCGACGTGCACGAGGAGTTCATCAGCACCCTGCGCTTCTGGTTCGACCGCGGCATCGACGGCTTCCGCATCGACGTGGCGCATGGCCTCGTGAAGGAGGAGGGCCTGCCCGACTTCGACTACCCGGAGGACACCGACGACGCCACGCCCCCGATGTTCGACGAGGACGTCGCGCACGCGCCGTTCTGGGACCAGGACGGCGTGCACGACATCTACCGCGAGTGGCGGGCTGTCGCCGACGAGTACGACCCTCCGCGGGTCTTCTGCGGAGAGACGTGGGTGCCCAATGCCGAGCGGCTGGCCCGCTACCAGCGTCCGGATGAGCTGCACACGTCGTTCAACTTCAGCTACCTCGAGGCGGGCTGGGACGCATCCGCGATGCGCTCGTCGATCGACGAGACCATCGCGAACCACGCCCGGGTCGGCGCTCCGCCCACCTGGGTGCTCTCCAACCACGACGTCATCCGGCACCGCACCCGCATGGCCCCCGTCGGCGCCGACGGCGAGCGCGATCTCGAGCGCGGGCTCCGCCGGGCCCGAGCGGCCACCGTGTTCACCCTGGCGCTGCCGGGCTCGATGTACCTCTACCAGGGCGAGGAGCTCGGACTGCCCGAGGTCACCGACCTGCCCCCCGAGGCCCGCCAGGATCCCGCCTGGCATCGCAGCGGCGGCACCGACGGCACCCGCGACGGATGCCGGGTCCCCATCCCGTGGTCGGGCGACTCCCCCTCGTACGGATTCGGCCCTGGCTCCGAGTCGTGGCTGCCCCAGCCTCCGGTGTGGGCCGACCTGTCTGTCGAGCGCGAGCGCGGGGTCGACGGCTCGACGTGGGAGATGTACCGGCAGGCCCTGGCCCTGCGCCGGGCCGAGCCGGCACTGGGCGAGGGACCCCTGGAGTGGCTCGACCACGACGGTGACGTCCTCGTCATCCGACGCACCTCTCCTGATGGCAGCTCGGTGGTCGCCGTGCTCAACCTCACCGACGGCGTGGTCCGCCTGCCGGCGCACTGGGGCACCGAGGTGCTGGTGTCGTCGGGCGACGACGTGGCCGTGATGAGCATCGACGAGGGCGGCTCGTTCATCGCACTGGGTGCCGAGACCGCGGCCTGGCTGCGCGGATAGCGTGCCCGACCTCACCTCACTGGCTGCCTCGCACGAGCACGAGCTCGTCGCGCTGAGGCGCGTGCTCCACTCCCAGCCCGAGCTGTCGGGCGCGGAGCACGTGACGACGGAGATGCTCGTCGAGCGACTGATGGTCGAGGGACTCGCGCCGGTCGTCCTCTCGACGGGCACGGGGCTGGTCTGCGACATCGCGATGGATCCCGACGACCCGGGGCGATCGGCGGCCGGTCCGATCGTCGCCATCCGCGCCGACATCGACGCCCTGGCCATGGACGACCGCACCGACACCCCGTACCGCTCACGGCATGGCGGCATCGCACACGCCTGCGGCCACGACGTGCACACGGCCGCCGTGCTCGGTGCCGGGCTCCTGCTGCTCGAGGCGCGCGCCGCGGAGCCGCAGGCCGGGACGGTCCGACTCGTCTTCGAGCCCTCCGAGGAGGTCGTGCCCGGAGGAGCCGTCGACGTCATCGCCGACGGCTGGCTCGGCGGCGTACGGGAGATCTTCGGCGTGCACTGCGACCCGAAGACGGACGTCGGGAGCCTCGGGCTGCGCAGCGGCCCGCTCACGTCGGCCGCCGACATGTTCGAGATCACGCTCACGGGGCCGGGCGGACACACGGCACGCCCCGGACTGACCGTCGACCTCGTGAGGTGGACCGGGCGCGTCGCAGATCGGCTCGCCGAGGTGGTGCAGTCCCGCACCCAGCGCGACGTGACCCTGGTGTTCGGTGCGGTGCACAGCGGAGCGGCGGCCAATGTCATCCCCGCCACAGCGCTGCTGCGCGGCTCGTTCCGCACGCCCGACCGCGATGCCTGGCTCGAGGGCGAGGCGCTCATGCGCGCCGCCCTCGGCGACATCCTGGCCGCCGACGGCGGCGCGGCGCCGGAGTGGGCGCTCGCGTACACGCGCGGGGTGCCGCCGGTGGTCAACGACGAGCGCACCACGGCCGTCGTAGAACGGGTGGCGACCTCGCTCTTCGGAGCGGGCTCCGTCACCGACACGCCCCAGTCCCGCGGCGGCGACTCGTTCGCCTGGTACACCGAGCAGATCCCCGGCACCTACGTGCGACTCGGCACGCACCGTCCGGGCAACCCCCACCAGGACCTTCATTCGGCGACGTTCGACGTCGACGAGGGCGCGATAGCGGTCGCTGCGGCGCTGCTGGCCGGCTGCGCGCTCGAGTCGCTGCGCGCCTAGCGCACTACCCGCAGGGCGAGCCGCGCTGCCGGACCCGTCGCGTACGAGAACACCTGCCCGCGCACGGTGCTCAGCCGCTTCCACTGGCCGCAGGTCGCGACGGACACCCGCGCCATGTCGCCGGTGAGCATGCCGAGCTGGCGGGCTGCATGCAGCGACCGCAGCGGAAGCCCCCCGAACGACGGCCGGCGCCAGATCTCCTCGGCGATCTCCTCCTGCTCGGAGGGAGTGCGCCCGGACGAACGCGTGGCGAACTCCCGACTCGCGGCCTCGACCACCGGAACGAGATCGCCGGAGACGGCGTGCATGGGGATCTGCCAGCCCTCCGCGGGAGGCAGGTGCGACAGGCTCGGAGCCGGGCCCGGCGGGACGATGGCCCGGGTCAGGGCGCCGAGGTCGAGCGGAGGCTCGCGCAGGGCGTCCGCGAGGCCGGCCAGCTGCACGAGGATGTCGGTCGGCTCCTCGACGTCGGTGACCGGCACGGCGGCGAACGCGAGCACTCCGAGCGGAGGAGCCGTGAAGACGCCCAGCGCCGTGGGCGTGGTCACCACCCGCGCCGGCATCCGGGAGTCCCAGCGCAGCTGCCGTCGGCAGAAGCCCTCGAGAGCGCGTGCCTCGGGCTCCGCCAGTGTCGTCACCGGTCGATTGTCAGTTCCAGCAGTGCGGCCCGCAACTCGGGGTTCAGCCGAACCGGCCGTCCCGTGGCCAGGTCGACCGCGGCGAGCACCGTGCTCGCGACGGCGGCAAGATCGCCGACCTCATCGTGGATCCGGTAGTGGAACGTGAAGGAGGAGTTGCCGATGTGGTTGACCCACGACTCGATGGTGATGGGCTCCGGTGACAGCAGGAGGGGCTTGCGGTAGGTCATCTCCTGCTTGACGACCACGAGGGAGAACCCCTCGACCTGCATGAAGCCGAGCTTCTGGAGCAGCTGCACCCGGGCTTCCTGCAGGTAGTCGTAGAACACGACGTTATTGACGTGGCCCAGCGGGTCGAGGTCGCTGAAGCGCCGGTAGACCTGCAGCCGGAAGACCGGATCGTGGTCGGTCATCGGGTCTAGTCGCGGGTGAGCTTGCGGTAGGTCGCCCGGTGCGGACGGGCGGCATCGGCTCCCAGCCGCTCGATCTTGTTCTTCTCGTACGACTCGAAGTTGCCCTCGAACCAGAACCACTGCGAGTCGCCCTCGTAGGCGAGGATGTGGGTCGCGATCCGGTCGAGGAACCAGCGGTCGTGCGAGGTGATGACGGCGCAGCCGGGGAACTCCAGCAGGGCGTTCTCGAGCGACCCGAGGGTCTCCACGTCGAGGTCGTTGGTCGGCTC
>CALGTB010000327.1 GCA_937902285.1 uncultured Actinomycetes bacterium | reverse complement strand
CGACCCCCGACCGGCGCCCGGTTCATTTCCTCCGTAGGGGAGTCACCTGATGTTCGAGTCCTGCGCCGACCTGCTCGTCGAGTACGACGACGTCGAGCAGCAGCTCGCGAACCCCGACGTCCACGGTGACCAGGCCGCGGCCCGGCAGCTCGGGCGGCGCTACGCGCAGCTGCGGCCCGTCGTCGCCGCGTACCGGGAGTGGCTGGCGGCGTCCGAGGACCTGAGCGCGGCGCGTGAGCTGGGCGAGGTCGACGCCGCGTTCGCCGACGAGGTGGCTCCGCTGGAGCAGCGCACCGAGACGGCGGCCGAGCGCCTCACCGCCCTGCTCCTCCCGCGCGACCCGATGGACGACAAGGACGTCATCGTCGAGGTCAAGGCCGGTGAGGGAGGCGAGGAGTCGGCGCTCTTCGCCAGCGACCTCGCCCGCATGTACATGCGGTATGCGGAGCGGCGCGGCTGGAACACCCAGATCCTCGAGATGGTGGAGTCCGACCTCGGGGGCTACAAGGACATCGCGATCGCCGTCAAGGCCAAGGGGATCCCCGAGCCTGGCGACGCGCCCTTCGCCCGCCTGAAGTTCGAGGGAGGCGTGCATCGCGTCCAGCGCGTGCCCGTCACCGAGTCGCAGGGCCGCATCCACACGTCCGCCGCGGGTGTCCTGGTGCTCCCGGAGGCAGAGGACGTCGATGTCGTCATCGATGCCAACGACCTGCGCATCGACGTCTACCGCTCGTCCGGTCCGGGTGGGCAGAGCGTCAACACAACGGACTCAGCCGTGCGCATCACCCACATCCCCACGGGCACGGTCGTCTCGTGCCAGAACGAGAAGAGCCAGCTGCAGAACAAGGAGTCGGCGATGCGCATCCTTCGGGCACGGCTGCTCGCCGTCGCCGAGGAGCAGGCCGCCAAGGATGCCTCCGACGCCCGCCGGTCTCAGGTCCGCACGGTCGATCGCAGCGAGCGCATCCGCACGTACAACTTCCCCGAGAACCGGCTCAGCGATCATCGCGTCGGCTTCAAGTCGCACAACCTCGACCAGGTGCTCGACGGTGACCTCGATGCCGTGATCGACGCCTGCGTCGAGGCGGACCAGGCGAGTCGGCTCAGCGGCGCTGGCGCGTCCTGATGTCCTGGGCCGAGGACCACACCCTGGGTGGCCGTGTCACGGTCCGCGACGTGCTCTTCGACGCAGAGCACCGGCTCAGCGCCGTGCGCGTTCCGTCACCGAACGTCGATGCCGCCGAGCTCGTGGCCTTCGCCCTCGGGACGCCGCGCAACCGGCTCTTCCTCCAGGATGCGGTCACCCCGGACCAGAAGGTCCGGATCGAGCAGCTGCTGGCCCGGAGGCTGTCGCGCGTGCCGTTGCAGCACATCGTCGGAAGCGCCGGATTCCGCCACATCGAGGTTGCAGTCGGACCCGGGGTGTTCATCCCCCGGCCGGAGACCGAACTCGTGACCGAGGCCGGCATCCGGGAGCTGGCACTCCGGCCGCCGGGGGAGCGCGTCGCCGTCGACCTCTGCGCCGGAACGGGAGCGATCGCGATCTCCCTGGGAGTGGAGACCGACGGCGGGCAGGTCTACGCGGTCGAGCTGAGCGATGACGCGATCGGGTGGACCCGGCGCAATGTCGAGGAGCACGACGCCCGCATCGCCGGACGGGGCTCGCGGGTCGAGGTCGTCCACGACGATGCGACGAGAGTGGCCGATCCGGGGCATGCGCTCGCCCGGCTGGCCGGCCAGGTGGCCGTCGTGGTCACCAACCCGCCCTACATCCCCGATGCGATGATCCCGCGCGAGCCCGAGGTCCGCGACCACGAGCCGAGCATGGCCCTGTATGGCGGATCCGACGGCCTCGGGGTGATCCGCGGGGTTCTCCGCACGGCGGCCATCCTCCTTCGGCCGGGCGGCCTGATCGCCATCGAGCACGCTGATGTCCAGGGCAAGGCCGCCGGCGCGCTCGGTGTGCCGGGGGTCGTCGCCGACCTGCGCGTCGACGACGAGCTCGCGACGATGATGAACGTCCCGACCGGTCGTCCGGTCTTCACGGACGTGGCTGATCGCATCGACCTCAACGGACTGCCCCGCTTCACGCTCGCACGCCGGGTCGAGGGCTAGGCGCGATGTCGCTGCGGATCGCCTGTGCCGACGGACGCGAGCGCGAGCGCGCTGTGGCCGCCGGCCATGCTGCCGCACGCCGGGGCGACCTCGTGCTGGTGCCGACCGAGGCGGTCTACGCGGTCGCCACCGATGCCTTCTCGCGACGGGGGATCGCCGCGCTGCGCGACGCCAAGGGCACCGATGCCGGAGTGCCGCTTCCTGTCATGGTCGGCCGCCGTGCCACGGTCGCGGGCATCGCGACGGGCGTGTCGCAGGATGCCCAGCGGCTCATGGACGTCTTCTGGCCCGGCCCGCTCACGCTTCTCATGACCCCACAGCCCTCCCTGGCCTGGGACGTCGCGGTCGACTCCCCGGTGGCCGTGCGCATGCCGCTGCACCCGGTCGCGCTCGCGCTGCTCGCGCGCACCGGCCCGATGGCCATGACGTCGGCCAACCTGCCCGGCATGCCCGCGCCGTCCGATGTTGACGACGCGCTCGAGCAGCTCGGTGATGCGGTCACCGTGGCGCTCGACGCGGGTCCGCTGCTCAACGATGGTGCGGGTGCGCCCAGCACGATCGTCGACGTCACCGGCACCGTGCCCGTGGTCGTGCGCATCGGGGCCGTGTCGGCGGACGACCTGCGGCGAGTGTGCCCTGATGTCCGGACGGGCCTGGGGAACGCCGACGCGTAGAGTGTGCGAAACGTCTTTCCTGAGGGAGTCGCATGAGCAGCACGCCGTTCTGGGGACCCGACTTCGACGAGCTGTCCTCTGAGGACCCGGAGATCGCGGCGATCGTCCTCGACGAGCTCGAGCGGCTGCGCAGTGGCCTGCAGCTGATCGCCAGCGAGAACTTCACCTCGCCTGCGGTGCTCGCGGCCCTCGGCTCGACGCTCAGCAACAAATACGCCGAGGGCTACCCCGGGCGCCGCTACTACGGCGGGTGCGCCGAGGTCGACAAGGCGGAGGTCATCGGCATCGAGCGGGCGAAGGCGCTGTTCGGCGCCGAGCACGCCAATCTCCAGCCGCACAGTGGCGCCAGCGCCAACATCGCGGCCTACGGCGCCTTCGTGAAGCCGGGAGACACCGTCCTGGCCATGAGCCTGCCGCACGGCGGGCACCTGACCCACGGCTCCAAGGTGAACTTCTCGGGCAAGTGGTTCGACATCGTGTCGTACGGGGTGCGTCAGGACACCGAGCTGATCGACTACGACGAGGTGCGGGCCCTCGCCCACCAGCATCGTCCGAAGATGATCATCACGGGCGCCACGGCGTATCCGCGACTGATCGACTTCGCGGCGTTCCGGGAGATCGCCGACGAGGTCGGCGCCATCCTCATGGTCGACGCCGCCCACTTCATCGGGCTCGTGGCCGGCAAGGCGATCCCGAGTCCGGTGCCGTATGCGGACGTCGTCACGTTCACGACCCACAAGGTGCTCCGGGGGCCGCGCGGCGGGATGATGCTGTGCAAGGAGGAGCACGCTGCCGCGATCGACAAGGCGGTGTTCCCGATGATGCAGGGCGGACCGCTCATGCACGCGGTCGCTGCCAAGGCCGTCGCGCTCAAGGAGGCCTCCACTCCCGAGTACCAGGCGTACGCGGCACAGGTGATCGCAAACGCCCAGGCGCTCTCCCGCGGGCTTGCGGACCAGGGCATGCGCCCCGTGAGCGGCGGCACCGACACCCACCTCGCACTGATCGACATCCAGGAGATGGGCGTCACCGGCGACATCGCGGAGGCGCGCTGCGACGCGGCCCGCATCACCCTGAACAAGAACGCGATTCCCTACGACCCCCAGCCCCCGTCGAAGGGGTCCGGGATCCGGGTGGGCACGCCGGCCGTCACGACCCAGGGCATGACCGAGCCCGACATGGCCGAGATCGCCGCGCTCATCGGCGCTGCCATCCGAGACGGGGCAGGAGCCGAGACCGCCGAGATCGGCGAGCGGGTCGCCGCGCTCGTCACTGCCCATCCGGCCTACCCGCGGGGCTGATCCCAGGAGATGCGCGAATACCTGCTGTGCCTGCTGGCCGCCGCGGCGGTCACCTACCTGCTGACCCCTCCGGTCCGCAGCCTGGCACTCAGGCTCAAGATGATGGCCCCGGTGCGCGATCGCGACGTGCACGCGGAGCCCACCCCGCGCCTCGGCGGGCTCGCGATGGCAGGCGGACTGCTCGCCGGTCTCCTCCTCGCGAGCAAGCTGCCGATGATGCGTGCGGTCTTCGACGGCAGCAACACCGCGATCGCCCTGCTGTCCGGAGTGGCGGTGATCGTCCTTCTCGGGGTGATCGACGACAAGTGGGGCCTCGACGCCCCGACCAAGCTGGCCGGCCAGGTCCTGGCCGCCGGGGTCATGGCGTTCCAGGGGATCGCCGTGATCTGGCTCCCCATCGGCGGGACGTTCGTGCTCGACCCGATCACGAGCGTGCTGTTCACGGTGCTGATCGTCCTGGTGAGCATCAACGCCATCAACTTCGTCGACGGCCTCGACGGCCTGGCGGCGGGCATCGTCGCCATCGCGGCCGGAGCCTTCTTCGCCTACTCGTACCTGCTCTCGGTCGAGCTCGGCTTCGAGCGCGCCACCCTGGCCACGCTCGTGTCGGCCCTCCTGGTCGGCATGTGCCTGGGGTTCCTCCCCAACAACTTCTTCCCGGCCCGCATCTTCATGGGGGACACCGGGGCGATGATGCTCGGCCTGCTGCTGGCAGCGAGCACCATCACGCTCTCCGGACAGGTCGACCCCAGCGCGGTCGCCGGCGGCACCCTCCTGCCGACGCTGCTCCCGATCCTCCTGCCGGTGGCCGTCCTCGCCGTGCCCCTCGTCGACCTCCTGCTCGCGGTGATCCGGCGCACGCGGGCCGGGCGCAATCCGTTCGCACCGGACAAGCAGCACCTGCACCACCGGCTCCTGGAGATGGGGCACTCCCAGCGCCGGGCCGTCGTCGTCATGTACGCGTGGACGGGCCTGCTCGCGGGGGCGGCCGTCGCGGTGGCCTTCGTGCCGGGCGTCTACGTCGCCGTGGGCCTGGTCGTGGGGCTCGGCCTGCTGGTGGTCCTCGTCCGCCGGCCCGGCGGCCAGGAGCCCGCGCAGGTGCACACGCTGCGCACCGGCACTCGCGGCTGACGGCCATGGTGAGCAAGGACACCCCCGCTTTAGCCGGTGCTCATTTGGGGCTCGGGAACACGGTGCGATAGCGTCACTTTGTGCCCTCCATCGACTCGCAGGTGCTGCTGAAGGCGGGGTCTGTGACCTTCGTCGTCGGCATCCTCGGCACCGTCATCGGCGCGGTCGTTGCCGGCACCCCGGGGCTCATCGCGGGCGTCCTCGGCACGCTCATCGTGCTCGTGTTCTTCGCCGCCGGGCAGCTGGTCCTCGGAGCGGTGCTCAAGAACAACCCGCAGAACGCGATGCTGGTGGCGATGACGCTCTACATCGTGAAGATCGGCGTCCTGCTCGTCCTGCTCCTGGTGCTCCAGAACGCCACCTTCTTCGCCCCGCGGGTGTTCGCCGGCGTCATCGTCGCGTGCACTCTGGCGTGGACGTTCACGGAGGTCGTGATCTTCTCGCGGACGAAGGTGCTCTACGTCGAGCCGGAGGCCCAGAAGTGAGCGCCCCCCGAAACGCCACGACGCCGTCCGGCTGGTACGGTTCGGGCGCGCGGAGGCGGACCGTCACGATGGACGACGCCCAGAGGATGTCCAACTCGGCGTGGGTCACCAGCAGTCGGCTGATGTCCGGCCTCATCCTCTACACCGGCCTTGGCTGGCTGATCTCGAGGTGGGTCGGCCACCAGGCCCTCCTGATGGCGATCGGTGCCATGGTGGGACTGGGGCTCTCGTACTACCTCGTGTTCACGAGCCTGGCACAGGAGACACGGGCCGCCCAGCAGCGGAACGACGACGCACGACCGGATCGGACGGGTACGACGATGAGGGGCACGGAGGAGCCTGGTGTCAGCTGACGTGGTGGTCGCCTCGGGCGGCCTGGACTGCCACCTTCTCTCGGGATGCGGCTTCCCCGCCCCCGGCGCGGAGATCTTCCAGTTCGATGCCGTTTTCACGTTCACGATCGGCAGCCTGCAGTTCAACATCAGCAAGGTCACGATCCTGCTGTTCCTGTGCGTGTTCCTCATCCTGGGCTTCTTCATCTACGCCTTCCGCCGCCCGAAGCTGGTGCCGCGCGGAGCCCAGAACGTCGGGGAGATGGGCTACCTGTTCATCCGCGACGGGATCTCGCGCGACATCATCGGCAAGGACGGCGACCGCTTCGTCCCGTACCTCATGTCCTTCTTCTTCCTCGTGTGGCTGAGCAACTTCATGGGCATCCTCCCGTTCGCCCAGATCCCGGTCACGTCGATCTTCGCCATCCCCGTCGCGTTCGCGCTCATCGTCTATGTCACCTGGGTGCCCCTGGGCGTCTACTCGCAGGGCTTCGGCGGGTACTTCAAGGGCATGCTCTTCCCGCCCGGTGTGCCGAAGGCGATGTATGTCCTGCTGACGCCGCTGGAGTTCCTCTCGAACCTGATCGTGCGGCCGGCCACGCACGCCATCCGTCTGTTCGCCAACATGTTCGCCGGCCACCTGCTCATCGCCACGTTCAGCATCGCGGCCTTCTACCTCATCAGCGCCAGCGTCATCGGCATACTGGGCTCGGCCGCCTCGTTCACGGTCGCGGTGGCACTCACCGGCTTCGAGGCCCTGATCCAGTTCCTGCAGGCCTACATCTTCACCCTCCTCACGGCGGTGTACATCTCGGGAGCGCTCCACCAGGAGCACTGATCACCCGAGCACCGACGGCACGCCCACAACTGAATACCCCAAGGACCCCAGACCGGCGGAACGACCGCCGGCCAGGAAAGCAAAGGACACGACATGTCGCTTCTCGCGGAAGTCACCGGCTCCATTGGCTCCATCGGCTACGGCCTGGCTGCCATCGGCCCCGGTGTCGGCATCGGCATCATCTTCGGTCAGGGCGTGCAGGCCATCGCCCGCCAGCCCGAGGCGTACGGCGTCATTCGCCAGAACATGATCCTCGGCTTCGCACTCGCCGAGGCGCTGGCGCTGATCGGCTTCGTCGCCCCATTCGTCTTCGGTGTCTGATCCGTACCTCCACGCGGATTCACCCACGGACTGATCCGGGAAGGTCACCGTCGTGATTAACCTCATTGCTGCAGCCAGCGCGGCCGTCTCCGCGGCAGGCGCCGAGGGCGAGGAGATGCCCTCGGTCCTCGCCGTGCCCATCGACGAGCTGATCATCGGCATCATCGCGTTCATCATCGTCTTCGGAGGCCTGGCCAAGATCGCGCTGCCGGGCATCAAGAAGACCCTCGAGGAGCGCACGAACGCCATCGAGGGCGGCATCGCGCGGGCCGCGGCTGCTGAAGCGGAGGCCAACGCCCTCGCCGAGCAGTACCGCCAGCAGATGGCGCAGGCGCGCGAGGAGGCCTCGGCCATCCGCACGCAGGCGCAGGCGGATCGCACGGCCCTCATCGAGGAGGCCAGGAACGAGGCACGCCAGGCGGCGCTGCAGGTCACGGCCAACGCCGAGGCGCAGCTCGCCGCCGACCGGTCCCAGGCGACGGCCGCTCTCACCCGCCAGGTCGGCGAGCTCGCCGTCGGGCTGGCGAGCAAGGTCGTGGGCCAGTCGCTGACCGACGACGCCCGGGTGCGCGCCACGGTCGATGCCTTCCTCGACGACCTCGAGCGGCAGGCGGCCAGCTGATGCTCGGATCTAGTCGCGAGAGCCTCGCAGCCTGCCAGGAGGGCCTCGACGCCCTCCGGCAGGACGCTGGCTTCGGGCAGGTGGCCTCCGATCTGTTCGCGGTGGCTGGCCTGCTCGACTCCGAGGGGCAGCTGCGCAGCACCCTCGCCGACTCGGGGCAGCCGGCGTCGGTCCGCTCGGGCCTGGTGCAGCAGATCTTCGCCTCCCGCATCAGTGGCCTCGCCACGCAGGTCGTCGACATGGTGGTCGCCCGTCGCTGGTCGACCGACCTCGATCTCGTGCTGGCGATCGAGCTGCTGGCCGATCAGGCCGCGTTCACGGTCGCCGAGATCGACGGGACGCTCGACGCGACGGAGGAGGAGATCTTCCTCTTCAGCCGGGCCCTCGACTCGTCCCCGGCCCTCCAGATGGCCCTCACCGACCCGTCGCAGTCCGCGCAGACCAAGGGCGCGATCGTGCGCGACCTGCTCGGCGGGCGCGCCAGCGCGACTACGGAGCAGGTGCTCCAGTACGCCGTCGGGCACCTGCACGGCCGCCGCATCGACGCGGTCGTCGAGGATCTCTGCGGGCTTGCGGCCAAGCAGCGCGAGCGGGTCGTGGCCGAGGTGCGCGTGGCCGCGCCGCTCGACCCGGCACAGGAGCGCCGCCTGGCCGACATCCTGGGGCGGCTCAAGGGCCGCACCGTCCGACTCAACGTCGCCGTCGACCCCTCGGTCCTCGGCGGCGTGCACGTCAAGATCGGTGACGAGGTCATCGACGGCACCATCGCCTCACGTATGGAGCAGGCCCGCCGGGCCGTCATCGGCTAGACGCACCACTGCACGCAACAGAACACACCGACTGGATGCCCGCCTGAAGCGGGCCGAGAAAGAGAGCAGGACACCATGACGGAGCTGACGATCCGGCCGGAAGAGATCCGGGATGCGATCGAGCGGAACGTCGCGGCGTACTCGCCGGAGACCGCCCGCGAAGAGGTCGGTCGCGTCACCGAGACCGGTGACGGCATCGCCCGCGTGGAGGGTCTCCACTCGGCGATGACCAACGAGTTGCTGGAGTTCGAGGGCGGCCTCCTGGGCCTGGCCCTGAACCTCGACGTCCGCGAGATCGGCGTGGTCCTGCTCGGCGACGGATCGCACATCGAGGAGGGTCAGCCGGTGCGCCGCACCGGAGAGGTCCTGTCCGTGCCGGTCGGCGACGCCTTCCTCGGCCGCGTGGTCGATCCGCTGGGCAACCCCATCGACGGCCTCGGTGCCATCGAGGCCGAGGCGCGTCGTGCCCTCGAGGTGCAGGCGCCGACGGTCGTCCAGCGCCAGCCGGTGAAGGAGGCCATGCAGACGGGCATCAAGGCGATCGACGCCATGACCGCCATCGGCCGCGGCCAGCGCCAGCTCATCATCGGCGACCGCCAGACCGGCAAGACTGCCGTCTGCCTCGACACGATCCTCAACCAGCGCGAGAACTGGCTGTCCGGCGACCCGACGAAGCAGGTGCGCTGCATCTACGTGGCCATCGGCCAGAAGGGCTCCACGATCGCCGCAGTCAAGGGCGCGCTCGAGGAGTACGGCGCGATGGAGTACACCACCATCGTCGCCTCACCGGCCTCCGACCCCGCCGGCTTCAAGTACCTGGCCCCCTACACCGGCTCGGCCATCGGCCAGCACTGGATGTACGCCGGCAAGCACGTCCTCATCGTGTTCGACGACCTGTCGAAGCAGGCGGAGGCCTACCGCGCCGTGTCGCTGCTGCTGCGGCGCCCGCCGGGCCGCGAGGCCTACCCGGGCGACGTCTTCTACCTGCACAGCCGTCTCCTCGAGCGCTGCGCCAAGCTGTCCAATGAGCTCGGTGGCGGCTCGATGACCGGCCTGCCGATCATCGAGACCAAGGCCAACGACGTGTCGGCCTACATCCCCACCAACGTCATCTCGATCACCGACGGGCAGTGCTTCCTCGAGTCCGACCTGTTCAACTCGGGTGTCCGTCCCGCCATCAACGTCGGCATCTCGGTGTCGCGCGTCGGCGGCTCGGCGCAGCCGAAGGCCATGCGCAAGGTGGCCGGGCGCCTGCGCCTCAACCTCGCGCAGTTCCGCGAGCTCGAGGCCTTCGCCGCCTTCGGCTCCGACCTCGACGCGGCCTCCAAGGCGCAGCTCGAGCGCGGTGCTCGCCTGGTCGAGCTGCTCAAGCAGCCGCAGTACCAGCCGCAGGCCATGGAGCGCGAGGTCGTGTCGGTGTGGTCGGGAACGACCGGCCAGCTCGACGACGTGCCGGTCGAGGACATCCGCCGCTTCGACGCGGAGTTCCTCGACTTCATCGATCGCTCGCACCCTGAGGTGTTCGACGCCATCCGCACGACGACCGACCTCTCCGACGACACCGTCTCGGTGCTCGAGGGCGCCATCGGCACCTTCAAGCGCCAGTACACGACGACGGCCGGGCACCTCCTCGTCAACGACGAGCCGGTGGCCGCGGTGGCCGACGAGGAGATCGACCACACGCAGATCAAGCGGGCGGTACGGGGCTAGCTGACATGGGCGCACAACTGAGGGTCTACCGGCGGCGCATCCGCTCCGTCCAGTCGACCAAGAAGATCACGAAGGCGATGGAGCTCATTGCCTCCTCGCGCATCGTGAAGGCGCAGGCGCGCCTGGAGGCGTCGCTGCCCTACCTCACGCATCTCTACGCGGCGATCAGCGCGGCTGCCACGGGGGCAGCCGACGTGCGCAAGCACCCGCTCATGGCGAACGCCGAGGAGCGCAAGAGCGCCGCGGTGCTCATCATCACCGCGGACCGCGGCCTCGCCGGCGCCTACTCGGCCAATGCGCTGCGCGAGGGCGAGGCCCTGGCGGCCAACCTTCGTGAGAAGGGGATGACCGTCGTGCCCTACATCGTGGGGCGCAAGGGAGTGTCGTACTACCGCTTCCGCGATCGCGTCATGGCCGGCGAGTACACCGGATTCACCGACCAGCCGACGTACGCCGACGCGAAGCGCATCGGCGGCGACCTCCTGGAGGCGTTCCTCACTCCGCAGGAGGAGGGCGGCGTCGACGAGATCCACCTCGTCTACACGCACTTCGCATCGATGATGACCCAGGAGGCCCGTATCCGGCGCCTCCTGCCGCTCGAGGTCGTCGATGAGGTCGTCACGACGGAGGAGGGCCAGCTGCCCTCGGCGCTCTACGAGTTCGAGCCTGACGCCGAGTCGGTCCTCGACGGGCTCCTGCCCCGCTACATCGACCACTCGGTGTACTCGGCGCTGCTCATGTCCGCTGCGTCCGAGCATGCTGCTCGCCGCCGCGCCATGAAGTCGGCGACCGACAACGCCGAGGACATGATCAAGTCGCTGTCCCGGCAGGCCAACCAGGCCCGTCAGGGCGAGATCACCCAGGAAATCAGCGAGATCGTCGGCGGCGCCGACGCACTGTCAGCTTCGCGCTAGGAGAGGGAACACGACATGACCGCAACGACTGAGACCACGACCGGCGTGGGGCGCGTAGCCCGCGTCACCGGCCCCGTCGTCGACGTGGAGTTCCCCGTCGAGTCCATGCCCGAGCTGTACAACGCGTTGCACGTCGACGTGAACTTCGACCAGGGCGAGGAGGGTGGCGGAAGCCGCACCCTGACCCTCGAGGTCGCCCAGCACATCGGCGACAACATGGTCCGCGCCATCTCGATGCAGCCGACCGACGGCCTGGTCCGTGGCGCCGACGTGCGCGACACCGGCGACTCGATCACGGTCCCCGTGGGCGACGTCACCAAGGGCCATGTGTGGAACACGCTGGGCATCCCGCTCGACGTGCCGGAGTCGTCGCTCGACATCACCGAGCGCTGGAGCATCCACCGCCAGCCGCCGGCCTTCGACCAGCTCGAGTCCAAGACCGAGGTCTTCTGGACCGGCATCAAGGTCATCGACCTGCTGACCCCCTACGTCAAGGGCGGCAAGATCGGCCTCTTCGGAGGAGCCGGCGTCGGCAAGACCGTCCTCATCCAGGAGATGATCTACCGCGTCGCCGAGAACTTCAGCGGCGTGTCGGTGTTCGCCGGTGTCGGCGAGCGCACCCGTGAGGGCAACGACCTCTTCCTGGAGATGAGCGAGTCGGGCGTCCTCGAGAAGACCGCACTCGTCTTCGGCCAGATGGACGAGCCGCCGGGCACGCGCCTTCGCGTCGCGCTGTCGGCCCTGACGATGGCGGAGTACTTCCGCGACGTGCAGAAGCAGGACGTGCTGCTGTTCATCGACAACATCTTCCGCTTCACCCAGGCGGGCTCGGAGGTGTCGACCCTCCTCGGCCGCATGCCCTCGGCCGTCGGGTACCAGCCCACGCTGGCCGACGAGATGGGCCAGCTGCAGGAGCGGATCACGTCGACGCGTGGCCACTCGATCACGTCGCTGCAGGCGATCTACGTCCCCGCCGACGACCTCACCGACCCGGCCCCGGCGACGACCTTCGCCCACCTCGACGCGACCACGACGCTGAGCCGCCCGATCTCGGAGCTCGGCATCTACCCGGCCGTCGACCCGCTCGACTCGATGTCGCGCATCCTCGATCCGCGCTACGTCGGCGACGAGCACTACGCCGTGGCCGCCCGCGTCAAGGAGATCCTGCAGCGCTACAAGGACCTCCAGGACATCATCGCCATCCTCGGCATCGACGAGCTGTCCGAGGAGGACAAGATCCTCGTGGGCCGGGCCCGTCGCATCCAGCGCTTCCTGTCGCAGAACATGTTCGTTGCGGAGGCCTTCACCGGCCAGCCCGGATCGTTCGTTCCGGTCGAGGAGACCATCGCCTCGTTCCGCGCCCTCTGCGACGGCGTGTACGACCACATCCCGGAGCAGGCCTTCTTCATGTGCGGCGGCATCGAGGACGTCGAGAAGAACGCCGCTGCGCTCGCGAAGGGCAACTAGCGGGCATGGCTGACTCCGAGAAGGTCCTCAACGTGGCGGTGGTCTCGGCCGAGCGTGCGCTCTGGACGGGCCAGGCCAAGGCCCTCGTGGCCAAGACCCCCGAGGGCGACATCGGCATCCTGCCCGGTCACGAGCCCGTGCTGGCGCTCCTCGTCGAGAGCGCGCCGCTGCGGATCGAGGAGCCGGACGGGTCCAAAGTGCTGGTCGCCATCCACGGCGGCTTCTTCTCGGTGGCCGGCAACGAGGTCAACGTCATCGCCGAGGTCGCGGAGCTGGCGGAGGACATCGACCTGCCCCGCGCCCAGGCGGCCCTCGCCCGTGCCACGGAGGGCGGGGTGACTCCCGAGGAGGAGTCCGCGGTGCATCGCGCCGAGACCCGCATCCAGGTCGCCGGGGTCGCCAAGGGGATCACGGCCCGCTGATCCACCCAGCACCCCCACGCGAGTGGTGAGGTGTGGCCCGCGTCACGACGGTGAACCGGGCCACACCTCACCACTCGCGGCGTTTGGGGCCGCGGGTCAGCGATTCGCGCCCGGCTGCCACAGCACGTCGCCGCCCGAATCCTTGTTCGCCAGCCGGGCGAGGATGAAGAGCAGGTCGCTGAGGCGATTGAGGTACGTGGCGGTCAGCGGGTTCATGCCGCCGTGGTACGTGTCGAGGGCCGCCCACGTCGACCGCTCGGCGCGGCGCACCACCGTGCGGGCCACGTGGAGCTGCGAGGCGCCGACAGTGCCGCCGGGCAGCACGAACGAGCGCAGTGGCTCGAGCTTGTCGTTGTACTCGTCGCAGGCCGCCTCCAGCCGCTCGACGTAGGCCTCGGTCACCCGCAGCGGCTCGTGCTCGGGATTCTCGACGACGGGCGTGCACAGGTCGGCGCCAACGTCGAAGAGGTCGTTCTGCACCGCGACGAGCAGCGCGCGCACGGGCTCGTCGAAGGTGGTGAGCGACAGGGCCAGCCCGATGGTGCAGTTCGCCTCGTCGACGTCGGCATACGCCTTCAGTCGCGGGTCGTTCTTGCCGGTCCGGCTCATGTCACCGAGTGAGGTGGTGCCGTCGTCGCCGGTGCGGGTGTAGATGCGCGTCAGATTGACCATGTCCCGACCCTACGGCACCCAGGACCCTCGCGCCCGATGCCGGTGGCGCGGTCGCGACCGGCTCCGCACTCCTCGTACGATGCACGAATGGAGGTCTTGCGCGTCACCGGGGGCGTGCCGCTGCGTGGCGAGGTGCGACTCACCGGCGCGAAGAACTCCGTGCTCAAGCTGATGGCCGCGGCCCTGCTCGCCCCCGGCACGACGACGCTGACCAACGTGCCGTGCATCCTGGACGTCGAGATCATGGCGGAGCTGCTGCGCCGGCTCGGCTGCGAGGTCGTGCATGACGTCGAGGGGGAGCGGCTGTCGATCACCGTTCCCGAACGGCCCGACCACCGCGCGGACTACGACCTCGTCCGCCGCATGCGTGCCTCCATCTGCGTGCTCGGACCGCTTATCACCCGCGTGGGCGCGGCCGACGTGGCGCTTCCCGGCGGCGACAACATCGGATCCCGCGGACTCGACATGCACATCGACGGGCTGCGGCGCATGGGCGCGGACGTCGCCAGCGAGCACGGGTACCTGGTGGCGCATGCCGCGAAGCGGCTGTCCGGAGCGCGGATCTGGCTCGACTTCCCGAGCGTCGGAGCGACCGAGACCCTGCTCATGGCCGCCGTCCTGGCCGACGGCCGCACCGTGATCGACAACGCGGCCCGCGAGCCCGAGATCGTCGACATCTGCACCATGCTGCTGGAGATGGGGGCGTCGATCGACGGGGTCGGCACGTCCACCCTGAGCATCGACGGCGTCGATGCCCTCTCGCCGGTCGATCACGAGACCCTGCCCGACCGCATCGTGGCCGGGACGTGGGCCGTCGCCGCGGCCATGACCCGGGGCGACATCACCGTGCGCAATGCGGATGCGGGCCATCTGAGCCTGGCGCTCGAGAAGCTTGTCGTCTCGGGGGCGCACGTCGAGGTGCTCGACGACGGGTTCCGGGTCACGATGACGGAGCGGCCGAAGGCCGTGGACATCGTCACGCTTCCGTACCCAGGCTTCCCGACGGACCTCCAGCCGCAGTTCATCGCGCTGAACTCCGTCGCGGACGGTGCCGCACTCGTGACGGAGAACATGTTCGAGGCGAGGTTCCGGTTCGTCCAGGAGCTCGCGCGCCTGGGCGCCGATGTGAGGACCGACGGGCACCATGCCCTCGTCCGCGGCCTGCCCCTGCTGTCGGCTGCGCCGGTCGAGGCCACGGACATCCGCGCCGGGGCGGGCCTCGTGCTCGCCGGCCTGGTGGCGGAGGGCGAGACCACGGTCTACGGAGTCGGCCACATCGACCGCGGCTACGCGGGGTTCGTGCCGTCGCTGCAGTCTCTGGGCGCCGTCGTGCGACGCGACGAGGTCAGCGACCGCTAGCACGGGCCGTCCGAGACAGCTGGTACGCGAGGTCAGCGACCGCTGGTCAGCAGCGAGCGGGCCCGCTGCTCGTCTGCGGGCCACACCATGAGCCGGGGCCCGTCGAGGGTGGAGGCGAGGTTGGCGCGCACGCCGCTCTCCTCGAGCCGCCGCCGCAGGATCTCGCCCTCGACGTACGTCGACGGTGCAGCCACCGCCACGAGGAGCCCGTACTCGTCCGTGCTGCCCCGACGGGCGGGTGCCGCCACCACGGAGGACCCGCGCCGGAACGCCCACCGCAGGATGAGGGCGAACACCCCGATCAGCCCGGCCGCCACGAGCGGGCCGAAGGCGAAGGAGAAGGCGTTCCACGAGGGCACCCGCCAATGGTGCAGGCTCCGGCGCTCCGGCGCGAGGCGAGATGCCCGACCGCTAGTTGGAGCCTCGGGGCGTCCAGCGGAAGAAGACGATCGAGAGCACCAGGCCGACGACTACCCAGATGGACAGCACGAGCGCGCACATCCCCAGCTCCCACGCGCCGGACACCTCGATGACGGCGGCCGACTCGGGCAGGAACACGCTGCGCATCGCCTGCGCCAGCCACTTCAGCGGGAAGAAGGACGCGAACACCTGCATCCACTGGGGAAGCTGGTTGAAGACGAAGAAGACCCCCGACGTGAACTGCAGAACGAGGACGATCGGCGCGACGATGGCCGAGGCGCCACGGCCGTTCTTCGGCACGACGGAGAAGGCGATGCCGAGCAGGGTGCACGAGACCAGGCCGAGGAGGCTGGCCCACAGGAAGGTGAACCACTGGAGGGTGGTGCTGGGCAGCGAGATGTCGTAGAACAGCACGCCGACGGCGATGAGGATGGTGACCTGTGCGGTGTAGGCGACGAAGACGGTGCCGATCTTCCCGATGAAGTACGACACCTTCGGCATGGGCGTGCCGCCGAGCCGCTTGAGCGTGCCGTCCTCCCGCTCGAGGGGGATGGCGATGGCCAGGTTCTGGAACGACGTGTAGAGAACTCCGGAGGCGATCATCCCGGCGACGAAGTACTGGGTGAACGTGATGTCGGGACCGATGTCCTGCCCGCCGAAGACCGACCCGAAGATGACGAGCAGGATCATCGGGAACGCGAAGTTCCACAGGGCCGAGTTGCCGTCGCGGAAGAACTGCTTGAGCTCGATCACGATCCGCCGGCGGCCGATGGCCCAGGTGCCGGGAATGGCGACGGTCTGAGGCTGGGGGCTGGTGATGGCGCTCATCGGCTGTCTCCTGCCGCTGCCTCACGGTCGCCGTCGAGCAGCGACAGGTAGATGTCCTCGAGCCGGGCTCGGTCGACAGTGAGTCCCGGTACCTCGCCTCCGAAGCGTGCAGCGAGGTCGGCAACGAGGGCGGTCGGCTCCATGGTGCGCTCCTCCCGGTGCTCGTCACCCTCCATCCAGCCCACCCGAGCCGTGCTGGTCTCACGCCCGCCGAGCTGCGCTGGGGTGTCGCAGGCCACGACGCGTCCGCGCGAGATCACCGCCACGCGATCGGCCAGGTGCTCGGCCTCCTCGAGGTAGTGCGTCGTGAGAAGGATCGTCGTGCCCTCCGCCTTGAGTCCGTCGATGAGGTCCCAGAAGTCGCGGCGGGCCTCAGGGTCGAATCCGGTCGTGGGCTCGTCGAGGAAGAGCACGCGGGGCCGTCCGATGATGCCCAGGGCCACGTCGAGCCGGCGTCGCTGACCGCCGGAGAGCTTGAGGTTGCGGGCCCTGCGCTTCTCGGTGAGGCCCACCGCCTCGATGACCTCGTCCGGATCGCGCGGGTCGGGGTAGTAGCCGGCGAAGTGGTGGACCGCCTCCGTCACGGTGAGGTCGCCGAGGTCGCGGTCGGTCTGCAGGACGATGCCGATCTGCGACTTCCAGTGCCGGTCGCCGTTCGACGGATCGACGCCCAGGACCTCGGCCGTCCCGGAGTCACGCGTGCGGTAGCCCTCGAGGATCTCGGTCACGGTCGTCTTGCCGGCGCCGTTGGGACCCAGCAGGGCGAAGCACTCGCCGAAGGGGATCTCGAAGTCGACGCCGGCGACCGCCTCGAGGTCGCCGTAGCTCTTGCGGAGGTCTCGTACGAGGATGGCCGCATCGCTCACTCCGCGATCATGGCACGCGGGAGCCCCCTGATGCGGGCCGGTACGGTTGCGTGATGCGCTTCACCGTGGCCCGCTGCTCCGTCGACTACGTCGGGCGGCTCACCGCGCACCTCCCGGAGGCCACGCGCGCGATCATGCTCAAGGCGGACGGGTCCGTCCTCATCCACTCCGACGGCGGCTCGTACAAGCCTCTCAACTGGATGAGCCCGCCCTGCACCACGCGGATCACGCCGTCCGACCAGGAGGGCGTCGTCGAGGTCTGGACGGTCGAGAACAAGGCCGGGGAGCAGCTGGTCATCTCCATCCACGAGGTGGTGCACGCGACCGAGCACGACCTGGGCGTCGACCCGGGGCTCGTCAAGGACGGCGTGGAGGCGCACCTCCAGGCGCTGCTGGCCGCCCAGGTGGGGGTGCTGGGGGAGGGCTGGCGGCTCGTGCGTCGCGAGTACCCGACGGCCATCGGTCCCGTCGACCTGCTGTGCCGCGACGCGTCCGGCCTCGCGGTCGCGATCGAGATCAAGCGGAGGGGGGAGATCGACGGGGTCGAGCAGCTGACGCGCTACCTCGACCTGCTCAATCGCGACCCCCTGCTCGCCCCGGTCCGGGGCATCTTCGCGGCCCAGGAGATCAAGCCGCAGGCGCGGGTGCTGGCACAGGACCGAGGCATCGAGTGCGTGGTGCTCGACTACGACGCACTGCGCGGGCACGACGACAAGGACGCCCGGCTCTTCTAGCCCGCAGCACCCGCCCAAGGACGGGACAACGGTGCACTTTCGGCCACGTCCGGCCGGCAACTCTCCGTTTGTCCCGTTCCACGGGACAAACGGAAGCTGGACCGGGGCGAAACGGGCACGAATGCCGATCTGTCCCGGGTTGCGACTCGCCAAGGCGGCGGCCGGTCGGCGGTCGCTTGGCCGCCGGTTGCCGGGCGGGATCGACGGCGCGTGCGGGATAGGGTCGGACCGACGATCAGGGCCCGCTCGGGGCTCGTGAAGGGACAGACATGACCATCTCGACGGTCGGGGTCATCGGCCTGGGCACCATGGGAGCCGGCATCGCCGAGGTGATCGCCCGCAACGGCTACGCGGTGGTGGCGGTCGAGGGAGCCGAGGACGCCCTGGCCCGCGGCCGGGCCTCCCTCGAGGGCTCCACAGGTCGCGCGGTCGCCCGCGGGAAGCTGACGGCCGAGGACCAGGCCGCGCTTCTGGCGCGCATCACGTTCACGACCGATCTCGCGGACCTGGCGGGCGCCGACCTCGTTGTCGAGGCGGTGTCCGAGAGCCTGGACCTGAAGAAGGACCTGTTCGCCCGGGTCGATGCCGTGGTGGGCGCCGGTGCGATCCTCGCGTCGAACACCTCCTCCCTGTCGGTGACCGACATCGCCGTGGCGACGCAGCGGCCGGCCAACGTCGTGGGCATCCACTTCTTCAACCCCGCACCGGTCCAGGCGTTCGTCGAGGTGGTCCGCACGGTGGTCTCCTCGCAGGACACCGTCGACCGGGCCGTCGAGTTCGCACGCAGCCTGGGCAAGCAGCCGGTCGTCGTCGACGACAAGGCGGGGTTCATCGCGAACGCCCTGCTGTTCGGCTACCTCAACCACGCCGTGTCGATGTACGAGTCGCGCTACGCCACCCGTGAGGACATCGACGCGGCCATGAGGCTCGGCTGCGGCTATCCGATGGGCCCGCTCATGCTGCTCGACCTGATCGGACTCGACACCGCCTACGAGATCCTCGACACGATGTACAAGCAGGGCCGCGACCGGCTGCATGCGCCGAGCCCGATCCTCAAGCAGATGGTCACCGCGGGGCATCGCGGCCGCAAGTCCGGGCGCGGCTTCTACGCCTACGAGGCGCCCGGCTCGCCGGTGGTCGTCGACGCTGCGGACGAGTCTCCGGACGAGTCGATCGCGACGCGCGACGTGCGCAGCGTGGGCGTGGTCGGCTCGGGCACCATGGCCTCGGGGATCGTCGAGGTGTTCGCCAAGGCGGGCATGGACGTCGTCTACGTCGCGCGCGGTGACGAGAAGGTCGCTGCCGTGCGCTCGCGCATCGAGGCGTCGACGGCCAAGGCCGTCGAGCGGGGCAAGCTCGAGGCCGCCGACCGCGACGCCGCTCTCGCACGGATCACCGGCACGAGCGACCTCGCCGACCTTGCGAGCGTCGACCTCGTCGTCGAGGCGGTCGTCGAGGACCTCGATGTGAAGCTCGACCTCTTCGCCCGCCTCGACGGCATCTGCCGGCCCGGAGCGGTGCTGGCAACCACGACGTCGAGCCTTCCGGTCATCGACATGGCCGCCGTCACGACGAGGCCCGAGGACGTCGTGGGGCTGCACTTCTTCAATCCCGCCACCCTCATGCGCCTGGTCGAGGTCGTGCGCACGGTGGCTACCTCAGACGAGGTGGTCGCGACGGCCACAGCCGTCTGCCGCGCCATCGGCAAGCATCCCGTCGAGTGCGGCGACCGGGCCGGCTTCATCGTCAACGCGCTCCTGTTCCCGTACCTCAACGACTCGGTCCGGATGCTGCAGGCGAACTACGCCTCGGCCGACGACATCGACCTGGCGATGAAGAAGGGCTGCGGGTACCCGATGGGTCCCTTCGAGCTGCTCGACGTGGTCGGGCTCGACGTCTCGCTCGCCATCCAGCAGACCCTCTACCGCGAGTTCCGCGAGCCCGGTTTCGCACCGGCTCCCCGCCTGGAGCACCTGGTCACCGCCGGGTACCTCGGTCGCAAGACGGGTCGGGGCTTCCGGGACTACGCCTGATGGGTCGCAAGCACCGGCGCAAGGTCGACGAGGCGAAGGAGCTGGGGCCGACCTTCGCCAGTCGCACCACCGAGTCGCACCCCGACGGCGACTGGATCGTGCAGCGCACCACCGGGGCCGCGGCGACGAAGCCGTACCGCTGCCCGGGCTGCGACCAGGTGATCCCGCAGGCCACTCCGCATGTCGTCGCTTGGCGTGCCGATGACGAGCGCGACCTCGAGAACCGGCGCCACTGGCACACCCCGTGCTGGGCGGCTCGCGACCGACGCGGGCCACGGCGGTAGCGATCGTGCAGAACCCACCCGGCGCCGAGGTCGTGGCGAACTCCGTCCTGCCGGCACGCCGCGACCCGCTGCGGCTCACCACCTCCGACGGCCTGCACCTCGTCGGCGAGCTCGCCCTGCCGCTCGAGGGCCCGGTGACGGGCACGGTGGTCTGCGTCCACCCGCTGCCCACCCACGGGGGCATGATGGACAGCCACGTGCTGCGGAAGATGGCCTGGCGCCTGCCCGCGCTCGCCGGGATCGCTGTGCTCCGCTTCAACACCCGCGGGACGACGAGCGCGGCCGGCACGAGTGATGGGGAGTTCGACGAGGCCCGAGGCGAGGGTCGAGACCTCCGGTCGGCCATCGACGAGGTCGTGCGCCGCGGGCTGCCCGACCCCTGGCTCGTGGGATGGTCGTTCGGCACCGACGTGGTCCTCCGCCACGGCGATGTGCCACCCGTGGCCGGGGCGATCCTGCTGTCACCGCCCTTGCGCTTCTCGACGGATGCCGACCTCGCCGCATGGAACGAGGACGGCCGGCCCGTCGTGTGCCTCGTGCCGGAGTTCGATGACTACCTCGTGCCGATGGATGCCGAGCGCAGGTTCGCGATCATGTCGAACGCCGACGTGCGCGGGATCCCGGGGGCCAAGCACCTGTGGGTCGGCGAGCGGTTCGTGAAGGTCGTGCTCGACGAGGTGGTGGGCCTGGTCGCCCCGGGGCGAGCGCCCCTGCCGACCACGTGGGACGGCCCGATGGAGAGGTGGAGTGACATATGACCGGGACCCTCCATGTGGTGGATCGGGGCAGCGGGCCCGCCGTGGTGCTGCTGCACGCCTTCCCCTGTGCCGGCGCCATGTGGGAGCCGCAGGCCGCCCGCCTCGTCGACGCGGGCTTCCGGGTCCTGGTGCCCGACCTCCCCGGTTTCGGGGCCTCGACGCTCCCCGAGGTCGAGCCCTCGCTCGACGCGGTCGCCGCGACGCTCATCGCCATGATCGACGAGCGGGAGGCCGGCCCCTGCATCCTGGGCGGGGTCTCGCTGGGCGGCTACCTGGCGATGGCGATCCTGCGGGCGCGCCCGGACCTCGCTCGGGCCCTGGTGCTCTGCGGGACCAAGGCGAGTGCCGACGGTGACGAGGCGCGCGCCAGTCGCGAGCGGCTGGCGCGCATGGTCACGGACGCGCCGGACGACACGGGCCGGATCCTCGAGCAGGCGGTCCTGCCCGGACTCCTGGGCGAGACCACGCGTGATTCGCGACCCGCCGTCGTCGAGCAGGTGCGCGGGTGGCTCCAGGATGCCCGTCCGGAGTCAGTGGCCTGGTACCAGCGCGCCATGGCACGGCGTCCGGACTCGGGGCCGGTGCTCGCCGGCCTCGCGGCGCCTGCCCTGGTGGTGTGGGGGGTCGAGGATGCCCTGAGCCCACGGGCCGAGCAGGACCTCATGCTCGAGCGCCTCGCCACCAGCGAGCTGGCCGTCGTCGAGGGTGCCGGGCACTTGGCCGGCGTCGAGCGGCCCGATGCGGTCGCGGAGGCCGTGGGCCGTTTCGCCGAGCAGGTCAGAGACCGTCGGCCTTCGTGATCGGGTTCGTCGGGCAGGTCACAGCCCGGCAGCCTTCTTGATCAGCTTCGCGTAGGCCTTGGCCCCGGCGCTGGTGAGGTGCACGCCGTCCGACACGAAGTACTCCGGATGCCCCTCCGCGGCAGCGTTCCAGTCCGCGATGACCGCGTTGGGGTAGTCCTTGACCGCGGCATCGATGGCATCGTTGTTGGGCCCTTCCCATGGTCGCGGCACGGCGGCGTTCACCACGACGACGCGCTCGGACTCCGCCAGCAGGTCGAGCATCTCCCGCATCATGGCCTCGGGGAGGACGCCGTTCGTCACGGGATGGAGCACCACGATGTCGGCGAGGCGGTCGCGGGCCTTGAGCTTCTTGATCCGCCCGACGAACGCCCCCGGGAAGCGCGAGACGGCTGCATCGACGCGGGCTCCGGGGATGACGTCGGTGAGCGTGTTGCGCGCGCCGAGCATGACGGAGTCGCCGATGGCGCTGAGCGTGCCGTTCTCGTTCACCGGGGTGGCGCTGGCTCCGGTGGGAGAGGGCTCGGGGGACGCGCTCGACGTGGCGCCGGGGGATGACGTGGGGTCGGCATCGATGGAGACCTCGGTGGGGCCGCCGTCGGTGATGCCGATGGCCTCGGCCACGTCGGGTGCAAGGCCCGTCGCCGCGGTGGGAGCGGGCGCCGTGGCCAGGACGCCGCCGACCACGAGGATGCCGGCGACCGCCGTGGCGATCACGGCGCCGCCGCGACGTGACCGGCGACGGTGCTCGGCGCCCGTCGACTCCCGCCACGCCCGCACCCAGCGGTCGATGGCGCCGCGGCGGATCGGCATCTCGACGAAGCGGAAGCTGAGCTCGGCGATGGCGAAGGTCAGGGCGAGCCGGACGATGAGGAGCGGGATGCCGTCGAGGGGCGTGTCGAGGCCCGGTCGCGTCACCATGAAGATCGGCCAGTGCCACAGGTACAGCCCGTACGAGCGCTGGCCGATGTAGCGCCAGGGCTGCGTCCCCATCCACCGGCCCAGCGGCGACGCGGGATGGCTGGCCATGGCGATGAGGACTGCCACGATGAGGGCCAGCAGGAGGAAGCCGCCGCGGTACATCCACGGGGTGAACTCCCCGACGGCGACGAAGAACCAGATGACCCCCGCGAGCGCGGCCAGGCCGGTTCCGGTGATGATGACGACGCCGCCGGTCGGCAGGGTCTTGCTGAGGCGGCCGGGCCGCCAGAAGGTCGCGAGGGCGGCACCGATGAGCAGGCCCATCGCGTGCGAGTCGGTGCCGAAGTATGCGCGACTCGGGTCGGCGTACTCGGGGTAGCCGTTGGAGGTCGCCAGCCAGATCATCCAGGCGGTCGACAGCAGGGCGAGGCCGAGGGCAGTGAGCCGGACGCCCCGACGCCCTGACCGGCGCATGACGAGGAAGGCGATGGCCGGCCACACGAGGTAGAACTGCTCCTCGACGGCGAGCGACCACAGGTGCTTGAGCAGCGGGGGTCGGCCGATGAACTCGAAGTACGACTGGTCGGCGACGATGTACCACCAGTTGTTGACGTAGAAGATCGAGGCGACGATGTCGCTGCGCACCTGGGACGCGACATCGCGGTAGAAGAAGGCTGCCGCCACGGCGACCACGGCGAGCATGAGCACGAGGGCGGGCAGGAGCCGACGGGCGCGCCCGAGGTAGAACCGCTTGAAGTCGATGCCGTCCGAGCGCTCGTACTCCTCGAGGATGAGCGTCGTGATGAGGAAGCCGCTCAGCACGAAGAAGACGTCGACGCCCAGGAACCCGCCGCGGATCCAGGTGAGATCGGCGTGGTAGAGGAGGACGCCGATGACGGCGAGCGCACGCACCCCGTCGAGGCCGGGCAGATAGCCCATCTCGCCCTTGCGGCGCCCCCGGTCGAGCAGCCACGGCACGCTCTCGCGGGGGAGCGGCGTGGTGGTCACGCCGTCATGCTACGTGAGCAGATGTTCGCCTCACGACTCCCGGAATCGGTTGATCTCGTCGATGTGGAGGGCCCGGAACGCGGGGTCGGAGACCCCGAGGCCCTCGCTGGGCGCGAGGGCGAGGACGCCGACCTTCCCCTGATGGAAGTTGCGGTGCACCTGGTACGCGGCCTCACCGGCCTCCTCGAGCGGGAAGCACTGGGACACCGTGGGGTGGATCATGCCGCGGGCGATGAGCCGGTTCGCCTCGTGGGCCTCCCGGTAGTTCGCGAAGTGGCTGCCGATGATCCTCTTGAGGTTCATCCAGAGGTAGCGGTTGTCGTACTCGTGCATGAAGCCGGAGGTGGAGGCGCAGGTGACGATGGTGCCGCCCTTGCGCGCCACGTAGACGCTGGCGCCGAACGTCTCGCGCCCCGGGTGCTCGAACACGATGTCCGGGTCGTCTCCGCCGGTGAGCTCGCGGATCTTCTTGCCCAGGCGCTGCCATTCCTTGGGGTCCTGGGTCTGCTCGTCCTTCCAGAACCGGTAGCCCTCGGCGCTGCGGTCGATCACGAGGTCGGCGCCCATGGCGCGCACGAGGTCGGCCTTCTCCGGGCTCGACACCACGCACACGGGGATGGCGCCGCCGTTGAGCGCGTACTGCGTGGCGTAGGAGCCCAGGCCGCCGGAGGCACCCCAGATGAGGACGACGTCGCCCTGCTTCATGCCTGCTCCGTTGCGCGACACCAGCTGGCGGTAGGCGGTGGAGTTGACGAGGCCGGGCGAGGCGGCCTCCTCCCAGGTGAGGTGCGCCGGCTTCGGCATGAGCTGGTTGGACTTGACGATGGCCAGCTCGGCGAGCCCGCCGAAGTTCGTCTCGAAGCCCCAGATGCGCTGCTCAGGGTCGAGCATCGTGTCGTTGTGCCCGAGCGGGGACTCGAGCTCGACGCTCAGGCAGTGGGCCACGACCTTGTCGCCGGGCTTCCACGCGCTCACGCCGGGACCGGTGCGCAGCACGACGCCGGCGGCATCGGAGCCGATCACGTGGTAGGGCAGGTCGTGGCGCAGGGCGTCCGGGTGGCTGCGGCCGTAGCGCTCGAGGAAGCCGAATGTCGACACGGGCTCGAAGATGCTCGTCCAGACCGTGTTGTAGTTGATGCTCGACGCCATCACCGCGATGAGGGCCTCACCGGCGGCCAGCGGCGGCAGCGGCACCTCCTCGACGTGGATCGACTGGCGCGGGTCCTTGTCGCGCGACGGCATCCCGTCGAACATCGACGCCTCGTCCTTGTGCACGGTCACCGCGCGGTAGGAGGCCGGGATCGTGAGGGAGGCGAACTCCTCGGCCGGGGCGTCCTCGAGGATCGCCGTGCGGATGCGCTCGATGTCCGCGCGGTCGGCGTCACTCATGAGCGTGTCCTCCGTTCGGTGCCGCCTGGACGAGCTCGATGAGCACGCCGCCGCAGTCCTTCGGGTGGCAGAAGTTGACGAGGGAGCCCGCCGTGCCCACCTGGGCCGTGTCGTAGAGCACCCGCACCCCTGCGGCCCGCAGCGTGGCTGCCGCCGCCTCCACGTCGTCGACGCCGTAGGCGATCTGCTGGATGCCGGGGCCCGACTTGTCGAGGAACTTGGCGATCGTGGACTCGGGGGTCAGGGGTGCCAGCAGCTGGATGCAGGACCCGGAGTCGCCGACCCCGAGCATGGCCTCGCGGACGCCCTGCCGCTCGTTCACCTCCTCGTGGAGCACCGAGAGGCCGAAGGCACGGCCGTAGAAGGAGATGGCCTCGTCGAGGTCCGGGACCGCGATCCCGACGTGGTCGATGCGCGTCAGCAGGGATTCCATGGGCATTATGTTGTCACCATCGAACCAGTGGTCGCTGAGCAGAGGTAGGGAACTCACATGTCGTTCTCGAACGGGTCGGTCATCGTCGCAGGCGCACGCACCCCGATGGGGCGCTTGCAGGGATCGCTCAAGTCGTTCAGCGGTGCCGACCTCGGCGGAGTGGCCATCAAGGCCGCCCTCGAGCGATCGGGCGTGGCGCCGGACCAGGTCGACTACGTGATCATGGGCCAGGTGCTCCAGGCGGGAGCCGGCCAGATCACCGCGCGCCAGGCCGCGGTCGCCGCCGGCATCCCCATGGACGTTCCTGCCCTGACCATCAACAAGGTGTGCCTGTCGGGCATCGACGCGATCGCCCTCGCCGACCAGCTCATCCGGGCCGGCGAGTTCGACATCGTGGTCGCCGGCGGCATGGAGTCGATGACCAACGCACCGCACCTGCTCTCCGGCTCGCGTGACGGAGTGAAGTTCGGCGACTGGACCATGATCGACTCGATGTCGTTCGACGCACTGACCTGCGCCTTCGACGAGTGCGCGATGGGCGAGAGCACCGAGCGGCACAACGCCCGCTACTCCCTCACCCGCGAGGAGCAGGACGCCTTCAGCGCGCAGTCCCACCAGCGTGCCGCCGCTGCGGCCGAGGCTGGCGTGTTCGCAGAGGAGATCGCTCCGGTCAGCGTCCCGCAGCGCAAGGGCGACCCGATCATCGTGTCGGCCGACGAGGGCATCAGGGCCGAGACGACGCCTGCCTCGCTGGCGGGGCTCCGGCCGGCCTTCGCCAAGGACGGCACCATCACGGCCGGCAATGCCTCGCAGATCTCCGATGGTGCGGCTGCCGTCGTCGTCATGAGCCGGGCGAAGGCGGAGGAGCTGGGACTCACCTGGCTGGCCGAGATCGGGGCTCACGGCGTGGTGGCCGGCCCGGATGCCTCGCTGCAGGAGCAGCCCGCGAACGCCATCAAGAAGGCCTGCGCCAAGGAGGGCATCGCCGTCTCCGACGTCGACCTGTTCGAGCTCAACGAGGCCTTCGCCGCAGTCGGCATCGTGTCCATGCGCTCGCTCGAGGTCTCCGATGACATCGTCAATGTCAACGGCGGTGCCATCGCCCTGGGCCATCCCGTCGGCATGTCGGGTGCCCGCATCGTTCTCCACCTGGCGCTCGAGCTGAAGCGCCGCGGCGGAGGCGTCGGAGCCGCGGCCCTGTGCGGCGGCGGCGGGCAGGGCGATGCCCTGCTCGTCCGGGTCCCCGGCGCCTAGGCGCCCCGGCCACCCGTGAGCACGGTCCTCCCGCTGGTCGACGGCGCCCGCTCCGGACGCACGCGCGACATCGCCCGGCTGATCTCGCTCGTCGAGAGCGGCTCGGACGACGTGCCCGACGTGATGCGCGAACTCGCCTCGTCCGCGGGCTCGGCACGGGTCATCGGCATCACGGGCTCGCCGGGCGTGGGCAAGTCGACGACCACGTCGGCCATCATCAGCCGGTTCCGCGCGGCAGGGCTGCGCGTCGGAGTGCTGGCCGTCGACCCCTCGTCGCCGTTCTCGGGCGGGGCGCTCCTGGGCGACCGCATCCGCATGCAGCAGCACGCGACGGACGAGGGCGTCTTCATCCGGTCGATGGCCTCACGAGGGCATCTCGGGGGGCTCGCGGCGACCACGCCGCAGGCCCTGCGCGTGCTCGACGCCGCGGGCTTCGACGTCGTGCTCATCGAGACGGTGGGCGTCGGGCAGTCCGAGGTCGAGGTCGCCGGCTCGGCTGACACCACCCTGGTCCTCCTCGCTCCCGGCATGGGTGACGGCATCCAGGCGGCCAAGGCCGGCATCCTCGAGGTGGGCGACGTCTTCGCGGTGAACAAGGCCGACCGCGACGGCGCCGACTCGACCGTTCGCGAGCTGCGCGCCATGGTGGCGCTGGGCGACCGCAGCAGCCAGGCGTGGATCCCCCCGGTGGTCAAGACCGTGGCCTCGACAGGTGAGGGGATCGACGCCCTCATGGCGGCGCTCGATGACCACAGGACGTGGCTGCTCGCATCGGGCCAGCTCGAGGCCCGGCGGATCCAGCGTGCGCGAGACGAGATCGAGGCGATCGCCCTGGCGTCGCTTCGCCGAGGTCTGGCGGTGGGGGACCGTCAGGTGCGCTTCGACGGCCTGGCGGCCGAGGTGGCTGCCGGTCGCACGGACGCGTTCACTGCGGCCGCCGACCTCATCACCGACCTGCTCGCCGATCGGCCGCCGCGCTAGCGGCGCTGCCAGGCTCCTGGCTCGCCCAGCAGGCCCGTGACGTCCTGGGGGAGTGTGCCGGCCGCGACGTCGGCCAGGCTGATGCGCTCGAGCACCTGCCTCATCGACACCCGAACGGCGACCCACACTTCGCGGAGGTGCTCCGACGCCCCGTGATAGTCCAGATCCTCCGGTCGCTGGCCGCGCACGGCCGCGAGCGGGCCGTCGAGGGCACGCACCACGTCGGCGATGGAGACCTCTGCAGGGTTCCGGTCGAGCCGGTAGCCCCCCTCAGCACCACGCTGGCTGGCCACGATGCCGGCCTGCCGGAGCTGGCGAAGGATCCCCTCGAGGAACTTCAGCGGCACGTCCTGCGCGGTCGCGATCGCCTCGCCCTTGACCAGTCGCGTCGGGTTCGTCTCGTACACGGCCGCCAGCTCGAGCAGCGCACGCATGCCGTAGTCGGCCTTGGCAGAGACATGCATGCCCGCATTCTCTCTGGTCCCCCTGCGTCGCCGTCGGACGACCCGCCGATCGTCCTCATCCATGCTCGGGCTCCTACCCGGCCTCGAGGCCACGTCGACGGCGCATCCGACGGGCATAGGCGGAGAACAGCCCGTCGACGAGCATGCCGATGATGAGGATGACGAGCATGGTGGCGAGGAGCTGCGGTGCCTTCGAGAACTGGCGGGCGAACTCGAGGTTGGCGCCGAGTGAGGGCTTCTCGGCGATGATGACGAGCAGCTCGCCGGCCATGAGGCTGCGCCACGCGAAGGCCCAGCCCTGGGTGAGGCCGGACACGTACGCGGGCATCGCGGCGGGAAGGACGATGTCGCGATAGAGGCTGACCGTGCCGGCTCCGAGAACCTTGCCCAGCCGCACGAATGAGGGGGGCACGTGGTCGATGCCGGAGATGACGCCGTTGGCGATGCTGGGGGCTGCACCGAGAACGACCACGAAGAGGATCGCCTGCTCGTCGAGGCCGAAGAGCAGGATCGCGAGGGGGAACCACGCGATGGAGGGCATCGTCTGGAGGCCGGTGATGAGGCTGCCGACGGCGAGCCGCAGCGGCTTGATGCGCGCCACGAGCACGCCGACCGCGGTGCCGATCACGAGGGCCAGTGCGAACCCGATGACGGCGCGGATGAGGGTCGTCTGGAGTGCTGACCAGAAGCGCTCGGTGCCCAGCATGTCCCACAGGGTCTGGAGGGTCTCGGCCGGCGACGGCAGGACGTAGGTGGGTCGCCACCCCGACCACACCACCATCTGCCAGATGACCAGCACCAGGACGATCGCCAGGAGCTTGGGCCACAGCCACGCCCAGACCTTGAGGACGAGGCCTGCGTCCTCGCGCGTGGAGGCCGGCTCGTCGACGACCGGGGTCAGGACGCTTCCGTCAGCCGACATGAGTGTGCCCCTGCTCCTTGAGACGTGCGGTGAGGTTGGCGGCCCGCGTGGCCACCTCGGGGGAGTCCATGACCCGGGGATGGGGGAGCGGGATGAGCTCCTCATAGACGATCCGTCCGGGCAGGCTGCCCATGAGGATGACCCGATCGCCGAGCCGGATCGCCTCGCGCATGTTGTGCGTCACGAAGATGACGCTGAGCCCCTGCGTGCGCGCTACGTGCTCGATCTCGTCGTGCAGGTGGTCGCGGGTCATGGCGTCGAGGGCGCCCAGCGGCTCGTCCATGAGCACGATCCGGGCGTCCTGGGCCAGGCAGCGCGCCAGTGCCACGCGCTGGCGCATGCCGCCCGAGAGCTCGTGCGGCCTCTTGTCGCCCCACCCCTCCAGGCGCACGGTCTCGAGGAGCTCGTCGGCGCGGCTCGTGCGGGCCGACCGCGGGACCTTGGACAGCTTCAGGGCGAGCTCGACGTTCTGCCGTGCCGTCATCCACGGCAGCAGAGTCGCCTCCTGG
>CALGTB010000326.1 GCA_937902285.1 uncultured Actinomycetes bacterium | reverse complement strand
TGAGACGTTCATGACGTCGTCGACGCGTCCGAGCAGCCAGATCGCACCGTCGTCGTCGAGCTTCGCTCCGTCGCCCGCGAAGTAATACTGGGGCCACCGCGACCAGTAGGTGTCGACATAGCGCTGGTCGTCGCCCCAGATGCCGCGCAGCATCGCCGGCCACGGCTCGGTCAGGACGAGGTAGCCGCCTCCGCCATGCCCCACCGGGTTGCCCTCGTCGTCGACGACCGCCGCACCGACGCCGGGCAGCGGACGCATCGCCGAGCCCGGCTTCGCCGCGGTCACGCCGGGCAGCGGGGAGATCATGATGCCGCCGGTCTCGGTCTGCCACCAGGTGTCGACGATCGGGCAGTGATCGCCGCCGATGACCGAGCGGTACCACATCCACGCCTCGGGGTTGATCGGCTCGCCGACGGAGCCGAGCAGTCGAAGGCTCGACAGGTCGTGCGCGGCCGGCAGCTCGTCGCCCCACTTCATGAAGGTGCGGATGGCCGTGGGCGCCGTGTAGAGGATCGAGACGCGGTGCCGCTCGACGATGTCCCAGAAGCGGTCCTTCGCGGGGGTGTCCGGGGTGCCCTCGTAGATCACCTGCGTGACGCGGTTCGCCAGCGGTCCGTAGACGATGTAGCTGTGGCCGGTGACCCAGCCGATGTCCGCGGTGCACCAGTAGACGTCGTTGTCGGGCTTCAGGTCGAAGACCACGCTGTGCGTGTAGGCGGCCTGTGTGAGGTAGCCGCCGGACGTGTGCAGGATGCCCTTGGGCTTCCCGGTGGTCCCGGAGGTGTAGAGGATGAACAGCGGATGCTCGCTGTCGAAGGCCTCGGGGGCATGGGTGTCCGGCTGCCGGTCGACGATGTCGTGCCACCAGACGTCGCGGCCCTCCGTCCACTCGACGTCGCCACCCGTGCGCTTCACGACGAGGACGTGCCGCACCGACGGCGTCTCCGCCACCGCCTCGTCGACGGCAGGCTTGAGCGGCATGGCCGATCCGCGGCGGTTCTGGCCGTCGGCCGTGATGACGAGCGTGGCCTGGGCGTCGTCGATGCGACTGCGCAGCGCCTCGGCCGAGAACCCCGCGAACACCACCGAGTGCGGAGCGCCGACGCGGGCGCATGCCAGCATCGCGACGACCGCCTCGGGGATCATCGGCATGTAGATGGCGACGCGATCGCCTGCCGTCACGCCGAGCTCGGCGAGGGCGTGCGCAGCCCTGCTGACCTCGCGCTGGAGCTCGGCGTAGGTGACGTCCCGTCGGTCGCCGGGCTCGCCCTCGAACCGGATCGCGACCTGGTCGCCGTGACCGGACTCGACGTGCCGGTCGACGCAGTTGTAGGCCACGTTGAGGCGGCCCCCGACGAACCAGCGCGCGAAGGGCGCACCCGACCAGTCGAGCACCTGCGTGAAGGGCTCGGCCCAGTCGAGGCGCGCGGCCTGCTGCGCCCAGAACGCCAGGCGGTCTGCGGCGGCGTCGTCGTACATCGAGGCGGAGGCGTTCGCCTGGGCGGCGAAGGCGTCGGTCGGTGGGAACACCCGGTCCTCGTGGAGCAGGTTCTCAAGCGCCTCGTGGCTCATGTCACTCCTTCGTCGAAGGGAAGGGTCCCAGCGCGAACCTAGCCAATCCGCCTCACCCCGTGCGGGCGAACGCGGGGACGCTAGCGTCTGACCCGTGCCGGCCTCGACGGATCCCCTGGGCGCGCTCGCGGCAGATCCCACCGTCGCAGCAGCAGTGCTGGCGGCGCGCGGCGAGGTCGATGCCCTGCTGTGGCGCCGTGACGTCCGGGCCGCGGCCGCAGAGGTGGCGGCGGCATCGGTGGAGCGCGGCGCACGCGACTCGGCTGCCATCGACGGAGCCGACCTCGTGACCGCTGACGAGTCGCCCATGGGACGCGTGCTCGATGCCGCCCTGAGGCTCACCGCTGAGGTCCCGGGGCAGGTGGACGTGTTCGCGACGGCGCCGCTGCAGGCCCTGGCCCACCTGAACGCCGTCGTCGCGCACGGCTTCCTCCCGGCCGAGGAGCGCGGACGGCCCCGGCCGTCCGACGTGGCCGACGATCCGCTGCACCTGGGACCGCTGCCTCCAGCCGAGGCGGCCGCCGAGCGACTCGCCGCCCTGGCCCGCGTGCTCACGATGCCGACGGAGGCGCCCGCGCTGGTCGTGGCCGCCATCGCGCATGCCGAGATCGCGGCGGTGCGGCCGTTCGCGTGGGGATCGGGGCTGCTCGCCCGCGCCAGCGTCCGCCTGGTCCTGGCCGGCCGCGGCGTCGACCCGTCGCTGTTCAGCATCCCCGAGCACGGGATGCTCGAGCTGGGAAGGCCCGCGTACGTGGCGGCCCTGCGCGACTACGCGTCTGGCACGCCGGCCGGCGTGACGTCGTTCATCGTCTGGCAGGCGACGGCGGTCGCCCTGGGAGCGCGCGCAGTGGTGGTGCCATAGCGGCACCGACGAATCCTGCAGTTCGCGTCGCAACAGCAGCGCGGTGTGACCGCAACTGCAGGATTCGCCGGGCTGTGGATGGACGGTTGCGGCGCACCCCGCTGCTCGGCAGCGTGACCGCATGCCCCGCCTCGCCGACCCCGACCCCTTCCTGCCTCCGCTCGCCCTGCTGGCACAGGCGACAGCGGCCGGCCTGACCCCGGACCAGGTGCGGCACCGCGTGCGCTCGCGCCGGTGGGAGCGCGTCGGCCGCGGCGCGTACCTCACCGTCGACGAGGCGCCTGAAGACCTTGACGACTACGCCAGAGCGCGGGTGGCCCACGTGCAGCGCGCGCTCGCCGCGGCTCACCGCAACCCCGGCACGGTCGTCGGCTACGCGAGCGCGGCCCTCCTCCATGTCATGCCGGTGCTGGGCCGCGTGCCGACCGACGTCACGCTCGTCGTCCCGCCCGGCCACTGGACGGGCCGACGCAGCGGCATCATCTTCCGGCGGCTGCGACTGTCGGACGACCATGTGGAGCGCCGTCGCGTCCCGGTCACGACGCCGGTGCGCACCTGGCTGGACATCGCCTGCCGCGGATCACTCGCGGATGCGCTGGCTGCCGGCGATGGCGGGATTCGCTCGGGGCTCCTGACCTCGGAGTCGGTCGCGGGCGTCCTCGGCTCCATCGACGTACTGCCAGGCCTCCAGAGGGCCCGGCGCGCCGCCCCTCTGCTGAACGGGCTGCGCGAGACGGCGCTCGAGTCGGCGTCGTACGCCTACATGGTCGAGCACCGGCTTCCGCTTCCCCGGCTGCAGGTGACCATCACCGACGAGCGCGGATTCGTCGGGAGGGTCGACGTGCTCTGGGATGACCTCCCGTCAGGGCGCCGCGTTGTGGGCGAGAGCGACGGAGTCGTCAAGTACGGGACGTCGGGGGAGGCCTACCGGGAGAAGGTGCGCGAGGACAGGCTCCGGGCGGCGGGCTACCAGGTGGTGCGCTGGGGATTCGCCGACCTGCGGACGCCGGACCTCGCTCGGCGACTCCGCGAGGTGCTGGTGTCCTGACGCGAATGCTGCAGTTCGCGTCGCAAAGCCGGTGCGTTGCGACGCAAAGTGCAGCATTCGGTGGGTCAGGCGCGGCCGCCGCGCCTCCGGGCGTACCACGTCAGCCCGAGCGCGACGGCGCCGAGAGCGGCAGCCCCTCCGACGGCCACCGCCTGGCGGCGATCGTGCTGCTGCTTCATCGCGACCGGGGTGGCGAAGTCCATGATCGGCCAGTCGCGCTCGACGGCGATCCGGCGCAACTCGGTGTCGGGGTTGACGGCCACCGGGTGGCCCACGACGTCGAGCATCGGCAGGTCGGTGTGGGAGTCGCTGTAGGCGTAGGACGCGGAGAGGTCGTAGCCGCGCTCGGCCGCCAGCGTGCGCATGGCCTCCGCCTTGTTCTCCCCGTAGGCGTAGAACAGGATGTCCTCGGTGTACTGACCCGCCTCGACGGCCACCTGCGTGCCGATGGCGAGGTCGGCCCCGAGGCGCTCGCCGATCGGCTCGACGATGTCGGTGCCGGACGACGAGATAATGATGACGTCGCGGCCGGCGGCCTTGTGGAACCGCATGAGCTCGACCGCCTCCTCGAAGACGATCGGATCGACGATGTCGTCGAGGGTCTCGCTGACGATCGCCTGGACCTTGTCGACCTCCCAGCCGTTGACGAGCTTGGACATGTACTCGCGCATCGACTCCATCTGCTGATGGTCGGCTCCGGAGGCCAGGTAGACGAACTGGGCGTAGGCGCTGCGGATCACGTCGCTGCGGCCGATGAGCCCCTCGCGGTAGAAGGGGCGCGCGAAGGCGAACGAGCTCGACTTGGCGAGGATGGTCTTGTCGAGGTCGAAGAAGGCCGCCGATGTCACGTCGCCGCTCACGGGGATGACGGTAGCGCGGCAGGGCGACGTCGGCATTCGGCCACGCGTGGGCCACGTCGGGCTTTCCACAGGGCCTGTGCCCTCGCCGCGGTCCACAGGCGTGATCTGGATGGTGACGGCAGGCGCCCGGCCCCCGAGGCTCGTCGTGACGGCGATCCCTGGGACGTGGAGGGTGGACATGAGCCTGCAGCGGCCCCTGCTCGTGAGCAATGACGCGGACCTCATCGACGACGTGCTGCGGCTCTCGGCGGCGAACGGTGTCGAGGTACACCTCGCCGCCGATGCCGATGCGGCGCGAAGCCGCTGGACCCTGGCACCCCTCGTGGTGGTGGGGGAGGACGCCCTCGGCCCCGTGGCGCAGGCGCGCCTCACCCGGCGTCGCGACGTCGTCCTGATCACGCGGGAGCCGAGCACGGCCACCTGGCAGCGGGCGGTCGAGATCGGGGCCGAGCACGTGGTGGCCCTTCCCGAGGCCGAGCGCTGGCTCATCGACCGCCTCGCCGACAGCGGCGAGGGGCCGACCCGCGCCGGCCGGGTCGTCGGCATCACGGGGTGCGGTGGCGGTGCCGGCGCGTCGACGTTCGCCGCCACCCTCGCCGTGGTCGCGGCAGCACGCTCGCTGCGTGTGCTGCTGGTGGACGCCGATCCGCTAGGCGGGGGCCTCGACGTCCTCCTCGGGCTCGAGGACGTCGCCGGCGTCCGGTGGGCTGATGTGGCCGACACCCGCGGCCGACTCGGGGTCGAGGCCCTGGCGGCAGCACTGCCCGTGACCCAGGGGGTCCACGTCCTGTCGTGGGGTCGCACCGGACCACTCGCGGCCGGCGCCGCGAGCATGTCGGCCGTCATCGATGCGGGTGTGCGCGGCTACGACCTCGTCGTCGTCGACCTGCCCCGGTGCCCTGACCCGGCCGCCGATGTCGTGCTCGGCCGCGCCGACGAGACGCTGCTGGTGATGACGAACCGCGTGCGTGCGGCCGCGGCGGCGTTGCGGGTCATCGACGTCCTGCAGGGTCGCTCGGCCCTGCCGTCCCTGGTCGTGCGCAGCGCGCCGGGGGGCGTCACCGATGACGCGGTGCTCGCCGACCTGGGCAGGCCGGTCGTCGGCCGGCTTCCGTTCAGCCGCGCGGTCAGTGCCCGTGCGGAGGAGGGCGAGCCTCCCGTGGCGCGCGATGCCTACGGGCGGGCCTGCGCCGAGGTGCTCCCCGCAATCGTCGAGGCCCGGGGCAGTGCGGCGTGACGCCGGCCCTGGCCGACCGGGTCCGGTCGCGACTTGTCCTGCAGCAGTCGGAGGCGACTCCGGCGCGGGTGGCCGCGGCTCTGCGCGCCGAGGGCCTGGTGCTGGGCGACGACGCGGTGCTCGACCTGGTGCGCACCCTCCGGCATGAGCTCACCGGGGCCGGCCCTCTCGAGCCGGTCCTGCGGGAGCAGGAGGTCACCGATGTCATCGTGAACGGTCCGGGAGACGTCTGGGTCGACCGGGGCCGCGGGCTCGAGCGCGCCGACGTGCGGTTCGGCTCCGAGGACGACGTGCGCCGCCTGGCGCAGCGGCTCGCGGCCTCCGCGGGCCGGCGGCTCGACGAGGCCTGCCCCTTCGTCGATGCGCGCCTGGCGGGCGGGGCGCGGCTGCACTGCGTGCTGCCCCCGGTCTCCGTGAACGGCACCCTCATCTCGATCCGGGTCCCGCGCCGTCGCGCCTTCTCTCTCGACGACCTCATTGCGCGGGACACGATGGACGAGGCCACGGCCGGGTGGCTCACCGCGATCATCCGCGGCCGGCTCGCGTTCCTCGTCTGCGGCGGCACGGGCAGCGGGAAGACCACCATCCTGTCGACGATGCTCGGACTGGTGCCGGAGGCCGAGCGCCTGGTCGTCGTCGAGGACTCCACCGAGCTCACCCCGAGGCACCCGCACGTCGTCAGCCTGCAGGCCCGCACGAGCAACGTCGAGGGGAGCGGCGCCGTGACGCTGCGCGACCTCGTCCGCCAGGCCCTGCGCATGCGACCCGACCGCATCGTCGTGGGTGAGGTACGTGGTGCGGAGGTGGTCGAGCTGCTGGCATCGATGAACACCGGGCATGAGGGCGGGTGCGGCACCATTCACGCCAACTCGGCGGCCGACGTGCCCGCCCGGCTGGAGGCGCTGGGACTCATGGCCGGTCTCGACCGGCTGGCGGTGCATGCGCTGGTGGCCGCAGGGATCGACGCGGTCATCCACCTGCATCGCGGACGTGACTCCGTCCGTCGGGTCACCGGGATCCACGTGATGCAGCGCGACGGGTCGGGCGTCGTCCGCTCCGTGCCGGCGCTGCTGCTGGTCGATGGCGTCATGACGGAGGCGGAGGGATCGACGCGGCTGCGCGAGCGGATCGACGTTCCGCCGTGACGGCCCTGATCGGCGCGGTGCTCGTTGGCCTGGCCGCGTGGTGGGTGCTGCCGCCGAGGCGTGGCGGCCACGTCCTCGGCTCCGCGGAGCCGCATGGCCCGCGCGGGGAGCCGGCCCGCCGGGCCTGGCATCGCGTCCGGGCCTCGCTCGGTCCCGCGGCCCGACGCAGGGCCGCACGCGAACGGGCCCGCACCGTGCAGGCCCTCGGTGCCCTTGCAGCCGAGCTCGAGGCCGGGCAGCCGCCTCTCCCCGCCCTGCTCTCGTCGGGGGGCGAGCCGTCGGTGTGGCCCGCGACCGCCGCCGCGATCCGGCTCGGCGAGGACGTCGCGGGCGCCCTCCGCCACGATGCGTCGGCCCGACCCGTGGTGAGGCAGCTGGCCGCGTGCTGGACGGTGTCGACGGTCACCGGAACCGGGTTCGCAGCGGCGGTCGCACGGCTGGCGGCGGCGGCCCGCGACGCCGAGTCCGTGCGCGTCGACCTCGAGGCCGAGCTCGCGGGGCCACGCGCCACGGCGCGCCTTCTCGCGCTGCTCCCGCTCGTCGGCCTGGGCTTCGGCATGATGCTCGGCTCGGATCCCCTGGCATGGCTGCTGACGACAGGGCCCGGGCTGGTGTGCCTGACCCTCGGCCTTTCCCTGACGGTGCTGGGTGCTGTCTGGACCGGACGGATCGCCGCCTCGGTCGAGCGACTGCTGTGAGCGCCCTCGCCGTGCTGCTGGTCGGGGCGGCGGCCTGGGTGTGGATGCCCCCGGGCTCGCCCGCGCGCGCCCGCGGCCTGGTGCCCCGCGTGCGACGGGACGCGCCGCAACGGAGGGGCATGGGGATGACGTCGGCCACCGGGCTCGCCACAGCGTGCGCCGCGCTCGGCGCGCTGCTGCTCGTCGGGGGTGCGCCCGGCTTCGTGCTCGCGGTGGGCTGCCTCATCACGATCCCGCGGCTTGCC